>NZ_LJBR01000516.1 GCF_001282115.1 Streptomyces sp. NRRL B-24085 | reverse complement strand
CCCGCGGACGCCCCGCGCACCCCCCGCCCCCTGCTGCTCCGTCACACGGTCCACCGGCGCGGACCGCCCACGACGATCCCGTACACCGTCTGACCCCTCCACCCCTTTCCTGTCCGTACGGAGATCCCTCACCCATGTCCTCGACATCCACCGCCCTGCGCCGCGCCGGCCTCGGCACCGCACTCGCCGCCTCCGCCGTCCTCACCGCCGCGGGCGTCGCCTCCGCGCACGTCACCGTCCACCCCGACAGCTACCCCGAGGGCGCCACCGACGGCGCCCTGACCTTCCGCGTGCCCGACGAGAGCGACACCGCGAGCACCACGAAGGTCCAGCTCTTCCTGCCCGCCGGCCACCCCCTGCTCGGCGTGCTCGTCTCCCCGCACGACGGCTGGACCGCCGAGGTCACCGACACCCGGCTCAAGAGGCCGGTCAGGACGGACGACGGCACGATCACCGACGCGGTCTCCGAGATCACCTGGACCGGCGGGCGGATCGGCCCCGGCCGGTACGAGGACTTCGACGTCGCCTTCGGCCAACTGCCCGACGACACCGCCCGTCTGCCCTTCAAGACCCTCCAGACCTACTCCGACGGGAAGGTCGTCCGCTGGATCGAGGAGGCCGCCCCGGGCGACGCGGACCCGGAGAACCCGGCGCCCGTCCTGAAGCTGACCTCGGGCGCCGGCACGTCCGCCGCCGCGAGCGACTCCACCGCCCGCGCTCTCGGCGCCGCCGGGCTGGTCGTGGGCGCGCTCGGGGCGGCGGCCGGTGCCTTCGCCGTCGTACGGAGCCGCCGTACCCGGTGAGCGGGCGCCCGTGGATTTCCGTACCCACAGGTGGGGACCGGTGCCCGGATGGGAGGATGGGGCGCCATGACAGCAGGGTGGTGCGCACGCACGGTACGGGCCGCGGTGTTCGCGGCCGTCTGTGTGCTGCTCGCCGCCCTGGGGCACGTCCTCATGTCCGGTGCCGACGTCCCGGGCCGGACACTGGCCGCGGGCCTGGTCGCGACCGGGTGCGCGGGCTGGTGTCTGGCCGGCCGTGAACGCGGGCTGCCGCTGATCGTGGCCGTCGTGGTCGCCGCCCAGACAGCCCTGCACTCGGCGTTCTCCCTCGCGCAGTCCACAGCGGCGGCACCCGGCATGGGCGGGATGCACAGGGAGTCCACGCACATGAGCGGCATGGACTCCCTCGACGCGGCCTCCATGGGGACCTCGTCGGGTGTCGACGCGCTCTCCTTCCTCGTGCCGTTCGGGATGTACGCGGCCCATCTGCTCGCCGCACTGCTCACCGGCCTCTGGCTGGCGTACGGCGAGCGGGCCGCGTTCCGCATCCTGCGGGCCTTCGCGGCCCGCCTGGTCGCTCCGCTGCGACTGCTGCTCGCCCTGCCCGCCACCCCGCACCGCCCGCGTCCGCGGATGCGCCGGTCCCGCTCACGGCGGGGGCCGCGGCTTCTCCTTCTCGTCCACGCGATCAGTCATCGCGGTCCGCCCGCGGGGATCGCTGTCGCCTGACGACAGCCAGTGCACCGAGGCCGCCCCTGCGCGGCCCGGTCCCGGCCGTACGCCCACGCCCACGTCGGCGCCCTGCGGCCGGATCCCCTCACCGGACCGCCCCGCGCCCCCGTGCGCACAGGCGGTGGTCCGGATCACGGCTGACCCGAGAAGGACACCTGGTGATCACTTCCGCCCCGCCCGTCCCGGCCGACCTCCGCGCCCGACGGGAGTCCGCCGACGCCTCCGCCACCGCCTGGGCGCTCGCCGCCCGCGCCGGTGACGCGGACGCCGTCGACCACTTCGTCCGTGCCCTGCACCGTGACGTCCTGCGCTATGTCTCCCACCTCTGCGCCGACCCCCAGGCCGTCGACGACCTGGCGCAGGAGACGTTCCTGCGCGCGCTCGGCAGCCTGCACCGGTTCGAGGGGCGCTCCTCGGCGCGGGTCTGGCTGCTGTCCATCGCCCGCCGCGCGGTGATCGACGGCTTCCGGCACACCGCGGCCCGGCCCCGCCGGTACGACGGTCCGGACTGGCAGGCCGCGGTCGAGCGGGCCCAGCCCCGGGGCGTGCCCGGGTTCGACGACGGCATAGTGCTGCTCGACCTGCTGGAGGCACTGTCCGCCGAGCGGCGGGAGGCGTTCGTCCTCACCCAGATGCTGGGGCTGTCCTACGAGGAGGCGGCCGTGGTGAGCGGGTGCCCGGTGGGGACGGTCCGGTCCCGGGTGGCGCGGGCCAGGGCGGCGCTGGTGCGACTGGTGGTCTGAGGCCGTGGGCGACCGCGGCCTCGTCGCGGCCGGGCGCGGGGGAGGACCGGCCAGTCGTGCCTGCGTGCCGGCCTTTGCGGCCGCCGCGGGAGTGCCGGGCGCGGATCGAGCCGATCGGGTCCGGCGGTAGTGCGAGGCACCGTCGAGCAGCCGACCCGGTGTCGGCCGGGCTGGAACCGGCTCGGCATGATCCGCGGCCTGACCACGGTCGTCGCCACGCTCCGCTTCAAGCGGTCGGCAGCGTGACGTAGGTGCTCGACAGGGTCTGCGGCGAGGACGTGAACACCCGGAGCCGGACCCGCTGCCCCGGCTTCGGGAGCGCGTACGTCCCCTCGGGCGGCCGCAGTTCATAGGTCGCCGTCGTGTGGGCGGGCAGTGCGGCGGGTCCCCGCAGCACCGAGAAGTACAGGTACATGCCCTGGCCCCGGGTGAGGGTGAAGTGGGGCGTGAGGGCGTCGTCGCCCGTGTTGGTGACCCGCAGGGTCAGCCGGGACAGCGCGCGCACGTCGTGACGCACCGAGGTGACCTCCATGCGCAGGGGCGGCGAGCCGGTGGCCGCCACCGCCGCGCTCGCGAGCGCCGGGCCCAGCAGCAGGACGGCCGCGGCGATCCGCGCGGGGCGCCGGTCAGGGCCGGTCAGCCGGCGCGCGAACGGCTGCCAGGCCCCCGCGAACTCGGACGCGGGCGCGGTGACCGCCGCCGCCAGCCACAGCGGGGTCATCATCAGGTAGTAGCCGTCCTGCGAACGCGTCGCCAGCCAGAAGGCCAGCCACGGCAGCACGGTCGCCGCCGGACCCAGGCGCCGCACGAAGAGCACGAACAGCGCCAGCAGGCCGGCGAGCAGCAGCAGACTCGCGTACCCGTACCAGTCGAGCCGGTCGCTGCCGTCGGTGAGGTAGAGCGACACCCCGACCAGGCCCTGGCCGTGCAGCACCGCGCCCTGGACGAGCGGCAGCGCGATCCCCTTCAGCCACGCGGCCGGCTGGCTCACGACGAAGTACGCGTTGATCAGCAGCCAGGTGCCGGTGGCGACCCCGGCGAGCCGCAGCACCACCGAGCGGGCCCCGCGCGCGCCGAGCTCACCGCGCCGCACCGCGTAGATCCCGGCGATCAGGAACGGCGCGAGGAACCACGGCAGTTGCTGTGCCGCGCACGCCGCGCCCAGACAGGCGGCCTGTGCCGTCCCGGCCGCCCCGAGCCGCCCGCCCCGGCCGGTCCGGGGCCAGCGCACCACCACCGGCACCAGCAGGGCGAGGGCCAGGATCGCCGGGTAGCCGAGCCGGCCGTACATGGCGACCATCGAGAAGCCCAGGCACGTCATGGTCGCCGCCGACCGCCACGGCACGGGCAGCAGCCACCACAGGACGACCGTGCCGACCAGCAGCGCCCCCGTGGTCATCGCTGTGGCCGGCAGGCCCCCGTGCCCGAGCCACAGCAGGGGCGCGGTCAGCAGCGGGGCGAGCGGGGGATAGCCGTACGTGTAGTCGTAGCCGCCCGTGACGGTCGGGGTGAGCGCGATGCCGTCGCCGCCGAAGAGCCATGGCCAGGGGCGGCCGTAGATGCCGTGCCCGGCGACCAGGTCACGGGCCGCCTGGGCGGTGAGGACCGACTCGTCGGAGCCGCGGTGGAACAGGACGAACGCGCACAGGGCGAGCGTCAGACCGGTCACCAGCACGCACAGGTCCACGCGCGCCAGGGCCCGCCGGCCACGCACGACCAGGGCGAGGACCCCGCAGACGAGGATCGAGGCGTAGCAGACCGAGATGACCCCGGCCACGGCGGGCCGGTGGCCGGCCGCCTGCGTCCACACCTCGCGCGTGCCGATGAAGAGGCTGACGTCCGCGAGCAGCGTCAGGACGCGATGCCACTGCGTCGGGGGTTCCGGGGCGGGGGACACCGCGGACCGGGTCGGGCCGGGTGCCGACAGCCGGGTATCTGCCAGGAGCACGCCACCGGACGCTAATCGGAGCCGGTGAGCGGGGCGCGGACGGAGGCCAAGAGTCCGGTGTGAGGCGGGTAAGACCCTTTCGTCCCGCGGGGCGGGGTGTGATGTGTCCGCCGACGCGGTCGCGGACCGTGTCGTTGTTGGGCCGAACGGGTGACTTGGCGTAAGAATTGGCTGGTGCAGGCATTGAAGGCGAGTCGGAGCGGGGGCAGCCGGTGAACAGGTACGACGTCACCGATGAACAGTGGGAGGGGCTCGCCCAGGTCGTTCCGTTGCGGGGACGGGACGCGTGGCCGTCCGCGGTCGGCCACCGGTCCATGCCGGAGGCCGAGACCGAGGCCCGGCGCCGGTTCGTGGTCCTGCGGATCAACGTCTTCGCGGACGCCCGCGAGGTCGCCGAGACCCTGATGGCGGGCATCCCCGTCCTGCTCGACCTCACCAGCGCGGAGAGCGAGGTCGCCAAGCGGGTCCTCGACTTCAGCACGGGTGTCGTGTTCGGGCTGGCCAGCGGCATGCACCGGGTGGACCGGAACGTGTTCCTGCTCACTCCGGCCGGCACCGAGGTGACGGGGCTGATGGAGAGCGCGGGGATGCCGGGGGTCTGAGCCCGGGGGGAGGTTCGCTCGTTCGTAGGAAGGCCACCGCGCAGGAACGGTTCACCCGGTGGCGGAGCCCTACGGTCCGGATATGCGCGCGTCCCCCGCCTCCTCCGTCGTGCCGGCCCAGTCGGCTCCTCCGTCCGCGGAACTGCCGCAGGGCGGTGGGTGCCGCCCCGACCGGCCCTGCCTCACCGAGCTGCGGCTGTCCGCGTACGCCGGGCACCGGCGGGCCGGGCTGCCGCTCGGGCCGCTGACCCTGCTGGCCGGGTCCAGCGGGAGCGGCAAGACGAGCGCGCTCAGGGCGTACGAGTCACTCGCGCGGCTCGGTGGCGGCGCGAGCCTCGCTGAGGCGTTCCCCCGGCCCGCCGCCTGTGTCCCCGACCGGGCCCGCCCCGACGCCCAGCGCCGCCGCGGCTTCCGGATCGGCTGCACGGCCGACGGGCCCGAGGGGCCGGTCCGGCTCGACGTGGCCGTCCAGGCCGAGCCCGAACTGCGCATCGTGGGGGAGCGGCTGACGTCCGGCGGGCTGGTCCTGCTGGAGACCGCCCTGCGCGACCCGTCCCGCCGGGCCGTGCAGGCCGCCTGGCACACCGCCGGCAGCTCGCCGGTCACCCGCGCCCCGCTCCCGGACGACCGGCTCGGCACCCCCCTGCTCCCGCTGCGCGTGGCCGGCAAGACGGACGGACAGCGGCGCGTCCTGGCCGCCGCCGAGCAGATGGTCGTCGCCCTGCGTTCCGTCTTCGGCTGCGACCCGCGGCCCGGACGCATGCGGCTGCCCGTCCCGACCGGTTCCGGACGGCTGCTCGGCGGCTGCGACAACCTCGCCGACGTCCTGTGGCGCACCCGCGCGGAGTGCGGCCGGCGGCACGCGCAGCTCGTCGCCGCGGTGCGTGCCGGATGTGCGGGACCGGTCGCCGACGTGCTCGCCGAGGCGCTGCCCGGCGGGACGGTCAGGGCGCTGCTCGACCGCGGGGACGGCGACCGCACGGAGCTCGGGCGGCTGGGGGACGGCGAGTTGCGGTACCTCGCCCTCGCACTGGTGCTGCTCACCGGGCCCGGGGTGCTGGAGGTCGACCCGGTCGGCGAGGTGCCCGCGGCGATGCAGACGCTCACCGTGCTCGCCGACAACCTCGACCGGAACCTGGACCCGAGACAGCGCACCGAACTCCTGCGGCTGGCCGTGCGGATGTGCGACCGCGGACACATCCGGTTCGTCGGCGCGGTGAGCGACGCCTCGTGGGCCACGGGGACGGACGGGGTCACGGTGGTACACCTGGAGCCGTGACAGAACCCCTCGACGTGGCGAAACTGCAGCGCCGGCTGGCCGACTTCGCGGCGGCGCGCGACTGGCAGCCGTACCACACCCCCAAGAACCTGGTCGCCGCGCTCAGTGTGGAGGCCTCCGAACTGGTCGAGATCTTCCAGTGGTTGACCCCGGAGCAGTCGGCGCGGGTCATGGACGACCCCGACACCGCGCACCGCGTCACGGACGAGATCGCCGACGTGCTCGCGTACCTGCTCCAGCTCTGCGAGGTGCTCGGCGTCGACGCGCTGGCCGCGCTGGACGCGAAGATCGACCGCAACGAGCGGCGGTTCCCCGCGCCGTGAGGAAGGATTCAGTCCTCTTTCACTCTCCGTGATGAAAAGCGGGACCGAAACCGATTTGTTGTCCACAGATTTCCGCCTACCTCTGGCTTTTCGTTCCGAGCGACCTCACTCTGGGTAGTGGACAAGGGAGTTCGGGCGGACGGGCCCGGGGACGTCGCGACAGACGGGGGCAGCCGATGGACGCGGTGCGGCTCATCGTGACGAGCAGGCGTGCCCTGGCCGGAGGCGGCGAGGCGCCTCAGGTCATGGCGGAGGTGTGGCAGGCGCAGGCCCTGGCCCAGGCGATAGGGAGCCGCCTCGCGGTCGCCGGGCCGCCCGAGCTCCGGGGCGAGGCCCTCGGACTGACCGAGCTCGCGGGCCGGGGCTGCGGAGTCCTGGAGCGCCCCGACATCGCCGTGGCGGAGTTGCGGGCCGCGCAGCTCACCGAACTCGGCGACGCCCGCCAGGCGCTCCTCTGCCTCGGCGGTCTCCTCGGCGAGGTGGGCATAGCCCTGGTCGGCCTGGCCTGCGCGGCGGACGACGAGACGACGTACTGGCAGTGCATGGAGGCGATCGACGCGGCGGACGAATCGCGGGACCGGGTGCTGCAGATGCTGCGAAGACTGGCGGACCGGGGGGAGGAGCTGGCTGAACGGGAAGCGGGGTGAGTTGTCGGCCGCGCAGTTCCCCGCGCGCCCCTGAGGGGGTGCAGCCCGACTCTGCCTCGCCTGCACCCACTTTCCTGGGGGCGCGGGGAACCGCGCGCCCAGCCCCCACCGGCCGGCAGCCGGTGACCGACCTCAGCCGGCCTTCTCCTCACCGGCTTCCCGTACCGAACCCCCGGCCCCTTGAAGATCCGCGTCCAACGCCGACAGGTCCGCGTTCAGCGCCGCCATCAACTCCTCCATCTGCTGCAGCAACCCCTTCGGCTGCCCGGCCCCCGCAGTCAGCGGCACGGTTTCTTCGGACATGACGGCCTCCTCGGCCCAAGGACCCACACACGGGTGACGGATGACGCACCGGCGACGACGGGCCGGCTCCGCCCGAGCCAACGATCACCGAAGGGCCCGGTCACTGGCACCACCACTCCTCGCGTGCGCCGGGGGCCGAATTTCACCCGCCCGGGGACGCGGAGACGGCAGGGACCGGTGCGGTCACAGCGCACCCCTGCGTGCAGGATGGAGCCATGGATCTCCGCATCTTCACCGAGCCCCAGCAGGGCGCCACCTACGACACCCTCCTCACCGTCGCGAAGGCCACCGAGGATCTGGGCTTCGACGCCTTCTTCCGGTCGGACCACTACCTCAAGATGGGCGACGGAGACGGCCTCCCCGGCCCCACCGACGCCTGGATCACCCTCGCCGGACTCGCCCGCGAGACCAAGCGGATCCGCCTCGGCACCCTGATGACCGCCGCCACCTTCCGGCTGCCCGGCGTCCTCGCCATCCAGGTCGCCCAGGTCGACCAGATGTCCGGCGGCCGCGTCGAACTGGGCCTGGGCGCAGGGTGGTTCGAGGAGGAGCACCAGGCGTACGGCATCCCCTTCCCGAAGGAGAAGTTCCCCCGCCTGGAGGAGCAGCTCGCCATCGTCACCGGCCTGTGGGCCACCGAGCCCGGTGAGACCTTCGACTTCCACGGCCAGCACTACGAGCTCACCAAGTCGCCCGCGCTGCCCAAGCCCGCCCAGCAGCGGATCCCCGTGCTGATCGGCGGCCACGGCGCGACCCGCACCCCGCGCCTCGCCGCCCGCTACGCCGACGAGTTCAACATGCCGTTCGCCTCGCCCGAGGACAGCGAGGCCCAGTTCGGCCGGGTCCGTGCCGCCGCCCAGGAGGCGGGCCGCCCGGCCGACGCGATCACCTACTCCAACGCCCTCGTGGTCTGCGTCGGCAAGGACGACCAGGAGGTCGCCCGCCGTGCCGCGGCGATCGGCCGTGACGTCGAGGAGCTCAAGGCCAACGGCCTGGCCGGCACCCCGGGCGAGGTCGTCGACAAGATCGGCCGCTACGCCGCCGTGGGCTCCAGCCGGATCTACCTCCAGGTCCTCGACCTCGACGACCTGGACCACCTGGAGCTGATCTCCGCGCAGGTCCAGTCGCAGCTGTCGTAAATCGAAGGCGCTGGTCGCAGCCCTGTGCGAAGCTGAGGGCGTCGTCCTGCCGAGCCCCCGGGATCACCCTTCCCGGGGGCTCGCGCGCGCACGGCACCCTGTCCCGTCCACCGGCCGGAAAGGCCACGCGCATGTTTCTGACGATCACTACCACCGGCACTCCCGAACGCCCCGCCACCGACCTCGGCTTCCTGCTGCACAAGCATCCCGACAAGGCGCAGGCGTTCTCCACCTCCTACGGCAGGGCGCACGTCCTGTATCCCGAGGCGGACGACCAGCGCTGCACGGCGGCGCTGCTGATGGAGGTCGACGCGGTGGCGCTGGTCAGGCGCGGCAAGGGCAAGGGACGCGGCGGCGCCCCGGACGCGGCGCTCGCGCAGTACGTCAACGACCGCCCCTACGCGGCCTCCTCACTGCTCGCGGTGGCGCTGAGCGCGGTCTTCTCCAGCGCGATGCGCGGAGTGTGCCACGCCAGGCCCGAACTGCCCGCGCAGTCGCGGCCGTTGCGCGTCGAGGTGCCCGCGCTCCCGGCCCGCGGCGGTCCCGGGCTCGTCCGGCGGCTGTTCGAGCCGCTCGGCTGGACCGTGACCGCCGACGCGGTGCCGCTGGACACCGAGTTCCCCGAGTGGGGCGACTCGCGCTACGTCCGCCTCGAACTGGAGTCCACGCGGCTCACCGTCGCCGAGGCCCTGCGCCACCTGTACGTCCTGCTGCCGGTCCTCGACGACGCCAAGCACTACTGGGTGGCCCCCGACGAGGTCGACAAGCTGCTCAGGGCCGGTGAGGGCTGGCTGCCCGAACACCCGGAACAGCAACTGATCACCAGGCGCTACCTGTCCCGCCGCTGGTCGCTGACGCGCGAGGCGATGGAACGCCTGGAGCTGGTGCGGCTCGCGGAGTCCGACGACACCGAGGTGGAGGACATCGACAACGCCGTCGAGGCGGAGACCGAGAGCGAGGAGAAGCCGACCCCGCTCGCCGTCCAGCGCCGCGAGGCCATCCTGACGGCGCTGCGTGCCGCCGGTGCCGCCCGCGTCCTCGATCTCGGGTGCGGACAGGGCCAGTTGGTGCAGGCACTGCTCAAGGACCCGGCGTTCACCGAGATCGTCGGCGTCGACGTGTCGGTGCGGGCCCTGACCATCGCCTCCCGGCGGCTCAAGCTGGACCGCATGGGGGAGCGGACGGCCGCACGCGTGAAGCTCTTCCAGAGCTCGCTCGCGTACACCGACAAACGGCTGAAGGGGTACGACGCCGCCGTGCTCAGCGAGGTGATCGAGCACCTCGACCTGCCCCGGCTGCCGGCCCTGGAGTACGCGGTGTTCGGCGCGGCCCGCCCCCGGACCGTCCTCGTGACGACCCCGAACGTCGAGTACAACGTCCGCTGGGAGTCCCTCCCGGCCGGGCACGTCCGGCACGGCGACCACCGCTTCGAGTGGACCCGCGAGGAGTTCCGCGCCTGGGCGTCGTCGGTGGCCGAACGGCACGGCTACGACGTGGAGTTCGTGCCCGTGGGACCGGACGACCCGGAAGTGGGACCACCCACGCAGATGGCCGCGTTCGTGATCAGGACCGAGAAGGAGGCGAAGGCCGCATGAGCGAGACACAGACCAGGGGACGGGTGCTCCCCGTCACCGACCTCTCCCTCGTCGTCCTCGTCGGCGCCTCCGGCTCCGGCAAGTCCACCTTCGCCCGCCGGCACTTCAAGCCGACCGAGGTGATCTCCTCGGACTTCTGCCGGGGCCTGGTCTCCGACGACGAGAACGACCAGGGCGCCACCAAGGACGCCTTCGACGTCCTGCACTACATCGCGGGCAAGCGCCTGGCCGCCGGCCGCCGCACGGTCGTCGACGCGACCAGCGTGCAGTCGGACTCCCGGCGCCAGCTCATCGACCTGGCCAAGAAGTACGACGTGCTGCCCATCGCCATCGTGCTCGACGTGCCCGAGGAGGTGTGCGCCCAGCGCAACGCGGGCCGCACCGACCGGGCCGACATGCCGGTCCGGGTCATCAAGCGCCACATCCGCGAACTCCGGCGCTCCGTCCGCCACCTGGAGCGCGAGGGCTTCCGCAAGGTGCACGTCCTGCGCGGGGTCGACGACATCGAGCAGGCCACCGTCGTCACCGAGAAGCGCTTCAACGACCTGACCCACCTCACCGGCCCCTTCGACATCGTCGGCGACATCCACGGCTGCGCCGCCGAACTCGAGTCGCTGCTCGGCAAGCTGGGCTATGTCGACGGCGTCCACCCCGAGGGCCGTACCGCGGTCTTCGTCGGCGACCTCGTCGACCGCGGCCCGGACAGCCCGGGTGTGCTGCGCCGAGTGATGTCGATGGTCAGGTCGGGCAACGCGCTGTGCGTGCCGGGCAACCACGAGAACAAGTACGGCCGTCACCTCAAGGGCCGCAAGGTCCAGCACACCCATGGCCTCGCGGAGACCATCGAGCAGATGGAGGCCGAGTCGGACGAGTTCCGGGCCGAGGTGCGGGAGTTCATCGACGGACTCGTCAGCCACTACGTCCTCGACGGCGGCCGGCTGGTCGTCTGCCACGCCGGTCTGCCGGAGAAGTACCACGGCCGCACCTCCGGCCGGGTCCGCTCGCACGCTCTGTACGGCGACACGACCGGGGAGACCGACGAGTTCGGGCTGCCGGTGCGCTACCCGTGGGCGGAGGACTACCGGGGCCGGGCCGCCGTGGTCTACGGCCACACCCCGGTCCCGGAGGCGACCTGGCTCAACAACACCATCTGCCTGGACACCGGCGCGGTGTTCGGCGGCAAGCTCACGGCGCTGCGCTGGCCGGAGCGGGAGCTGGTCGACGTACCGGCGGAGAAGGTCTGGTACGAGCCGGTCAAGCCGCTGAGGTCGGAGGCTCCCGGCGGCCAGGACGGCCGGCCGCTCGACCTCGCCGACGTGCACGGCCGCCGCGCGGTCGAGACCCGGCACCAGGGCCGGGTGGCGGTCCGCGAGGAGAACGCGGCGGCGGCCCTGGAGGTCATGAGCCGCTTCGCGGTGGACCCGCGGCTGCTGCCGTACCTTCCGCCGACCATGGCACCGACGGCGACCAGCCGCATCGAGGGCTACCTGGAGCACCCGGCGGAGGCGTTCGCGCAGTACGCCGGGGACGGGGTCGAGCGGGTCGTGTGCGAGGAGAAGCACATGGGCTCGCGGGCGGTGGCCCTGGTGTGCCGGGACGCGGAGACGGCCCGCAGGCGGTTCGGGGTGGACGGACCGACGGGCTCGCTCTACACCCGCACGGGCCGCCCGTTCTTCGACGACGAGTCGGTGACGGAGACGATCCTCGACCGCCTGCGGGCGGCGATCGGAGCGGCGGGCTTGTGGGACGAACTCGCCACGGACTGGCTGCTGTTGGACGCCGAGCTGATGCCGTGGTCCCTGAAGGCCGCCGGTCTGCTGAGGTCGCAGTACGCGGCCGTCGGCGCCGCGTCCGGCGCGGTGTTCCCGGGAACGCTGGCCGCGCTCCGGGGCGCCGCCGACCGGGGCGTGGACGTGTCGGACCTGCTGGGCCGCCAGCGGGAACGGGCCGACGCGGCAGCCGCGTTCACCACCGCGTACCGACGCTATTGCTGGACCACGGACGGCCTGGACGGCGTCCGCCTGGCCCCGTTCCAGATCCTCGCGGTCCAGGGACGCAGCCTCGCCGGGCTCCCGCACGACGAGCAACTGGCCCTGCTGGACCGCCTGGTGGAGCACGACGGCACGGGCCTGCTCCAGACCACCCGGCGCCTGTACGTCGACACCGGTGACCCGGAGTCGGTGCGGGCGGGCGTCGACTGGTGGCTGGAGATGACCGGCCGCGGCGGCGAGGGCATGGTCGTCAAGCCGCTCGGCGCGGTGGTCCGCAGCACGGAGGGACGACTGGTCCAGCCCGGCATCAAGTGCCGCGGCCGGGAGTACCTGCGGATCATCTACGGCCCCGAGTACACCCGTCCGGAGAACCTCGACCGCCTGCGCAACAGGTTCCTGAACCACAAGCGCTCCCTCGCGATCCGCGAGTACGCCCTGGGCCTGGAGGCCCTGGACCGGCTGGCGGAGGGCGAGCCGCTGTGGCGGGTCCACGAGGCGGTGTTCGGGGTGCTGGCGCTGGAGTCGGAGCCGGTCGACCCGCGGCTCTGAGCGGCCGGGCCGCACGTGAGGGGGTGACCCACCGGTCACCCCCTCACCCCACCAGCCGCAACCGCTCCCCGCACACCCCCACCTCCACGGTCTGCCCCCACGTCAGCTCCAGCG
>NZ_LJBR01000515.1 GCF_001282115.1 Streptomyces sp. NRRL B-24085 | reverse complement strand
CGCGTGCACCCACTCCCCCAGCCCGATGATGTCCAGCACCCCGCCCGCCCGCGCGATCACCGGCCCGGCCTCCGTCATCCCGCGCTCCAGCTCGTCGACGACCTGCTGGTTCGTCCAATCGGCGCGCTCGGCGATGTCCCGGTCGTTGGACTCGGGCGAGAAGACGCCCTTCTCGAACCGTCCCTCCACCACCCGGATCAGCGCGGACGAGCAGTGCGCCAGCACGTCCCGCACGCTCCATCCCGGACACCCCCGCGTCGGCAGCGCGAAGTCGGTGTCCGGGCGGGAGCGCAGGAGGGGGATCAGGGCGTCGCGCTCGGTGGTCAGGAGGCGGCCGGGGAGCTCGGGGTCTCGTACGTCGTCAGCAGTCATGGGGACAACGTGCCAGCGGGCGGCCGGGGGGACAATGAGGCCATGCCCGATCTCGACGACCTCCGCGACCGTTTCACCCGTGCCCTGGAGAGCGCCCGGGCCGGCGACGGCCCCGACCCGGCGCCGTACGCCGACAACCTCCTGGACCGCTGGCGGGAGCCGCAGCGGCGCTACCACACGCTCTCCCACCTGACGGCCGTCCTCGACCACGTCGACCTGCTCCAGGAGTACGCGGACCGGCCGGACCTGGTGCGTCTCGCGGCCTGGTTCCACGACGCCGTCTACCTCCCGGACCGCTCGGAGAACGAGGAGCGCTCCGCCCGCCTGGCCGAACGCGCCCTCGCCGAGGCCGGGGTCCCCGCCCGCGAGACGGCCGAGGTCGCCCGTCTCGTCCGCCTCACCACCGCCCACGAACCGGCCGACGACGACCGCGACGGCCAGGTGCTGTGCGACGCCGACCTCGCGATCCTCGCCGCGCCGCCCTCCGCGTACGCCGCCTACACGGCCGCCGTCCGCGAGGAGTACGGCTTCGTGCCGACCGACGCCTTCCGCGAGGGCCGGTCCGCGATCCTGCGGCAACTGCTCGAACTGCCGCGACTGTTCAGGACGCCGTACGGGGCGCGGGAATGGGAGGCCACGGCCCGCTACAACCTCGCCTCGGAGCTGGAAATGCTGTCGCTCTGAGGCGCCCGGCGGCTTAGCCTGCCCGCATGGAAGACATGGGCGCGGAACGGGTGACGGAGGCTGTCGCGGACGCGGTGGCGGTCCTGCGGAAGGCGGTGGACCGCGACTGGGCCGGGGTGCCGGCCGGCCGGGTGGAGTGGAGCTGCCTGAAGACGGCCGAGCACATCGCGAGCGATCTCGTCGCGTACGCGGCGCAGTTGGCGGGCCGGGCGCAGGAGGCGTACGTCCCCTTCGAGATCTCCCTGGACGACGGCACCGGCGCCGAGGGCGCCCTCCACGTGATCGAGACGGCCGGTGTCCTGTTCGCCGCGACCCTGCGCACCACCCCGCGCGAGGTCCGCGCCTTCCACCCGTACCCCTTCCGCAGCGCGAACCGCACGGGCTTCGCCGCGATGGGCGTCGCCGAGGTGCTGCTGCACACCTACGACATCGCCGAAGGGCTGGGCTTGGCCTACGAACCCGCCGCCCACCTCCCCGACTACGTGCTGACCCGGATCTTCCCCGAGGTCCAGCCGGGCCCCGACCCCTGGCGCACCCTGCTGTGGGCCACCGGGCGCGGCGACCTGCCCGGCCGCGCCCCGCGTACGCAGTGGCGCTGGAGCAACAACCTCGTGCTGCCCACCGAGCGCCTGACCCTCCAGGGCGTCACGCCCGCCTCCGCCGCCGAACTGGCCGCGGGCGGCGACGGCGACTTCGAGTGGGTCGAGGACGGCCCCTTCGACGGCACCCGCGAGGCCGCGGGCATGACCGTCAAGGCGTACGAGGCGGGCGTCCACCGCCCGGAGTTCGGCCTCTTCGTCCTCGTACGGCGGGAGGACGGCCGGGCGATCGGCGGCATGGGCTTCCACGGCGCCCCCGACGAGGACGGCCGCGCCGAGGTCGGCTACGACCTGGCCGAGAGCGCCCGCGGCCGGGGCTACGCGACGGAGGCCCTGCGCGCCCTGTCCGACTGGGCCCTGGCCCGCGACGACGTCCGCAGCCTCTGCGCCACCATCGAGCCCGACAACGCCGCCTCGCAACGCGTGATCGCCCGGGCCGGCTACGCCCGCGCGACCGTGGACGAGGAGCAGGCGTACGGCGAGCTGGAGACGGGCCTGCGGCTGTACGTCCTGCCGGGCGGGGCCGGTTAGGGGCCTTCGGACCGTGCGACGCCCTTGCGCCGGCGCAGTCCCGCCCCCGTGAGCAGCCGCACCACCTCGCGGCTGCTGACCTCCACCGCGCCCGCCGCGACCACGTCCGCGTACCGGTGCGACGGGATGTCGTAGTGGTCGCGTTCGAAGGCCCGCGGGGGCACTCCCAACTCCTCGGCGAACCGGTGCAGTTCGTCGAAGGAGGTGTCGCTGATCAGGTGGGACCACATGCGGCCGTGGCCCGGCCAGGTGGGCGGGTCGACGTAGACGGTCACGAGGAGGAGGTCCCGCCCGCCGCGGTGCCGAGGGAGCCGACCGCCGCGACCTTCACGCCCGCCTTGTGGCACACCCAGTGCGGGTCGGGGCCCAGTTCCGGCTCGACCTCCAGGGCGTGCGGGTCGCCGGAGCCGCACACCGGGCACAGCGGCCAGCGGCCGTGGGTCTCCAGCAGCGCGTCCTGCACGTCCTGGGCGACCAGGCCCGCCACGAACTCCGCGCCCTCCGGCCACTGCTGGACCCACCAGCGACGCTGTACGACGGATTCCTCGACCATCGACACCACGTCGGCGGCGGCGACCTCGCCCGCGGCCAGGTCGGCGAGCACGAGGGCGCGTGCGGCGTGCAGGGTCTGCTCAAGTGGACCGATGGACTCCATGGAGCCATTGTGCGGGCTCTTGACCACGAGTCCGAGCCGAAAATATCTTTCAGGTGTGTCCCAGGATGTGAAGGAAATTTTCGGCAGTGCTCTCGCCGCGAAGGTGCGCACGCTGGGTCCGTCCATGACCCGCTCGATGCACCGGGTCGCCGAGGCCGTCGCGAACGACCCGGCGGGGTGCGCGGCGCTCACCGTCACGGGCCTCGCCCAACTGACCGGGACGAGCGAGGCGACGGTCGTGCGCACGGCCCGGCTGCTGGGCTACCCCGGGTACCGCGACCTGCGGCTCGCCCTCGCCGGGCTGGCCGCGCAGCAGCAGTCCGGGCGGGCGCCGGCGATCACCACGGACATCGCGGTGGACGATCCGATCGCGGACGTGGTCGCCAAGCTCGCCTACGACGAGCAGCAGACCCTCGCGGACACGGCGGCCGGGCTGGACACCGCGCAGTTGGGGGCGGCGGTCGCCGCGACGGCCTCGGCACGGCGGATCGACGTCTACGGGGTGGGGGCCTCCGGTCTCGTCGCCCAGGACCTCACGCAGAAGCTGCTGCGGATAGGGCTGATAGCGCAGGCGCACAGCGACCCGCACCTGGCCGTGACGAACGCGGTGCAACTGCGGACGGGGGACGTGGCCATCGCGATCACGCACTCGGGTTCGACCGGGGACGTCATCGAGCCGTTGCGGGTCGCGTTCGAGCACGGGGCCACTACGGTGGCCATCACCGGGCGGCCGGACGGGGCGGTGGCACAGTACGCCGACCATGTGCTGACGACGTCCACGGCCCGGGAGAGCGAGCTGCGGCCCGCGGCGATGTCGTCACGGACCAGTCAGCTCCTCGTGGTGGACTGTCTGTTCGTGGGGGTGGCGCAACGGACGTACGAGACGGCGGCGCCCGCGCTGGCCGCGTCCTACGAGGCGCTGGCGCACCGGCACCGCCGGTAGGCACGAGTTACCCGGTAGACGTCGGTCACGAAGAGACGTCGGTCACGAAGAAAGAGCCACTCCTCCATGACCTCCACCTCCGACCCGCGTGATCTGCGAGCCCAGTTGGAGACGCTGACCACCGAGGCCTTCCGGCCGGAGCTCGCCGGCATCGACCGGTTGCCGACCCTCGACATCGCCCGGCTGATGAACGGCGAGGACGCCTCCGTCCCCGCGGCGGTCTCCCGGCAGCTGCCGGCGATCGCCGCCGCCATCGACGCGATCGCCGACCGGATGTCCCGCGGCGGCCGGCTGATCTACGCCGGCGCCGGCACCGCCGGGCGCCTGGGCGTCCTGGACGCCTCCGAGTGCCCGCCGACCTTCAACACCGACCCCGTCCAGGTGGTGGGCCTGATCGCGGGCGGCCCGGGCGCCCTGGTCACCTCCGTGGAGGGGGCGGAGGACTCCGCGGAGCTGGCGCGGGCCGACCTGGACGGGCTCGCGGTGACCGCCGTGGACTCGGTGGTCGGGGTGTCCGCGTCCGGTCGTACCCCGTACGCCGTGGGCGCGGTCGAACACGCCCGCGCGCAGGGGGCGTTGACGGTGGGCCTGTCCTGCAACGCGGACAGCGCGCTCGCCGCGGCCGCCGAGCACGGCATCGAGGTGGTGGTGGGCCCCGAACTGCTCACCGGCTCCACCCGCCTCAAGGCGGGCACCGCCCAGAAGCTCGTCCTCAACATGCTGTCGACGATCACGATGATCCGCCTCGGCAAGACCTACGGAAACCTCATGGTCGACGTCCGCGCCTCCAACGAGAAGCTGCGCGCCCGCTCCCGCCGTATCGTCGCCCTCGCCACCGGCGCCGACGCGGAGGAGGTCGAGCGGGCCCTGGCCGCCACGGACGGCGAGGTGAAGAACGCGATCCTCACGATCCTGGCCGACGTCGACGGGCCCACGGCGGCCCGGCTGCTGGCGGAGTCGGGGGGCCATCTGCGGGCTGCGCTCAGCGGCGGACCAGCACCGCGTGGGTGACGTTCGCTGAGCCGACCAGCTCGGACACCCGGTAGCCGTCGATCCCCCCGCCCAGGTCGTCGAGCAGCCGCTCCCCGCGCCCGATGAGCATGGGCGCGATCACCAGGTGGAGCTCGTCGATCAGCCCGGCGCGCAGGTACTGCCGGATGGTCGCCGCGCCGCCGCCGATCCGTACGTCCTTGCCGTCCGCCGCGTCGAAGGCCCGCTGGAGCACCGTCTGCGGCGGCTCGTCGGTGAAGCGGAAGGTGGTTCCGCCGGCCATCGCCAGATCCGGGCGCGGATGGTGGGTGTGGACGAAGACGTCGTGGTGGTACGGCGGGTTCTCGCCCCACCAGCCCTGCCAGGACTCGTCCTCCCAGGGGCCGCGCTGCGGGCCGAACATGTTCCGCCCCATGATCGTGGCGCCGATGTTCTGATCACCGCGGACGAAGAACTCGACGTCGGTGCCGCCCTTCCCGGCGGCCAGGTCCTCCGACGCGGAGACGAACCAGCGGTGCAGCTCGTCGCCCCAGCCGACGCCGTCGCCGAACGGGGCGTCCAGGCGCTGGTTCGGCCCGGCCATGAAGCCGTCGAGGGAGATCGTCACGTTGTGCACTCGGACCTTGGGCATGGCCTTCACCTCTCGTGTGGTGTCGTGCTCTCACCCATGCGTCGTTCCGAGCCTGCCTGGATCGACATCCGCGCGCACCTTTTTCCAGACGAGGGTGTGGCGCCAGAACAGCCGCCGCCGCAGACGAACCCCGGGGAGCACGCGGCGCGCCTCGCGGACGAACTCGGTGTAGGGGACGTCGGCGGGGCGGGTGGGGGCGGTCATCGCGACGGGACGTGGTGCCTTCCGCCCCCGGTTCTTGATCCAACCGGTGATCAGGTTGAGCGGGACGGACACCAGGCCCAGGAGGGTCTGGACGCGGGTGTCCTCCCGGGTCAGGCCGACGATCACCAGGGTGCCGCCGGGGGCCAGCCGCTGTCTGAACCGGACGAGGGTCTCGGTCAGGGGCAGGTGGTGGAGCACGGCGACACAGGTGATGACGTCATGGCCGCTCTCGTCGTACGACAGGGCGTCCGCGACGGAGAAGGTGACGGGGAGCCCGGGGTCGGTGGACTCCCTAGCCTCGCGGGTGATCCGTTCGTCGCTGTCGATGCCCTGGACCTCCCTCGCCCGGGTGGCCAGCAACCGTGCCAGGTCACCCGCACCGCAGCCGACGTCCAGGGCTCGGTCGAAGCGGCTGGGCAACTGGCGCATGATCCACCGGTGGAAGTGGGCGTTGTGGCTCCACGGATGGGCGTCGTTGAAGCGGGCGAGGGCGTCCAGGAGAGGCATGGGTTCATTTCAACAGGGCATCCGCCCTTCCCTGTTGACCTTCCGCACCCTCGCCCGCAGCACCTCGGCCTGCGGAGCGGGCCCGGTGGACTCCGGCGGGCAGTCCCACTCCCGCCCACCGCCCAGCGGCCTGAGCTGCACTCTCCCGCCCAGGTGCCCCATCACCTC
>NZ_LJBR01000514.1 GCF_001282115.1 Streptomyces sp. NRRL B-24085 | reverse complement strand
GGCTTGACCCCGGTGGAGATCTCGGGGGCGCGGGGGGCGTACGACGTCGGCGGGGTGTACGGGTCCGCGCTGTCGGACGGGGTGACCGTGCGCGGGTCGGTGTCGTCGGGTTGAGCCTCGTCGGACTCCTCGGTCTCGCCGAGCACCTTGGACTTGCCGGACTCCTCGGCGTCGTCGAGCATCTTGGACCCGCTGAGCTCCTCGGACTGGTCGAACACCTTCGACCCGCTGGGCTCCTCCGACTCGTCGAGCGCCTCGATCTCTCCCGACTTCTCCGACGCGCCGAGCCCCTCGGCCTCTCCGGACACCTCCGACTCGCGGAGCCCCTCGGATTCGCCGGACACCTCGGACTCGCCGGACTTCTCAGTCTCGCCGGATGCGTCAAAGTCACCCGAGACTTCG
Organism: Streptomyces sp. NRRL B-24085; assembly: GCF_001282115.1. Taxonomy (GTDB): domain Bacteria; phylum Actinomycetota; class Actinomycetes; order Streptomycetales; family Streptomycetaceae; genus Streptomyces. Next base: position 17,165 of record NZ_LJBR01000514.1, on the reverse strand, counting down.
GACTCCCCGGAAGCCCCCGATTCCGCGGAGGCCTCTGACCCCCCGGGTTCCCCGGAGTCCCCAGAGACTCCGTGCGCCCCGACCACCGCACGCTCCCCGGACCGTTCGGGCGTTCCGGCATCCTCCGCCGCTCCCCGCACCGACCTCACCGATCTCGCCGACTTTGCCGACGCTTCCGCAAGCCACTCCTCCGACTCGCTGTCCCACGGCCCGGGGCTCGCCGGGGTGCCCGGGCGGTCGAGTCCGACCTCGCTCATCCGGCCGCTCCTTCCGTGGCGCAGGGAGGTGTCGCGCGGACCGGGGGCCCGGCGGCCCAGCCAGGGCCGCCCCGGGCCACCACGCGGGTGTTGCGCTCGGTCCAGCGGCCGGGCACGTGGGCTTCGGCGGGGGCGGCGAAGGGCAGCGGCTCGCCGGTGTCGTCCAGGACGACCCGGCGGACGGGGGTGCGCGAGACGATCTCCAGGTAAATGCCGTGAAATGCCGCGACGTTCTGTTCCACGGTGAACAGTTCGAGCGCGCGGGCGCGTGCGGCGGCCCCCAGGCGCTCCCGGCGCTCGGGGTCGCGCAGCAACATGACGCACGCCTCCGCGAGCGCCTTCGGGTTGCGCGGTGGGACGACGAGCCCGGTGCCGCCGATGACCTCCACCACCGCTCCGACGTCGGTGGACACGGTGGCCCGGCCGCAGAACATGGCCTCGACGAGGCTGATCGGGAAGCCCTCGACGACGCTGGACAGGACGGTGACCGCGCCCGAGGCGTACGCGTCGGCGAGCGTCGGCACCTCGGGTCCGCCGATCTCCTCGAAGGAGACGGGGTTGTCGCCCACGGCGTGCAGCCCCTCCGCCTCGTCCGGGAAGAGCTGGGCCGCCAGCGCCCGGCAGTGCCCCAGATAGGCCGTGCCCTCGGGGCCGGTGGGCGCGCCGACGATCCTCAGCCGGGACTTGGGCTCCTCCTTGCGGATCTCCGCGAAGGCGTGGAGCAGGGAGATCAGGTCCTTGGCGGGTTCGATACGGCCGACCCAGACCAGCGTGTCGGGGTCCGCGCACTCCGCGGACTCGCCGACCTCCGTGAAGCGGGTGGCGTCCATGCCGGGGTGGACCGTGCGCAGTTTCCCGCGGTCGGCGCCGCAGCGCTCCTGCCAGCGGCGGGTGTGGCTGTTGCCGGGCGTGACGACCGCGGCCCGCCGGTAGGTCTCGGTGGCGAGCCGGCCGTGGAAGGCGGCGAGCAGGGTCCGTACGGCGGGCGGGGAGTCGGTGTCGGCCAGGTAGTGCGTGCGCAGCTTCACGCCGTACTCGGTCACCAGGAGCGGGACGCCGGTGAAGTGCCGGGCGAGGAGTCCGGGCAGGGCGGCCGGGCCGCCGGAGGTCGCGTGGCAGAGGTCGACCGCGCCGAGGCCGTCGTCCTCGTACCAGTCGAGCGACAGGGGGCGCAGGGCGCGCTCCAGGTGGGCGGCCACGGCGAGCAGATCCGGTACGCGGGCCGCGCGCGCCGTCTGCCGGGCGCCGGGTGCACGACAGGCGCGCTCCAGGGCGCGTACGGCGGTCTCGGAACGGAGCGCCCGGACCAGCCCGCCCTCGTCGCGGGCGAGTTCGGCGAGCGAGTACAGGGCGTTGGCGAAACGGTCCGCCTCGGTGGCCGACGACTCCCCCGAGGCGTCGCCGACGGTTCCCTCGCACAGGGCCGCCGCCAACTCGCCGTAGGACTCGGCGAACCGGCGGCGCGCGCGCCGTCCGTAGACCACGCCGTCGTCCTCCGCGGTCCACAGCGGGGCCGTGATCACCCGGCCGACCTGCGGCGGCAGCCGGACCCAGCCCTCGTCCTCCTGGCGCTCGCTGCGGCTGAGCGCGTAGATGTCGAACTCGTGCTGCTCGAGCCCGCGCACGAGCCGGTCGCACCAGAGCCCGGCGTCACCGCCCACATACGGATAGCCACCCTCCGTAAGCAGTCCTATGCGCACGAGTGCACCCCCGATCTCCCGTATGAGGAGCCGTCGTTGGCCCGGCGGCTCGCAGCGGGACGAAGGTATGCGGACAGGACGGTGGCGCGACGGACGGTTGTCCATCGCACCACCAAAAGGGGTGAACGCTCGTAACTTTCCCGTGCGGGTCGCGTTCGGTCGCGCTAAGAGATCATGCGGACACGGAACGTCAGGTCACGGCCACTTCCCGGCGTTCCGCCCTGCGCCGGGCGGCGATCCGCGGATCGAGTGCCGGTACGGCGGCCAGGAGTTGCCTCGTGTACGGGTCCCGCGGGCTGTCGTAGACCTCGTCCACCGGCCCCTGTTCGACGATCCGGCCGTGCCGCATGACGGCGACGCGGTCGCTGACCTGGCGTACGACGGCGAGGTCGTGCGCGACGAAGACCAGTGCGAGGCCGAGTTCCCGCTGCAACTCCCCCAGCAGGGCCACCACCTGGGCCTGGGTGGTGACGTCGAGGGCGGAGACCGGCTCGTCGCAGACGATGACGCGCGGGTCGGCCGCGAGCGCCCGGGCGATGCCCACGCGCTGGCGCTGGCCGCCGCTGAACTCGTGCGGGTAGCGGTCGTAGTGCGCCCCTTCGAGCCCGACGCGCTCCAGGAGCTCCCTCACCCGCCCCCTGATCCGCTGCTCGTCCCTCTCGCCCCGCGCGCGGAGCGGGTCCGCGATCGACTCGCCCACGCTGCGGCGGGGGTTCAGGGAGGAGACCGGGTCCTGGAAGACCATCTGCACGGCCGGGTCCACGCCCACGCGCGCGTGGCCGTCGTGGCGGATCTCTCCCGCCGTAGGCTCCAGCAGGCCGACCAGCATCCGTCCCAGCGTCGTCTTGCCGCTGCCGCTCTCGCCGACCACGCCGAGGGTCTCACCGCGGCGGACGGTGAGCGAGACGTCGTCGACGGCCGCGAAGACCTTCCTGCCCCGGCCGAACTCGCGCCGCAGGCCCCGCGCTTCGAGCACCACCTCGCCGGCTGCCCGGGACGGCGCCCGTGGCGCGTCCACGCGCGGTACCGCCGCGAGCAGGTCGCGGGTGTACGACTCCGCCGGGGCTCCGAGCACCGCGGCGACCGGCCCCTGCTCGACCATGCGACCGTGCCGCATGACGAGCACGTCGTCGACGCTCTCGGCGGCCACGCCCACGTCGTGCGTGACCAGCAGCAGGCCCATGCCCGTCTCCTGGCGCAGCGTGTGCAGCAGGTCGAGGATCTGGGCCTGGACGGTCACGTCGAGCGCGGTCGTGGGCTCGTCGGCGATCAGCAGGCGGGGCCGGCAGGCCAGGGCCATCGCGATGAGGGCGCGCTGGCGCATGCCGCCGCTGAACTCGTGCGGCCGGGACCGGGACCGCCGTACGGCGTCCGGAATGCCGACCCGGTCCAGCACCTCCACCGCACGCGCGCGTGCCGTGCGCTGCGACACACGCGTGTGCACGCGGTACACCTCGGCGATCTGGTCGCCGATCGCGTAGTACGGGTCCAGGGACGACAGCGGGTCCTGGAAGACCATCGCGGCCTTCGCGCCCCGCAGCCGCCGCAGTGCGTCGTCCGACGCCCGCTGTACGTCCACCCCGGCGACCTCGACGGAGCCGCCCACGCGCGCGCCCGTGCCGCGGTGCAGCCCCAGCAGGGCGGAGGCGACGGTGGACTTGCCGGAGCCGGACTCGCCGACCAGGGCGAGGGCCGCCCCCTGTTCCAGGGTGAAGGAGAGGCCGTCGACGGCGCGCAGGTCGCCGAACCCGACGGTCAGGTCGGTGACGTGGACGAGACTCATGCAAGTACCACCCGTCGGTCGGCCACCGCGTACAGGACGTCCGCGACGGCGTTGGCGAGCACCACGAAGAAGCCGATGACCAGGACCATGCCGACGACGACCGGGAGGTCGACGACGGTGACGGCGTGGACCAGTTCCTGGCCGATGCCCGGGAGGCCGAACAGCGACTCGACCAGGACGGCACCGCCCACCGCGCTGCCGAAGTCGTTGGCGTTCAGGGCGATGATCGGAGCGAGGGCCCCGCGCAGGGCGTGCCGGCCGACGATCGACCGCTCGCCGACCCCGTAGGCCCGGAAGGTGCGGATGTGGTCCTCGGCGAGTGTCTCCAGCATCGACGCCCGGGTCAGCCGGGCGAAGTAGGCCGCCTCGCCCAGGGCGAGCGTGACCCAGGGCAGCAGCAGGCCCCACATCCACTGCTCGGGGTCGTCCGAGAAGGGGACGTACTCCGGGAAGGGCAGCAGTTCCAACTGGCCGCAGACCACGATCATCAGGACCAGGCCGATGACGAAGGTGGGAGTGGCGACGCCCGCGAGCGTGACGCCGGTCAGCGCGCGCTCGCTGAACCGGCCGCGCCGCCAGGCGGAGAGCACGCCCGTGCCGACGCCCAGCAGCAGCCAGAGGACCATCCCGCCGAGGACCAGCGACAGGCTGACGGGCAGCTTGTCGAGGATGATCCGGGTGACCTGCTGGTCGCTCTGGTACGACAGTCCGAGGCAGGGCGCCGGGCAGTGCTCGACGGAGGTGCCGGTGGAGTAGTCGTGGCCGGCCACGATGCCCTGGAGGAAGTGCCAGTAGCGCAGGTACAGCGGGTCGTCGAGCCTGAGCTGCTGGGCGACCTGGTGCACCTGTTCCGGCGAGCAGCGCGGGCCGCAGGTGATCTGGGCGACGTTGCCGGGGGTGGCGTAGAAGACGACGTAGATGATGACCGAGAGGGCGAGCAGGGTGAGCGCGGCGCTCACCGCCCGGCGCACGGCGAATCCGGTGAAGCCCCTCATGCGGCGCCCTCCTCGGCGGTCCCGGAGCTGCCGGCGCGGGACTGGCCGGTCCCGGCCCTGCCGGCCTTCGCCTCCTGCCGGCGGCCCGTGCCGACGCGCAGCCTGGAGGCCGCGCGCGGGTCGAGGGCGGTGCGGATGCCGTCGCCGAGGACGGTGAGGGCGAGGACCGTGACGAACAGCGCGGCCGCGGGCAGCAGCAGGTACTGCGGGGCCGCCTGGTACCAGACGTCGGCCGAGGTGAGCATCTGTCCCCAGGACGGTGTGGGCGGCTTGACGCCGACACCGAGGAAGGACAGGGCCGCCTCGATGCCGATGTTCGCCGGCACCATGAGCGCCGCGTAGGTGATGACGGGTGCGGCGAGACCGGGCAGCAGTTCCCGGCGGGCGATCCGCAGGGTGCCCCAGCCGCTGAGCCGGGCGGCGGCCACGTAGTCGAGTTCCTTGAGGGTGAGCGTCTGGGCGCGCGCGATCTTGCCGATCGTGCCCCAGGCGACGAAGCCGATGATGAGCGCGACCAGGACCGGCCGGGGGAAGCTGCCCGGCACCACGGCCAGCAGCGCCAACGCCATGATCATCAGCGGCATGGCCACGATGATGTCGGTGATCCGGCTCAACAGTTGATCAACCCATCGGTTGCCGAGCGCGGCCGCGACGCCGACGACGACACCGAGGAATACCTGTACGGCGGTCGCCCCCAGCGCGACACCGAGGGAGACCCGGGCCCCGTACACCAGCCGGGCGAACAGGTCGCGTCCGGTCTGGGGTTCGACACCGAGCCAGTGGTCCCCGCCGACGCCCCCGAAGGAGCCGATGGGCACGCCTCCGCGCGCGGAGTCGACCAGGGAGGGGTGGTAGGTGGTGGGGTCCTGGCCCTCGATCGCCGTGAGGAGCGGCGCCGTGAGGGCGACCAGGACGAGCAGCGCGACGACGGCGGCCGCGACCATTGCGGCGCGCTGCGCCCGCAGCCGCCGCCAGAACTGACGGGCCCCCGAGGCCCCCGCGGCGGCTGCCTCGGGGACCTCGGTGGCGACAAGTGCCTCGCTCATCGGGTTACTTGACCGCGACCTGCGAGATGTCCAGAACGCCGGTCCAGTCGCTGATCACGACGTTCTTGACGTCCTTGCCGTACAGGCGCTTGTAGACCGGGTGGAACAGCGGCACGGTCAGGGCCTGCTCGCCGATCTTCTTGTCCAGTGCACCCCATCGCTTGGCGGCAGCGTCAAGATCGGTCAACTTGTTGATCGCGTCAATCTCGGCATTGACCGACTTGTCGTCGAGCAGGCCCGTGTTGAAGTTCGCGCCGTCCTTGACGATCTGCCGGCCGTCGAAGATCGGGGCGAGGAAGGGGCCGCCCGAGGGCCAGTCGGCACCCCAGTGGGCGAGGAAGAACCCGGGCTCGGACTTCACGCTGTGGATCGTGTCCGAGTAGTCGTTCTCCTCCAGGCCCTGGAGCTTGACCGTGATGCCGGCCTTCTTGAGCGCGTCCTGGATCGCGGTGGCGATCTCGGGGCTGGTCTCGAAGTCCTTGGCGTTGGAGTGCGTCAGCGTGACCGTGAGCCCGTTCGGGTGACCGGCCTCCTTCAGCAGCTCCTTGGCCTTCGCCGCGTTGCCCGTGTCGCCGGCCGGGAAGAGGTCGTACGGCTCGTAGCCGAAGGACTTCTGGTTCGGCAGGAAGGTGGTGGCGGGCTCGGCGAGCGCGCTGCCGCCGGCCGCGTTGACCACGGAGGAGCGGTCGACGGCGTACGAGATCGCCTGCCGCACCTTGGCGTTGTCGAACGGCTTCACCTTCGGGTTGAACGCTATGTAGTTCGTGTAGCCGAAGTGGCCGGTGCCGACGCGGGAGGCGAGTTCCTTGTCGCCCGTCACCTTGGCGAGCTCGGCCGGGCCGAGGTTGGTGTCCGTGGTGACCGCGGCGGCGTCCGCCCCTTGGGACGCCGACAGCCGCTGGTTGATCACCGACGAGTCGAGCCCGGACTTGACGTCGATCCTGTCCGGGTACGCCTTGCGCTCGGCGTCCGTCGAGGCGGACCAGTAGGTGTTGCGCTCCAGGACAAGGTGCTCACCGTCGTTCCGGTTGGTGACGACCTTGTACGGGCCGGACGAGACGGGGTGCTCCTCGTACTTCGTGCCGGTGTCCGCGGCCTTCGGGACGGGCGTGAACTGCGTCTGCGTGGCCAGGTACGGGAACTCGCCCTCCGGCTTGTTCAGGTGGAAGACGATGGTCCGCGCGTCCGGCGTCTCGATCGCCGTGAGGCCCTTCTTGTCCTTGTACGGCCCCTGGTAGTCGGCCGCGCCGACCAGCCAGTCCCGCAGGTAGGGGGCGCCGCCGGACAGTTCGGGCGCGAAGGAGCGCTCGATGCCGTACTTGATGTCGGCCGAGGTGATCGCGGTCCCGTCCTCGTACTTGAGGCCCTTCTTCAGGGTGTACGTCCACACGGTCGCGTCCTTGTTGGGGCGACCGGTGTCGGTGGCGAGGTCCGGGACGACCTCGGCACCCGCGGCGCCGTTCTCGCGGTTGCGGGTGGTGAGGGTGCGGAAGACGAGGGAGGGGACGTTGCCGCCGCCGGAGGTGTAGAGGCGGGCCGGGTCGAAGTCCTGCTGGGGGTTGGCGTTCAGGACCGTCAGGGTGCCGCCCTTGCGGGGCGCGGAGTCGCCGCCGGAGCTCTTGGCATCGTTGTCCTCGGGGCCGCAGGCGGCGGCGCCCGCTGCCAGGACCAGGCTTACGGATACCGCGGCCACACGGCGCGCTGTGAGGGACGGTTGACGCATCGGAGACGACCTCTCGAATGATGAGTCTCGAATGGCGAGACGAAATGACGAAGGGTGAGACGAAAGTGGACGGACGTCTGCCCCGGCGTCGGGTCGTCGGAAAGCCGTGACCCGGGGTCACGGTGAAATGCGGGCTTCGCGACGCGCGCGCCTGGGGGCGGGCGTCAGCGACAGAGAATGTCGGCCACGCAGAGCGGGGTCACACCGATGAGCGCCAGCTCGATGGCGGCGCTGCTCTCGACGGTATGACGGGACCACATGCCCTGAAATATGTACGACCGATCAACACATGTCAATGTGACATCTGCGTCGGCTGTCAACTCCCGGGATAGGGCCAGGGATTGGCCCGGCAGTGGATCCCGTCGTGGTCGAGGAACTTGGTCTGCTGCTGCATGACCGGCGCGAGCTCGCCGTTCTTGTCGCAGGTCACGTGGGAGTAGCCGAGGCGGTGGCCGACTTCATGATTGATCAACATCTGCCGGTACGCATGGATTCGATCACCGTACGTGGTTGATCCCTGCGCCCATCGATACGCATTGATCATCACGCGTTCGGTGGCGGCCGAGTCGCACGAGACGTTGTCCTGCGTGGTGTCGAGGCCGGACCTGGCACACCAGTCGGCCGTGATGCCGGGGCTGGCGAGGGTGATCACGAAGTCGGGTTTGCCGGAGTAGATGCGCTCGAAGGTGCGGGCGCCGCCGTGCGCCCAGCTCCGCTTGTCGTTGAGGGTCCTCTGGACGGCTTCGGCGAAGAGGGCGCCGTCGAGACCGAGGCCCTGCTCCACGTCCACGCGGTAGGTGTACTTCTGTCCCTTGCCGGGCGCCTTGTCGACACCCTGGACTGCGTCGAACTTCCCCGAGCCGTCCAGCTTGGCGCTGAGCGGGTACTTGGTGTCCATCTTCTGCTCGTACGTCAGCGGTGCCACGACGGCCGAGGACGACGGCGAGGGCGAGGACTGTCCGAGCACGCCCGTGCCGGCGTCCCGCGCGTCCCGCGCCTGGTCCGTCGCGGACCGCGCGCCCGAGGCGGTGCCGCCTCCGTCGGTGACCTGTCCGGCCACGACGACGGCGAGCACGGTGACGACGGCGGCGGCCGCGATGCCGGTGAACGCCCGGCCCTTGCCGCCCTTGGCCGCCGGAGGCTGATCGTCCGGGGGCGCGTCGCCGGACCCGGGGCGGGCGTCCGCGCCGGTGTGGCCGTCGGTGTCGTCGGGCCAGTCGGTGACGGAGCCGTAGGAGTGCGACCCGGCCCTTCCGGCGGGGCCGTTCGCGGGAACGGGGCCGCGGGGACCGCCGGGTGCGAAGACGTCCACGTCGCCGTCCTCGGCGAACGCGTCGACGTAGTCCTGTCGCGGACGCGACCCGGGCGGGGCCTGTCGCTGCCGCGGCGGAGCGACTCCGGGCCCGGCGGTGTGCCCGACCGGCTCCTGCCCCCGCAACTCCCCCCAGGCGCCCCCGGATTCACGCTGCTCGGGATGCCCACCGCGGACCCGGGGCATGCCCTGGGCGGGAGTGCCGTCGGCAACCCTCGGGAAGCCCCCCGGCGGAGTCCCGTCCGGGAACCGCCGCACACCTTGCCCGGACGCACCACCGGGCACCCGGGGGACCCCACGCGCGGGAGTCCCGTCGGAAAGCCGGGGGAAGCCGTGCGCGGGGGTGCCGTCGGGAAGGCGAGGAACGCCACGGGCGGGCGTCCCGTCGGGAAGGCGAGGAACGCCACGGGCGGGCGTCCCGTCGGGAAGGCGAGGAACGCCACGGGCGGGCGTCCCGTCGGGGAGCCGCGGAACGCCATGCGCGGGCGTGCCCTCAGCAACTCGGGAGTTCCCGGACCCAGGAATCACCCCGCCCGGCACCCGGGGAACCCCACGCGCGGGAGTCCCGTCCCCAAGCCGAGGAACGCCACGCGCAGGCGTGCCCTCCGGAACCCGCGGAAACCCACGCGCCGGCGTGCCCTCCGGAACCCGAGCAGACCCGGCCCCAGACGCCACCCCACCCGGCACCCGGGGAAACCCCCGTGCCGGCGTCACGTCAGGAACCGGCGGGAAGCCGCGCCCCGACGTCCCGTCAGAGACCGTCGCGCCGCCCGCCCCAGACGCTCCGTCAGAAGCGGGCCAGAAGCCGCGCCCAGACGCCCCGTCAGGAGCCCAGGGCGGCGCCGCGCGCCCTACCACCCGGTCCCCACGCCCATGCGCGCCCTGCGCCGGCACCCGGTAACCCACAGGGCCGCTCGCCGGTCCTGCCCCCGATGCCCGGTACTCGCGCCCCCGGCCCTCCGGCATCCCCTGCCGGGCAGCCTGCGGTGCCGGGGCGGAGGGAGCCGGAGTCCCTTCCCGGCCCGGCGTGTCCGCGGCGCTGCGCACCGCCTCGGCGGCCGCCTGGCCCGTACCGCTCTTTGCCGAACTGCCTTTGTCGGGCCCCTTTTTGGGAGCGGGCCCGCGTCGACTGTGGCGTCCCACGCCCCGCCTCAGCTCCCCAGAATGGTGGTGTCGGCCCCGTCACCGGAGGCCGATGCGGCGTCCGCCCCGTCGCCCGGGGCACCCGCGGAGCGGTCACGCCGGTCAGAGCCTCCCACGGAATCGCCGGAAGTGCCCGCAGCCCCCTTGTCCGCCGCGAACTCCCGGAACGCCCCCGCCACCGTCTCCGGGTACTCCATCATCGCCACGTGCCCCGCCTCCGGCAGGGTCAGCAGGCGGGAGTCGCGGAAGGTACGGGCTGCCTTCTGGGCCATACGGAAGCCGACGAGCTGGTCGCGTCCGCCGTAGACGAGCAGCGTGGGTGCGAGGACGCGCTCGGCCTGGCGCCACAGCGCGTGCTGGCCGCCCAGCGTGTACGCGTTCACCAGGCCGCGCGCGGAACGCGTCATCGCGTCCCAGAAGTACGGCAGTTGCAGCCGCCGTTCCATCTCCTCCACCGCGTGCTGGAAGCCCTCCGGACTGACCCGCCCGGGGTCGCCGTAGCAGAGGGCGGTGACGCCGCGGACGCGCTGCTCGGCCGTCCAGTCCTTGCTGTACCGGGTGAACAGACCGGCCACACCGGGCAGCGCCAGCAGTCCCGTGGGCACGGCGGTGCGCTGGACGCGGAGCTCGGGGAGGGCCGGCGAGACGAGGGTGAGGGTGCGCACCAGGTCCGGCCGCACCGCCGCGACGCGCGTCGACACGGCGCCGCCGAGGGAGTTCCCGAAGAGGTGGACGGGCCCGCGTCCGGAGGCGTCGAGAAGACGGATCACCGCGCGCGCGTGAGCGGTGATCGAGTAGTTGCCGTCGTCCGGCGGCGGGGAGTCACCGAAGCCGGGCAGGTCGACGGCCTCGCCGTCGACATCGGCTTCGAGCTGCTCCATCAGCGCCGACCAGTTCTGCGAGGAACCGCCGAGGCCGTGGACGTACAGCGCGGGCGGCAGCCCCTCCCGCGCGGGCGGCCTCGAACGCACCGTGAGAGTGATCCCCGGCAGCCGCACCGACCTGAGCCGCTCGCCCTCACCGACCCTGACGGGTGCCACTTTCGGAAGGACGGTGGCGGGCGGCACGAAGGGCAGCTCGGTCGAAGGCATGCGGCAATGTTACGAGACGATCACGCACTGGTTCATGTGTTCGCCGTCACAGGCCACATGTACGAGGTCGGCGGGGCGGGATGCGCGCGGTACGGCACGTACATCGCATGGCGTCCAGATCGCGTGTCTCCTAGGCTCGTACGCAGGGCACCCGCATGTGGCCCCCTGTGTACATCAGGGACGTTCTAGGAAGGGAGCCCACCATGGCCTACGACCCCACCGACCCCGAGGTCTTCGCCGACTCTGAGGCGTTCGAGGAGGACGACGCCGTCGAGCTCGACGTCGAGGCCCCCGAGGGCGACGCGGCCGAGCAGCACACCGACATCGCCCCCCGCAGCGACGACCCGCTGACCGGCGTCGACCCCGACCGGGCCAACGAGGCCGACCTCGTCGAACAGGCCCGGATCGTCTCGCTCGACGAGGACGACTACCGGTGACGTCGGCGCGACGCCGGGCGGTCGGCAAAGCACTCATCAGGGCATTCCTGACCAGGGACGGCGGGCGCCCTGCCCGCTGCATGACCGTTTGAAACCTATGCGTGGCTTTCGTCACCGTCCGGTCCGTGAAATTCTGCGCTCGCACCGCGCGCAGCACGGTTACCGAAAAGTACGATGGCCGCGCGGCGCACACCGCATGTGGACGACATTGGGAGGCGGCGTGACAGCCATCGAGCAGACAGAGGCGGCACGCCCGCGGGGGACGCGCCTGCCGCGCCGTGCCCGACGGAACCAGTTGCTGGGTGCCGCGCAGGAAGTCTTCGTGGCACAGGGCTACCACGCGGCCGCGATGGACGACATCGCCGAGCGGGCCGGCGTCAGCAAGCCGGTGCTCTACCAGCACTTCCCGGGCAAGCTCGACCTCTATCTGGCCCTGCTGGACCAGCACTGCGAGTCCCTGATCCAGGCGGTACGCGCCGCGCTCGCGTCGACGACCGACAACAAGCAGCGCGTACGGGCGACCATGGACGCCTACTTCGCGTACGTGGAGGACGACGGCGGCGCCTTCCGCCTGGTCTTCGAGTCGGACCTGACGAACGAGCCCGCGGTGCGCGAGCGCGTCGACAAGGTCACCAACGAGTGCGCCGAGGCGATCTGCGACGTGATCGCCGAGGACACCGGCCTCTCGCGCGCGGAGTCGATGCTGCTCGCGTCGGGCCTCGGCGGGCTCGCCCAGGTGGTGGCCCGGTCCTGGCTGCACAGCGACCGCAGCGTCCCGCGCGACCAGGCGGTCCAGTTGCTGACGTCGCTGGCGTGGCGGGGCATCGCCGGTTTCCCGCTGCACGGCACGGAGCACCACTAGCAGCCCTCGGGATCACATCGCGATCACGAACGACCCGCACGCACGCGTGCGGGTCGTTTGTTCCCGCGCGATGTTCGCTGTTGGCGTTCTCGCGCGGAGCGTGTACGTCCCCTCACCGGGCTAATGTGTGCTGGGTACGGCGCGGAAGGTCGCGCACTTCACTGACCGTCGGAGGGACATAGCCGTGGAGGTCAAGATCGGCGTGCAGCACGCGCCCCGCGAGATCGTTCTGGAGAGCGGTCAGAGCGCCGAGGAGGTCGAGCGGGCGGTGGCGGAGGCCCTGGCCGGCAAGTCCCAACTGCTGAGCCTCGTGGACGAGCACGGCCGCAAGGTCCTCGTCCCGGCCGACCGTCTCGCGTACGTCGAGCTCGGCGAGCCGGCTCCGCGCAAGGTGGGCTTCGGCGCGCTGTAGGCAGACAGACGAGGAGGGGCCCGGCGACCGCACGGTCGCCGGGCCCCTCCTCGTGTGGCGGGCGGGTTCTTTCCTCCCCGTATGGAGGACGAACAGCGCCCGCGGGAGGATTGCATTCCGCAGGTCACGGGTATGACGGGCTACGACCGTAATGCGCAGTGTGGCCGTGTGGGAGGGACCCCATGATGTTGATCGAAGCGCTCGGCTCCGCTCTGCTCGGTCTCGTGCTGGCGGGGGTGGCGGCACACCGTCTCGCGCACCGCCTGCCGACGCGGTCCCTGGTCCTCGCCACGGGCACCGCGGGAGCCCTCTTCGGTGCCTTCGTGACCCACACCGCTCTGGACCCGGGCAACATCCTGCTGATCCTCCTGGGCGCGGCCGTGGTCTCGGTCGCCTCCCTGTCCCTGCTCCTGCGCCCGTCGGGAAGACTCCGCCGCTCGGCGACGGCGTGAGCGGGAAGCGGCCGTAGGGCGAGCGTCGACACGGGCCGCAGGGCGAGCGTCGACCCGCCCGCGCGGGGGGAGCCGACGCCGCACACTGCACCAGCGCCGCGCGGCCTCAGGGCCACAGCATCAGCGCCGGCCCCGCGGCATCTGGGCCACGCCACACCGGCACCGGCCCTCCGGGACACCGACGCGGGGCGGCAGCCGCAGCCGGCCGCGCCGCAGGACGACCCGGGACCCCGGCCCCGCGACCCCCTTACGCCGCCAACCCCAGCGCCGCCATCCGCTTCGTGTGCGCCTCGGTGATCCGGGAGAACATCCGCCCCACCTCGGCGAGGTCGAACCCGTCCGCGACGCCCCCGACGAGCATCGTCGACAGCGCGTCCCGGTCCGCGACGACCCGCTGCGACTGCGACAGCGCCTCACCCATCAACCGCCGTGCCCACAGGGCGAGTCGGCCGCCCACACGCGGATCCGCGTCGATCGCCGCCCGCACCTTCTCGACGGCGAACCCGGCGTGCCCGGTGTCGTCGAGGACGGCCAGCACCAGCTCGCGCGAGTCCGTGTCGAGCCGCGCGGCGACCTCCCGGTAGAAGTCACTGGCGATCGAGTCGCCGACGTACGCCTTGACGAGCCCCTCCAGCCAGTCCGAGGGCGCCGTCTGCCGGTGGAAACCGTCGAGGGCCGCGACGAACGGCTCCATCGCCAGCGTCGGCTCCTCGCCGATCTCCGTCAGCCGGTCGCGCAGCTTCTCGTAGTGGTGGAACTCCGCCGACGCCATCTTCGCCAGCTCCGCCTTGTCCGCCAGCGTCGGCGCCAGCTTGGCGTCCTCCGCGAGCCGCTCGAAGGCCGCGAGCTCGCCGTACGCGAGCGCGCCGAGCAGATCGACGACCGCGGCTCGGTACTGCGGGTCGGCGGCGGCCTTCGTCCAGTCCTGGGCGGCGACACCGGTGTGCTCGACGGTGGGTTCGGCCGGGGTCTCGGAGGCGTTGTCGGGCTTGTCAGAGGTCGTCATGAAGCGCACAATAGCCCGCTCTCCGGACGGCGGAAGGCCCTGGTCAATCAGTGTGACGACGACTACGTGACCAAATCGGCCATCACATGTGCGCGATTCCGGGGTATGGTGGTAATGCGCCTGCTGGTACGACGGCACTTCCTGAGTGTGCCGTACCTCGACAGGCCGCACGTATGAGGATGCCCGGTCGGTGGCCCGATCGGCTCCGACCCGACAAGCCCTCCTCCCGTACGGCACTGTGCGTACGGAATCCGGAGGGGGACCCTCAGCGGTACGAGCGCTAGAGCGTCGGCAGTGGTCCCGTGCCATTACGGCTTGGCCCGTAAGGCAGCCGACGTCCCCAGCACGGTAGACGACCCCCGCGCTCGCCTCGCACCGCGCACACAGAAGAGGCAGCACCCTGACTACGACTTTCCGCGATCTCGGGATTCTGACCGAGACGGCCGAGGCCCTCGAAGCCGTCGGCATCATCAACCCCTTCCCCATCCAGGAGATGACGCTCCCGGTCGCCCTCTCCGGCTCCGACGTCATCGGCCAGGCCAAGACCGGCACCGGCAAGACGCTGGGCTTCGGCCTCCCGCTCCTCGAGCGCGTCACCGTCCCCGCCGACGTCGAGGCCGGCCGCGCCAGGCCCGAGGCGCTGACCGACGCCCCGCAGGCGCTCGTCGTCGTCCCCACGCGCGAGCTGTGCACGCAGGTCACCAACGACCTCCAGACCGCGGGCAAGGTGCGCAACGTCCGCGTTCTCGCCATCTACGGCGGCCGCGCCTACGAGCCCCAGGTCGAGGCCCTGAAGAAGGGCGTCGACGTCGTCGTCGGCACCCCGGGCCGGCTCCTGGACCTCGCGGGCCAGAAGAAGCTCAACCTCGGCCACATCAAGGCGCTCGTCCTCGACGAGGCCGACGAGATGCTCGACCTGGGCTTCCTGCCCGACGTCGAGAAGATCATCAACATGCTGCCGGCCCGCCGCCAGACGATGCTGTTCTCGGCGACCATGCCGGGCGCCGTCATCAGCCTCGCGCGCCGCTACATGTCGCAGCCCACGCACATCAACGCCACCTCGCCCGACGACGCGGGCAGGACGGTCGCCAACACCAAGCAGCACGTGTACCGCGCGCACAACATGGACAAGCCCGAGATGGTCGCGCGCATCCTCCAGGCCGAGGGCCGGGGACTGGCCATGGTCTTCTGCCGTACCAAGCGCACCGCGGCCGACCTCGCCGACCAGCTCAAGCAGCGCGGCTTCGCCGCCGGCGCGGTCCACGGCGACCTGGGCCAGGGCGCCCGCGAGCAGGCGCTGCGCGCCTTCCGCAACGGCAAGGTGGACGTCCTGGTCTGCACCGACGTCGCCGCCCGCGGCATCGACGTCGAGGGCGTCACGCACGTCATCAACTACCAGTCCCCCGAAGAGGAGAAGACGTACCTGCACCGCATCGGCCGTACCGGCCGCGCGGGCGCCAAGGGCATCGCGATCACCCTCGTCGACTGGGACGACATCCCGCGCTGGCAGCTCATCAACAAGGCGCTGGAGCTCGACTTCAACGACCCGCCGGAGACGTACTCCACCTCCCCGCACTTCTACGAGGACCTGGGCATCCCCGCGGGCACCAAGGGTGTCCTGCCGCGGACCGAGCGCACCCGCGCCGGGCTCGACGCGGAGGAGCTCGAGGACCTGGGCGAACCGGGCGGACGCGGTGCGCGCGGCCGCGGCGACCGTGACCGGGGCCGCGGACGAGGTGGCCGGGACGAGTCCCGCTCCGCCGACCGCGAGCGTTCGGAGCGTACGCCGCGCCGTCGCCGTCGTACCCGCAGCGGAACCCCGCTGGACGCCAGCGCCCCCGCCGAGGCGGTCGCCCCCTCGGAGACCACCGCTGTCGAGGACGCCACCGCGACGCGCACCCCGCGCCGCCGTCGCCGTACCCGCGGCGGGGCGTCCGACTCGGCACCGGCCACCGCCGAGGCGGTCACGGCAGCGGCGCCGGTCGAGCCGGCCGTGTCCGAGACCGCGGAGTCCGCCGTCGCCACGGCGGAGGGCCCGGCCCTCGACACCGAGGCCCCGGCCAAGCCTCGCCGCCGCCGGACCCGCAAGTCCGCGGAGACGCCGGCCGCGGTGGAGACGGTCGTCGAGACCGCACCGGCCACGGAGACGGTCACGGAAGCCGCTCCGGTCACCGAGACCGCTCCGGCGGCGGAGGCCCCGGCCACGAAGCCGCGCCGTACCCGCAAGACGGCTGCCGCGGCCCCCGCCGAGGCCGCCGTGGACACGGCTGAGGCCACCGAGGCCAAGCCGCGCCGGACCCGCAAGGCAGCCGCCGCGGCCCCCGCAGCCGAGGCCGCCCTGGACGCCGCGGAGGGCACGGTCACCAAGCCGCGCCGCACCCGCAAGACCGCGGCGGCCCCGGTGGAAACCCCGGCTGACACGGCGGAGACCGTCGAAGCCAAGCCGCGCCGCACCCGCAAGACCGCGGCAAAGGCCACGACCACGACGGCCGCCGAGGTCGCCGTGGACACGGCCGAGGCCACCGAGGCCAAGCCCCGCCGGCGCACCACCCGCAAGGCCGCCGAGCCCGCCGTGACCGCCGACATCCCGGCCCAGCCGGTCGCGGCGGAGGAGACGGCAGACGCGGCCAAGCCCCGCCGTACGCGGAAGACGGCGAGCACCGCGAAGACTGCGGGCGCCGAGAAGGCTGCCGAGGCGGCCGTGGACACCGCGGAGGGCACGGTCACCAAGCCGCGCCGCACCCGCAAGACCGCGGCGGCCCCGGTGGAGACCCCGGCTGACACGGCGGAGACCGCGGAGGTCAAGCCGCGCCGCACTCGCAAGACCGCGGCAAAGGCCACGACCACGACGGCCGCCGAGGTCGCCGTGGACACGGCCGAGGCCACCGAGGCCAAGCCCCGCCGGCGCACCACCCGCAAGGCCGCCGAGCCCGCCGTGACCGCCGA
>NZ_LJBR01000513.1 GCF_001282115.1 Streptomyces sp. NRRL B-24085 | reverse complement strand
CGACGGCCTCGCCGTCCGTCACCGGCACGCGGCGGATGCCCGTCCCGGCGTTGCGCCCGGCCCGCTCACGACCCTCCGGGTCCTGCGGCCTCCGTCCGGGGGCAAGTCGCGTGGGCGTGGCTCACGCCCCTCTGCCTCCTGCGGCCTCCGTTCGGGGGCAAGTCGCGTGGGCGTGGCTCACGACCCTCTGCCTCCTGCGGCCTCCGTTCGGGGGCAAGTCGCGTAGGCGTGGCTCACGACCTTCCGCCTCCTTCAGACTCCATCTGCGGGCAAGGCCCGTAGACGTCGCTCACGAGCCGGCGCAGGACGACGGGCCTGTCGACGAGGTGGCCGGCGGGAGGGGGCGCGGTACCCGTGCCGAGTCCCGCCCGATGGCGGGGCATGCGTGCGGTTGGCGTCGGACAGGTCGGTGCCGGCGGGGTCATGCCGGCCCCGGTGACCATGCCCTGGACGAGGTGCGCCCCCGGCAGCAGGCCGCCGCCCCCGCACCTCCCAGGCGCACGTATAAAGGGCCCCGCCTCTCGGCAGCCCAGACCCCGGCTAAGCGCTCCGCGCCGCGAGCCGTCGGTCCAGCGTCCGGACCGCGTCCCGGAAGGCCCGCCCGAGCCCGGTCCGTCCCAGCTTTGTGACCAGGCGAAAGGCTGCCGTACCGTCGACGGCGAACGTCCAGCGGACCTCGGTGCCCGTCCCGGCGGGAGTCAGCCGCCACTCCTCGGCGATGGCGCGCGCGCCCGGCGCGTTGGCCACGTCGACCCGGTAGGCGTACACCTCGGGCTCCTTGGCCGCGATGATCGTCTCCTGGAAGCGCCCGCCGCCCCTGAGGCGTATCTCCCGCGTCGTACCGTCCCCGGTCGAGCGGGCCAGTGTCACCGCCGAGAACCATTCCTCCCAGCCCGGAACATCATCGGCGAGCGCCCGGTACACCGCCTCCGGCGGCGCCGACATCTCCTGCACGAACACCATCCGTACGGGCGCGGTCGCGATGAAGTCGAGCCCGACCTCGCGCAGTTGGTGAGCCATGGCCAACCCCCCAGGTGTGAACGGGAGATGCCACCCTAGCTGTCGCTCCGTCAGATGTCTGTACCGTCAAGGGAGTCGCCCGCCACGACCAGCCGCCGCAGATGCTCCGAGACCTCCGCGCGCGCCGACTCCGGCAGCCCCGCGTCCGTCACCAGCGTGTCGACCTGCTCCAGCGAGGCGAACGAACTCAGGCCCACGGTGCCCCACTTGGTGTGGTCGGCGACCACCACGACCCGCCGGGCCGACTGCACGAGCCGCCGGTTGGTCTCGGCCTCAGCGAGGTTGGGCGTCGACAGGCCGGCCTCGACCGATATCCCGTGCACCCCGAGGAAGAGCACGTCGAAGTGGAGTGCCGCGATCGCCTGGTCGGCCACCGGCCCCACCAGCGAGTCGGAGGGGGTGCGCACACCGCCGGTCAGCACGACGGTCGCCGCACCCTGGCGCGGGCCCGTGGTGCGCTGCGCCGCGTGGAAGACGTCGGCCACCCGCACCGAGTTGGTCACGACGGTCAGGTCCGGCACGTCGAGCAGATGATGGGCCAGCGCGTACGTCGTCGTACCGCCCGACAGGGCGATCGCGGTGCCCGGGGCGACCAGCTCCGCCGCGGACCGCGCGATGTCCTCCTTGGCGGTGAGCTCCAGCCCCGACTTGGCCTCGAAGCCCGGCTCGTGGGTGCTCGCCTCCACCACCGGGACCGCGCCGCCGTGCACCTTCTCCAGCACACCCTGGCGGGCCAGCGCGTCCAGATCGCGCCGTACCGTCATGTCCGACACGCCGAGCTTGCGGGTCAGCTCGTTGACGCGCACCCCGCCTCGGCGCCGGACCTCGTCCAGGATCAGGGCGCGCCGCTGCTCCGCGAGGAGGTTCTGATTCTCACTCACGTACGCTCCGGTCCTTTCGCCTGGGGCTGTCCGACACGCCCTGCGCACCCACTCCCACAAGCACACTTTGCCCGTCCCTGGTGCGCGGGACGTCCCATACTCGCACGGGGCCCCACCGGGAGCGCCACCGACCGCCCCGACGCACTCCCGCCACAGGGGTGACAGCCGGGTTCCGGTCGGCGCACGGATCGGAGGAGATTCCGTGACGAGTGGTGTGCGCGGCGCGCCG
>NZ_LJBR01000512.1 GCF_001282115.1 Streptomyces sp. NRRL B-24085 | reverse complement strand
GCCCGCCCCGAACCGGCGCTTCCCCCCGCGTCCGCCACCAGGAACTCCTTCGCCCCCACCGGCACCACCTCCGCCGGCACCGCCACCTTCTCGACCGCCCGCCGGGCCGCGCGGAAGGGGACCTCCGTCTCGCCGATCACCTCACCCTCCATCGACATCCGCCGTAGCCGCAGCACCCCGGCCCACGCCTCGCCCGCCTGGTTGACGACCGCCAACGCCAGTCCCTCCGCGCGCACTTGAACCGTCAGCAGCCGATCCGCATACAGTCGCCGCAGCTCGTGGTAGAGCGGCTTCTCCCGCCCGTCCCCGTCCACCGCGGCCCAACTCGTCACCGGCCAGCAGTCGTTGAGCTGCCAGACCACGGTCCCCGCGCACACCGGCCAGTGCGAGCGCCAGTGCTCGATCCCGGCGGCCACGGCCCGCGCCTGGTTGACCTGCGTGAGGTAGTGCCAACGGTCGAAGTCCCCCTCGGGGAAGGCGAAATGTCGCTCCAGGCCCCGCCGGAGCTTGCCGTTGCCGTCGTCCGCCTTCTGGTGGTGCAGCATCCCGGGGGAGTCCGCCGCGAGCTCCTCCCCGGGCAGCGCACGCGCGAGCGTGGCGTACGCGGGCGGTGCCTGCCAGCCGAACTCGGCCACGAACCGCGGGACGTCGTCGCGGTACCCGGCGTAGTCCAGGCGGTTCCACACCTCCCACGAGTGGTGCGTCCCGTGCGCGGGGTCGTTGGGGTGGCGCTCCCACGAACCCGACCAGGGACTGCCCGCCGTGTACGGCCGCGTGGGGTCCGACTCGGCCACCACCCGCGGCAGTACGCCCAGGTAGTACCCCTCGCCCCAGGAGTCCCCGGCGAGCCGCGCCTCCCAGCCCCAGTCCCGGAAGCCCCACAGGTTCTCGTTGTTGCCGTTCCACAGCACGAGCGAGGGATGCGGCATCAGCCGTACGACGTTCTCCCGGGCCTCCGCCTCCACCTCACCCCTGAGCGGCTGCTCCTCCGGATAGGCCGCGCACGCGAACGGGAAGTCCTGCCAGACCAGCAGCCCCTGCTCGTCGCAGGCGTCGTAGAAGTCCTCGCTCTCGTAGATCCCCCCGCCCCACACCCGTACGAGGTCGACGCCCGCGTCGGCCGCCTGTCCGAGCCGCTCCCGGTACCGCGCACGGGTGATCCGGGACGGGAACACGTCGTCCGGGATCCAGTTCACACCGCGTGCGAAGAGCCGCTCACCGTTCAGCACGAACGTGAACCCCGTGCCGTGCTCGTCGGCCGACCGGTCCACCTCGACCGTCCGGAAGCCGATCCGGCGCCGCCACACGTCCAACGGGCGGCCCTCGTGGAGCAGGGTCAACTCAACGTCGTAGAGCGGCTGTTCCCCGTACCCGCGCGGCCACCACAGCCGCGCCTCCGGCACCTCCAGGCGTACCCTCCCCGTGGTCCCCTCGATCGCGGCGTGCCCCCGCGCCCCGCCCACCGAAGCCTCCACCGTCAGCGGCGCCTCGACCCTGGCCCGCTCCACGTCCACCAGCAACTCGACGACCCCCACGCCCCGTTCGACCGTCACCAGGGGCCGCACCCGTGCGATCCGGGCCGTCGACCACCGCTCCAGTCGCACCGGCCGCCAGATCCCGGCCGTCACCAGCGTGGGCCCCCAGTCCCAGCCGAACGAGCAGGCCATCTTGCGGATGTACTGATAGGGCTCGGCGTACGCGGCCGGCCGCTCGCCCAGTCTCCCGCGCACCGCCTCGGCCTCGGCGTAGGCGGAGGCGAACCGCACCGCGAGGCGCCCGGACATGCCGGTCACGTCGAAGCGGTACGAGCGGTGCATGTTCCGCGTCCGGCCCAGGAGCCAGCCGTCGAGCAGGATCTCGGCCGCGGTGTCGAGACCGTCGAAGACGAGGTCGGTCTGCTCGTGCCCGTTCGTCGGTGCGAGGTCCCGCTCGTAGGTCCACTCCCGCCGCCCCACCCACGCCACCTCGGTCTCGTTGCGCCCGAGGAAGGGATCCGGGATCACCCCCGCCGCCAGCAGATCGGTGTGCACACAGCCCGGTACGACGGCCGGCAGCCCACCCCCCTCGTGCCGCAGGATCCATCCCTCGGTGAGCGGTGTGGCCTGAAGCATCTACGCACTCCTAAACCGATCAAGTCCGTTACTGCGGAAGCTTTTCGGCAGCGCTGTCATCGTTGGCGAGATACGGACTTTACCGGTTAAGAAAACGTTGTCAGAGTACCGAACCAGCCAACCCGCTCGTGCTCGTCCGTCCCGTGAACGGAGCTGATGCACATGAACCGCCGTACAGCGCTGTCCCTGACCGTGGCCGTGAGCGCCGCCCTGCTGCTGCCGGGCTGCACCGGCACCGGAGGATCGTCGAAGGGCGCCGACGCCACGGCACCTGACGATCCGTCGGAGGTCACCGGCACCATCAAGGTCCTCACCGTCCGCACCGACCTCGTGCAGGACGGCACGATGAAGAAGTACGCCGCCGCGTTCAACAAGACGTACCCCAAGGTCAAGGTGGAGTTCGAGGCCCTCACGAACTACGAGGCCGAGGTCAAGATCCGGATGAACACCGAGAACTACGGTGACGTCCTTCTGATCCCCGCGGTCATCAAGAAGGCCGACTACCCGAGGTTCTTCGCCTCCCTGGGCACCCAGGCCGAGCGCGCCGAGAAGTACCGCTTCACCGACTACACCACCGTCGACGGCAAGGTCTACGGGCAGAGCCCGATCGGCGTGGCCCCCGGATTCGTCTACAACAAGCGGATCTGGCAGCAGGCCGGGGTCACCGAATGGCCCACCACCCCGGCCGAGTTCATCGCCGACCTCAAGGCGATCAAGGCGAAGACCGACGCGATCCCCTACTACACCAACTTCGCGGCCGGCTGGACCCTCACCTCCTGGACGTACGTCGACGGCGCCGTCCACTGCGACCCGCAGGCCACCACCGAGCTCGCCGAGGCCGACCCGTGGGCGAAGGGCGCCGACCTGCGCGTCGGCGACACCCTGCTCCACGACATCGTGAAGGCCGGCCTGGTCGAGAAGGACCCCACGACCAGCAACTGGGAGGAGTCCAAGCCCCGTACCGCCAAGGGCGAGATCGCCACCCAGTGGCTCGGCACCTGGGCGATCGTGCAGTTCCGGGACGCGGCGAAGAAGGCCGGAGTGAACCCCGACGACATCGGCTTCATGCCCTTCCCGTCCCAGACGGACGGGAAGTTCTGCGCGACCGTCGCACCGGACTACAACCAGGCCGTCAACGTCCACTCGAAGCACAAGGAGGCCGCCCGCGCCTGGATCGACTGGTTCACCGACAAGTCCACGTACGGGCAGGACAACCTGGCCATCTCGCCGCTGAGGAACGCCCCCTTGCCCGAGGTCCTCAAGCCGTACGAGGAGCAGGGCGTGAAGCTCATCGAGGTCGACGACTCCAAGGGCGCCCGCGTCAAGCAGATCGACAGCGACTCGGAGGTGGGCATCTACGCCCCCGAGTACCGCCAGAACCTCGTCGACCTCGCCCGCGGAGCCCGCGAGGGCAGCCTCGACGGCTTCCTCGACGACCTCAGCAAGCGCTGGACGGACGCCCAGAAGAACCTGGGGTCCTGATGACGGACACGACACACAAGGCGGTCGCGGAGGTGATCCCGGCCGCCCCCGTCCCGGCGCCCGCCTCGCGCCGGACCCGTGCCTGGCGGGGCGTCACCCCCTGGCTGTTCCTGATCGCCCCGCTCGCCCTGCTGATCACCTTCACCTACGCGCCGATCGTCAACATGCTGGCGTACAGCTTCACCGACTGGGACGGCGTCAGCCCCGTCCTGCACTACACCGGCGTGGAGAACTACGAGGAGGTCTTCACCCGCCCCGACCTGTTCGAGGTCTTCTGGGTCAGCGGCTACTACCTGGCCGCCTCCGCGGTCCAGATCGTCCTGGCGCTCTACTTCGCCACGGTCCTGAGCTTCGACGTCCGCTTCCGGAACTTCTTCAAGGGCGTGCTCTTCTTCCCGTACCTCGTCAACGGGGTCGCGATCGGCTTCGTGTTCCTCTACTTCTTCCAGGACGGCGGCACCCTCGACTCGGTGCTGGGCCTGCTCGGGGTGCACACCGACCACGCCTGGCTCGGCACCCCGGCCTCCGCGAACACCTCGCTGGCCGGCGTCTCGGTCTGGCGCTACCTGGGCCTGAACTTCGTCCTGTTCCTGGGCGCGATCCAGTCCGTCCCGGGGGAGCTGTACGAGGCCGCGGAGCTGGACGGGGCGGGCCGCTGGCACCAGTTCCGGTACATCATCGCGCCGGGCATCAAACCGGTCCTGACGCTGACGGTGATCCTCTCGATCTCCGGTTCGCTCTCCGTCTTCGAGATCCCGTACATCATGACCGGCGGCGCGACCGGCACCGAGACCTTCGTGATCCAGACCGTCAACCTGGCCTTCCGCTTCAACAAGACGGGCCTGGCCTCGGCGGCCGCCGTCGTCCTGCTGCTGATCATCCTGCTGGTGACCTGGGTGCAGGGGCGCCTGGTCCCCGACGACAAGGTGGACCTGGCATGACCCGCCGCACGCTCAGCCGCGCCCTGGTCCAGCTGTCCCTGATCGCCGCGACGGCGGTCGTCCTGCTGCCGCTCGTGGTCGTCCTGCTGACCTCGCTCAAGTCGGAGCGGGAGATGGCGGACACGAGCGGGGCCCTCCAACTCCCCGACGACCCGCTGAACTTCCACAACTACGCGGCGGCCTTCCAGGACGGCGGGATGCTCACCGCCTTCACCAACACGGCGATCATCCTGCTGGTCTCGGTCGGCGGCACGGTCCTGATCGGCTCGATGACCGCCTACGCCATCGACCGCTTCACCTTCCGCTTCAAGAAGCTGGTGGTGGCGCTCTTCCTGACGGCCGCGCTGGTCCCCGGCGTCACCACCCAGGTGGCGACCTTCCAGATCGTCAACAGCTTCGGCATGTTCGACTCGCTGTGGGCGCCGATCGTCCTCTACATGGGCACGGACATCGTCTCGATCTACATCTTCCTGCAGTTCGTCCGCTCGATCCCGATCTCCCTGGACGAATCGGCCCGCCTGGACGGCGCCAACGCGTTCACGATCTACCGGAAGATCATTTTCCCGCTGCTGAAGCCGGCGACGGCGACCGTGGTGATCGTGAAGGGCATCACCGTCTACAACGACTTCTACATCCCCTTCCTCTACATGCCCTCGGAAGATCTTGGCGTGATCTCGACGTCGCTGTTCCGCTTCAAGGGCCCCTACGCGGCCCACTGGGAGGTCATCTCGGCGGGAGCGGTCCTGGTCATCCTGCCCACGCTGATCGTCTTCCTGTCCTTGCAGCGCTTCATCTACAACGGCTTCATGCGAGGCGCGACCAGGTGAGCGCACTTGCGGGCGCGGGGGACTGCGCGAGCTAGGCGGACAGCGCAGCCACCAGCACAGGGGTGACCTGCTCGACCTGCCAGGCCCGAGCACCGAATCCCGCCAGGGCCGCCCCGACGGACTCCGCACTGACCACGGCGGGCGGCTCCCAGCACACCCTGCGCACGGTGTCCGGGGTGATCAGGTTCTCCTGAGGCATGTTCAGTGTCTCGGCCAACGCCGACACCGCGGCCCGCGCAGCGGACAGCCTCGCGGCCGCCGCCGGGTCCTTGTCGGCCCACGCCCGCGGCGGCGGGGGCCCCGTCACCGGCTGCCCGGGCTGCGGCAACTGCGCCTCGGGGAGCGCCCTGGCCCGGTCGACGGCGGCCTGCCACTGCTCCAGCTGCCGTCGGCCCATCCGGTGCCCGAAGCCGTTCAGCGCGGCCAGCGCGTGCACGTTGGCCGGCAGGGAGAGCGCCGCCTCGACGATCGCCGCATCGGACAGCACCTTGCCCGGTGACACGTCCCGCCGCTGGGCGATCCGGTCCCGCGCCTCCCACAGCTCCCGAACGACGGCCAACTGCCGGCGCCGCCGTACCTTGTGCATCCCGGAGGTCCGGCGCCAGGGGTCCTTGCGCGGCTCGGCCGGCGGGGCCGAGGCGATCGCGTCGAACTCCTCGAGCGCCCACTCCAGCTTCCCCTGCCGGTCGAGCTCCTTCTCCAGCGCGTCCCGCAGGTCGACCAGGAGCTCCACGTCGAGCGCGGCGTAGCGCAGCCAGGGCTCGGGCAGCGGGCGGGTCGACCAGTCGACGGCCGAGTGCCCCTTCTCCAGCGTGAAGCCCAGCACTCCCTCGACCATCGCGCCGAGCCCGACCCGGGGGAACCCGGCGAGCCGTCCGGCCAGCTCGGTGTCGAAGAGGCGCGAGGGGACCATGCCTATCTCGCGGAGGCACGGCAGGTCCTGGGTGGCGGCGTGCAGCACCCACTCCACACCGGAGAGCGCCTCGCCCAGGCCCGAGAGATCGGGACAGGCCACGGGGTCGATCAGCGCGGTCCCCGCTCCCGCGCGCCGGAGCTGCACGAGATAGGCGCGCTGTCCGTAGCGGTAGCCGGACGCCCGCTCGGCGTCGACGGCGACAGGGCCGGAACCGGCGGCGAACGCGGCGATCACCTCGGCGAGCGAGTCCTCGTCGGCGATGACGGGCGGAATGCCCTCACGCGGCTCCAGCAGAGGGGTCGGAGCCTCCGCGACAGAAGATCCGCCATCGTCCGGAGGGCCGCCTCCGGTGGTTCGCAGTGGAACGTCTGCTGCGGTCTCTTGGGCGTCGGTCACCTGTCAAGGGTATCTGTGTATGGACAGCGCCTGCCGACGGAACGTTCCGTCGGCAGGCGCCTGGGGGTCGTAAACCAGTCAGCCCGGTGAAAGGCCTGGTTCACGTCCGTGAACAGTGAGGCGTGCAGAGCCTCAGTGGATGATTCCGGTGCGGAGAGCCACCGCCACCATGCCGGCGCGGTCTCCCGTGCCGAGCTTGCGGGCGATCCGGGCGAGGTGGCTCTTGACGGTCAGTGCGGACAGGCCCATCGAGACGCCGATCGCCTTGTTGGACTGCCCTTCGGCCACCAGCCGCAGGACCTCGACCTCACGGCCGGAGAGCTCGCGGTAGCCGCCCGGGTGGCTCGGGGCACCCGGGGGGCGGCGGTGCATACGGGCGGCGGCGGCGCCGATGGGGGCGGCTCCCGGTCGGGTGGGGAGCCCGAGGTTGGTCCGGGTGCCGGTGACGACGTAGCCCTTGACGCCGCCCGCGAGGGCGTTGCGCACGGCGCCGATGTCGTCGGCCGCGGAGAGGGCGAGCCCGTTGGGCCAGCCCGCGGCGCGGGTTTCCGACAGCAGGGTCAGGCCGGAGCCGTCGGGGAGATGGACGTCGGCGACGCAGATGTCTCTGGGACTGCCGATGCGGGGACGGGCCTCCGCCACGGACGAGGCCTCGATGACATCGCGCACACCGAGCGCCCAGAGGTGACGGGTGACGGTGGAGCGGACACGCGGGTCGGCCACGACCACCATGGCGGTGGGCTTGTTGGGGCGGTAGGCGACCAGGCTTGCGGGCTGCTCGAGGAGAACGGACACCGGGCCTCCTGGGGTGGGGACGGCTGGAAGGTCACAGACGTCTTCGGCACCGAACCCGGCGTCCTTTAGGGAATGATCACGATCTAGTGAGTAACAATTAGTGCAATTCGGACGTACGGTCGATCGTTCGGTGAACATATCGGTTCGTTCGAGGGGCCACTCCTGACTGAAAGTGGCCGTATCGACAAATTGATGCTCCATGTGGGTGGCCGTCGCCCCGGATGCGGGCGGTCAGCGTGCCTGGGGGTCCCGCCGCTGGGGGAGCGTGACCACGGAGGCGTCGCCCGGTCCGGCCGGCGGCAGGCCCGCGACCTGGGCCAGCAGATCGCACCAGGAGGCGAGGTGCCCCGCCGTGTCCGGCACCCCGCCCAGGCCCTCGCGGGGCGTCCAGGAGGCCCGGATCTCGATCTGCGAGGCAGCGGGCCGCTCGGCCAGCCCACCGAAGTAGTGCGAGCTCGCCCGCGTGACGGTGCCGCTCGGCTCGCCGTACGACAGCCCGCGCGCCGCCAGCGCGCCGGTCAGCCAGGACCAGCACACCTCGGGCAGCAGGGGGTCGGCGGCCATCTCGGGCTCCAGCTCCGCGCGCACCAGCGTCACCAGCCGGAAGGTGCCCCGCCAGGCGTCGTGGCCGTCCGGGTCGTGCAGCAGCACGAGACGCCCGTCGGCGAGATCCTGGTCGCCGTCGACGACCGTCGCCTCCAGCGCGTACGCGTGCGGGGCGAGCCGCTGGGGCGCCCGTGTCGGCTCGATCTCGATCTGCGGCCGCAGCCGACTGGCGCGCAGGGCCTGCACCGCGGCCTGGAAGGCCGGCGGAGCCGCACCGCTCCCATCCCGGTCACTCCCCTTCGCGTCGTCCATTCCGCCCGTGTCGTCCGACAGTCGTCCCTGTGCCGCAGCCATGCGGGAAGGTTAAGGGGAAGGGGGGCGTGGTGCGGGCCTAGACACCCTGACTCGGCCCCATGCCCACACGGACACCGCGCACTCGGCACTCGTCGCACCGTGCGAGACTTTCCGACGTGAGTGCACTCGAGACGCCGCCGTCAGCCACGTACGAATCCGCCTTCCTCAAGGCCTGCCGCCGCGAACCCGTGCCGCACACCCCCGTCTGGTTCATGCGCCAGGCCGGGCGCTCACTGCCGGAGTACCGCAAGGTCCGCGAGGGCATCCCGATGCTCGAGTCGTGCACCCGGCCCGAGCTGGTCGCCGAGATCACCCTCCAGCCGGTGCGCCGCCACAACGTGGACGCGGCGATCTACTACAGCGACATCGTCGTCCCGCTCAAGGCCATCGGCATCGACCTCGACATCAAGCCCGGTGTCGGCCCGGTCGTCGAGCACCCGATCCGCACCCGCGCCGACCTGGCCCAGCTGCGCGACCTCACCCCCGAGGACGTCTCCTACGTCACCGAGGCCATCGGCCTGCTGACCCGCGAGCTCGGCCCGACCCCCCTCATCGGTTTTGCGGGCGCGCCTTTCACCCTCGCGAGTTACCTCGTCGAGGGCGGCCCGTCCCGCACGTACGAGAACGCCAAGTCGATGATGTACGGCGACCCCGGGCTGTGGGCCGACCTGCTCGACCGTCTCGCCGAGATCACCGCCGCCTTCCTGAAGGTGCAGATCGAGGCCGGCGCCTCCGCCGTCCAGCTCTTCGACTCGTGGGCCGGCGCCCTGGCCCCCGCCGACTACCGCCGCTCGGTGCTGCCGGCCTCCGCGAAGGTCTTCGAGGCGGTCGCGGGGTACGGCGTCCCCCGCATCCACTTCGGTGTCGGCACCGGTGAGCTGCTGAAGCTCATGGGCGAGGCCGGCGCGGACGTCGTCGGCGTCGACTGGCGCGTCCCGCTCGACGAGGCCGCCCGCCGTGTCGGCCCCGGCAAGGCGCTCCAGGGCAACCTCGACCCGACGGTCCTGTTCTCGTCCACGGAGGCCGTCGAGGCCAAGACCCGCGAGGTCCTGGACTCGGCCGCGAACCTGGAGGGCCACGTCTTCAACCTCGGCCACGGCGTCATGCCGTCCACCGACCCGGACGCGCTGACCCGCCTCGTGGAGTACGTCCACACGCGGACGGCCCGCTGAGCCCTCACCACGTGTGCCGGGGCCGCGCCTTCCTGCCGAACAGCAGGCCGCGCGGTTCCGGCGGCGGGGGAGTGCCCGGCTTCAGCGGCCAGGCGAGCAGCATCCCGGCGAGGAAACCGACGACGTGCGCGGCGTACGCGACCGTGCCCGCCGCGGAGACGCCCTCGCCGGACGAGTAGAACGCCTGGAGCACGAACCAGAAGCCCAGCACCAGCCAGGCCGGCAGTCTCAGCGGCAGGAACACCAGGAACGGCACCAGGACCCACACCCGGGCCTTCGGGTACAGCACCAGATAGGCGCCCAGGACACCGGCGATGGCCCCCGAGGCGCCGATCAGCGGGTCGCCCGAGTCGGCGTTCAGAAGCGCGAAGCCGTACGAGGCCGCGTAGCCGCAGACGACGTAGAACAGCGCGAAGCGCACATGGCCCATGCGGTCCTCGACGTTGTTGCCGAAGATCAGCAGGAACAGCATGTTGCCCAGCAGATGCAGCCAGCCGCCGTGCAGGAACATCGCGGTCAGGACCGACAGGGCGGGGGACTTGTCGTAGTCGGGCGGGGCCACCACGCAGCCCGCCGAGCCCTGCGCGCTCGTGCCGACGTCGCCCGTGGGGACGAGCCGCGGCATCTGATGGTGGATCAACTCCTGCGGGACCGCCGCCCAGTGGTCAAGGAACGCCTGGAGATGGCACAGCTGGGCGAGGCTGCTGTCGCCCGCCACGGAACCGGCCAGGCCGGGCATGAACAGGAACACGAGGACGTTCGCGGCGATGAGCGCGTACGTCACCACGGGGGTGCGGCGCACGGGGTTCACGTCATGGACGGGGATGACCACAAGGAAGTACTGCCCGCGATGGGCCGGGCGAATCGGTGGCGCTCCGGTGAACACCCGCACGCGCGCGTGCGTATGTCTCCTCAACCGCCCGCGGCACGGGGAAGGCGGGCCGCGGGGACTACGTGAGGAACAGCGATGAACGACCGTACGACGCCTCCGATGCACGCTCTTCCCGACGGTGAGGCCGAGCTGTCCCTGGTGGTGCGACTGCCGTGGGAGGACGTGGCCAGGCTCGGTCAGGAGGCCGGGCGGCTGGCGGCCCAGATGCAGCGGCCGGTGACGCTCGACGAGGCGGTGAGCAACCGGCTCAGGTCCACCCGGCCCGCGGCGCACGCGAAGCCGGCCGGTGAGCAGCCGGCCGCGATGCCCGCGAGCGCCTCCGTCTCCTCGCTGCCGCCTCGCCCGCCCGCCGACCAGGCCCGCCAGGCCATCGAGCGGATCAACGGAACGGCGTAGCCCTCAGGAGCCCCGCACCTTCGCCACGGCCTTCCTGGCCGCCACCAGCACCGGGTCCCACACCGGGCTGAACGGCGGCGCGTACCCCAGGTCCAGGGCCGTCATCCGCTCCACCGTCATCCCCGCCGTCAGCGCCACCGCGGCGATGTCGACCCGCTTGCCCGCGCCCTCCCTGCCGACGATCTGCACGCCGAGCAGCCGCCCTGTGCGGCGCTCGGCGAGCATCTTCACCGTCATGGGGGAGGCGCCCGGGTAGTAGCCGGCCCGGCTGGTGGACTCGATCGTGACCGACACGAACTGGAGGCCCACCCGACGGGCGTCCTTCTCGCGCAGTCCGGTGCGGGCGATCTCCAGGTCGCAGACCTTGCTGACGGCCGTGCCGACGACCCCGGGGAAGGTGGCGTAGCCGCCGCCCACGCCCGTGCCGATGACCTGGCCGTGCTTGTTGGCGTGGGTGCCGAGCGCGATGTGGCGCTCCTGCCCCGACACCAGGTCGAGGACCTCCACGCAGTCACCGCCGGCCCAGATGTTCTCGTGGCCGCGCACCCGCATCGCGAGGTCCGTCAGCAGACCGCCGTGGGCGCCCAGCGGCAGACCGGCCGCCTTCGCGAGCGTCGTCTCCGGGCGGACGCCGATGCCGAGGACCACCACGTCCGCCGGGTACTCCGCGTCCTCCGTGGCCACCGCGCGCACCCGGCCGTCCCCGTCCGTGAGCACCTTGGTCACGGCGGCGTCGTTGACCATGGTGATGCCCAGGCCCTCCATGGCCTCGTGCACCAGGCGGCCCATGTCCGGGTCCAGCGTGGACATGGGCTCGCTGCCCCGGTTGACGACCGTCACCTCGTAGTCGCGGTTGATCAGGGCCTCGGCCATCTCCACGCCGATGTACCCGGCACCCACCACCACCGCCCTGCGGCCACGCGTGTGTGCCAGCGTGTCGATGAGCGCCTGGCCGTCGTCGAGCGTCTGCACCCCGTGCACCCCGAGCGCGTCGGCCCCCGGCATGTCCGGGCGGATCGGGCGGGCCCCGGTCGCGATCACGAGCTTGTCGTACGACGTCCAGTACTCGGCCCCCGAATCGAGGTCACGCGCGCGTACCCGCCGCCCGTCGACGTCGATCTCCGTGACCTCGGTGCGCATGCGCAGATCGATGCCCCGGTCCCGGTGCTCCTCGGGGGTACGGGCGATCAGCCCGTCCGGCCCGTCGACGTCCCCGCCCACCCAGTACGGGATGCCGCACGCCGAGTACGAGGTGAAGTGACCCCGCTCGAACGCCACGATCTCCAGCTCTTCGGGGCCCTTCATACGGCGTGCCTGCGACGCCGCGGACATCCCCGCGGCGTCGCCGCCGATCACGACCAGACGTTCCCTCGTGCCCTGCGTACGGCTCATGTTCATGCGAACACGCTACGAGGGCAGGGCATTTCAGTCCTGCCCGCCTAGCTCCTGTTCGCCCCCCTCGTGCCCGCCCCGCTCCTGCGC
>NZ_LJBR01000511.1 GCF_001282115.1 Streptomyces sp. NRRL B-24085 | reverse complement strand
CCCCGCTACCGAGCCGCACGCCCGGTGCCGAGCCCGGCCCCCCGTCAGGGCGCGTACCGTGCCTGGACCGCCTTCCGGTCCAGTCCGCCCTTCGCCGTGTACGGCAGGGCGGCGACCAGTTCGACGCGGTCCGGTATCTCGAAGGCGGCCAGGTGGTCGTGGCAGTAGCGGAGGATCTCCTCGCGGTCGACGGTGTCGCCCTCGCGGAGCACCACGGCGGCACCGACCCGCTGCCCGTACACGGCGTCGGGGACCGCGAACACGGCCGCCTCCGCGACCCCCGGGCAGCCGGCGAGGATGTCCTCGACATGCTCGGGTGAGATCTTCTCCCCGCCCCGGTTGATGAGGTTCTTGATCCGTCCGGTCAGCGACAGGTACCCGTCCTCGTCCAGCGTGCCCAGGTCACCGGTGTGCAGCCACCCGTCGACGAAGGTCCGTGCCGACTCGTCGCCGTCGGCCAGATAGCCCCGGGCGACGGTGGGCCCCTGCACCCACACCTCGCCCTCCACCCCCGCCGGGCAGGTACGCCCGCCGCGGTCCACGACCCGCACCGCGACCCCGGTCGGCCGGCCCACGGACCCCTGCCGGAGTGCTCCCCGCTGCGGCAGCGGTTCGCTGGTGGCCTGGTGCGAGGACTCGGTCATCCCGTACGCCGACAGCAGCGGCGCGCCGAAGGTCCGCTCCAGCGCCCGCTGTGTCGCGGTGTTGAGGGGCGCGCTGCAACTGCGGACGAACTTCAGCCGCGGCGCCTGCGGCCCCGGGTACTCCCGCTCCGACCGGTCCAGAAGGATCTCGTGGATGGCCGGCACCGCCGTGAACCACGTGGCGTCCACGGCCCGCATGTCGTCCCAGAACGTGCCCGCCGAGAACCGTCCCCGCTCCGGCAGCAGCACACACCCCCCGCTCGCCAGGGAGGACAGCAGTGCCGCGAACAGCCCGTGCCCGTGGAAGAGCGGCATCACCGCAACCGTGGCGTCACCGGGCCCCAACTCGTAGGTGGCGCAGATGTTCCGGACGGAGGCGGCCACGTTGGCATGGCTCAGCGGAACCATCTTCGCCCGGTCGGTGGTGCCGGCGGTGAACAGCACGAGGGCGTCCTGGTCCGACAACTCGGCCGAGGCGGCGGTCACTTGGGGTACCCCGCACGTGTCGGGTTCGAGCGACACCACGGCCGCCCCCGCCCGCGAGACCTCCACGCGCAGCGGCCAGGCGGGCACCGGGAGCGCTCCGGCACCGGAGGCCGACGCGTCGAGGAGGACCGCCCGCGCCCCCAACGCCGTGAGACGGGCCGAGAGTTGGGCCCGAGGCAGTGCGGGGTCCAACGGGGCCGTGACCAGCCCGGCGCGCGCCGCACCGAGCAGTCCAACGACGAACTCCGCGGTGTTGGCACAGATCAGACCGACCGCGTCACCACGCCCCAGCCCCGCCTCGCGAAGCCGGACGGCCACGTCGTCGGCGAGGGCCGCGAGGGCCCGGTACGACAGCGGCACCCGCTCACCGGTCACCACCAGGGCCCGGCTGTACGGCCGTTCACGTACCTGCCGGTCGAGGAGGCCGGCGAGGCCCGAGACCTCCGGAGGCCGGTACCGGTTCGCGTCACGCACGGATGCCGCGGCCGGAACGGCCATGACCCCACCCCTTCGCACAGATCCGACGAAACGTCCTCTGCGAGCGTGCGGTGGCACCCGGTGGACGTCCAATACCCGCTGGCGAACGGCCGAT
This sequence comes from Streptomyces sp. NRRL B-24085, assembly GCF_001282115.1. Classification (GTDB taxonomy): domain Bacteria; phylum Actinomycetota; class Actinomycetes; order Streptomycetales; family Streptomycetaceae; genus Streptomyces. Next base: position 1,924 of record NZ_LJBR01000511.1, on the reverse strand, counting down.
AGCAACCGTCTATCAAGGGAGTTGCCGGGCCCCTGACCAGCCCTCGATAGACGCCGTTTATCGGCTGGTCGCCGATGGGTCTTGGACGCGGGCGAGCGCGCTGCCGATGGTGAGAGAAGTAGCCGCTCCGGCAGGACCTGCCCAAGGAGGACCTCGGACCATGACCGCTCCCTCGACCCTGGAGACCGCGGCAGCAGCCGACGTTCCGACCGAGCTCACCGACGGGTACCACCTGGTCGTCGACGCGCTCAGGATGAACGACGTCGACACCATCTACGGGGTGGTCGGCATCCCGATCACCGACCTGGCCCGGCTCGCCCAGGCGCAGGGCATCCGCTACATCGGCTTCCGCCACGAGAGCAACGCCGGGCACGCGGCCGCCATCGCCGGCTACCTCAACAAGAAGCCCGGCGTGGCCCTCACGGTCTCCGCCCCCGGCTTCCTCAACGGCCTGGTCGCGCTGGCGAACGCGACCACCAACTGCTTCCCCATGGTCCAGATCTCCGGCTCCAGCGAGCGCCACCTCGTCGACCTGAGGCAGGGCGACTACGAGGAGATGGACCAACTCGCCGCCGCGCAGCCCTTCGTGAAGGCCGCCTACCGGGTCAGCCGGGTGGAGGACATCGGCCGCGGCATCGCCCGCGCCCTGCGCACCGCGATCTCCGGGCGCCCCGGCGGTGTCTATCTCGACATCCCCGCCGCGGTGCTCGGTGCCATCATGCCCAAGGCGGAGGGCGACAAGACGCTGAGCCGGCTCGTCGACCCCGCGCCGCGCCAGCTCCCGGCGCCGGAGGCCGTGGACCGGGCGATCGAGCTGCTGGCCTCCGCCGAGCGCCCGTTGATCGTGCTCGGCAAGGGCGCCGCGTACGCCCAGGCCGACGACAAGGTACGGCAGTTCGTCGAGTCCACCGGCATCCCCTACGTACCGATGTCGATGGCGAAGGGCCTGCTCCCCGACAACCACCCGCAGTCGGCCGCCACCGCCCGGTCCCTGGCGCTGAAGAAGGCCGACGTCGTGATGCTGATCGGCGCCCGCCTCAACTGGCTGCTGGGCCACGGCCAGACGGGCTGGAACCCCGACGCCAAGTTCGTCCAGATCGACATCGACCCCAAGGAGATGGACAGCAACCAGCCCATCTCCGCACCCCTCGTCGGTGACATCGAGTCGGTGCTCGACGCGCTCGCCGAGCGCACCAAGCCCGGCCAGATCACGGCCCCCACGGCCTGGCGCGAGGAACTCGGGGCGCGCTCGGCGCAGAACGTCGCCAAGATGGCCGAGCGGCTGAAGGCCGACCCGCACCCCATGCAGTTCATGGGCGCCCTGCAGGCCGTACGGGACGTCGTGCACCAGCACCCCGAGACGTACCTCGTCAACGAGGGCGCCAACGCCCTGGACATCGCGCGCAACGTCATCGACATGCACGTACCGCGCCACCGCCTCGACAGCGGCACCTGGGGCGTGATGGGCATCGGCATGGGCTACGCCATCGCCGCCGCCGTCGAGAGCGGCGCCCCGGTCGTGGCCGTGGAGGGCGACAGCGCCTTCGGGTTCAGCGGCATCGAGATCGAGACGATCTGCCGCTACAAGCTGCCCGTCGTCACCGTGATCATGAACAACGGCGGTGTCTACCGCGGCGACGACACCAATCCCTACGACGACGCCCCCTCGCCGACGACCCTGATGTCGGCCGCCCGCCACGACCTGCTCATCGAGGCGTTCGGCGGCAAGGGCTACCGGGCCACCACGCCCGCCGAGGTGACCGCCGCCCTCACCGAGGCCCTCGCCTCCGGTGGGCCGGCGCTCATCGACTGCGTGATCGACCCCTCGGCCGGCACCGAGAGCGGCCACATCTCGCACCTGAACCCCAAGGGCATCACCGTCGGCAACATCACGCCGGCGAAGAAGTGACCGCCCGCACCCCCG
>NZ_LJBR01000510.1 GCF_001282115.1 Streptomyces sp. NRRL B-24085 | reverse complement strand
GGGGCTGAACTGCACGGGGAGGGTGGCCAGGGCGCGGTGGAACGGGCCGGGACGCCACTGCAGTTCCTGGGCCGGGACGCTCAGGACCAGGTCGGGCAGCGCGTTCAGGATCAGCTCGATGGCGGTGACCGCGATGACCTGGGCCGGGCTCTTGGCCGGGCAGGCGTGCGGACCGGCACCCCAGGCGAGGTGGGCGCCGCGGCTGTGGGCCTGGCCCGAGGAGGTGAGCGCGGGGTCGCTGTTGGCTCCCGCGAAGCTGATGACCAGGGGGGAGTTCGCCGGAACCACCACTCCGCCGAGGTCGACGTCCTGGAGCGGGAAGTGCGTCGCGTAGTTGGCGATGGGCGGGTTGTTGAGCAGGACGTGGTCGAGGGCGTCCTCGATCTGCATGCTCGGACCGTCCTCGCCGTCCCGGTCCAGGAGCAGGAGCAGGGAGTTGGCGATGAGGTTGCGCTCGGGCTCCACGCCGGCGCCGATCAGCATCACGAGCTGGTCCTTGAGCTCCTCGTCGCTGAGACCGGCCGGGTGCTGGACGAGCCAGGAGGTGATGTCGTCGCCGGGTTCGCGGCGCTTGAGGGAGACCAGCTCCATGAAGCAGGCGGTGAGTTCGTCGCTGGCCTTGAGCGCGTCCTTGCCGTCGAACATGTCGGCCATCGCGCTGGTCACCCGGTCGCCGATGCTGGCCGGACAGCCGAAGAGCTTGTTGATCATCAGCATCGGCAGCAGCTTGGCGTAGTCGTTGATCAGGTCCGCCCGGCCCCGCTCGCTGAACTGGTCGATGAGGTAGGCGGCGATCGGCTCGACGTCGCGGCGGATGCGGGTGACGTTGAGGCGGTCGAGGCTCTCGGTGACCGCCTTGCGCAGCCTCAGGTGCTGGGCCGGTACGCCATCATCGGCAGGACGGGGCTGTCGAGGGGGACCCGGCCCTCGTTGAGGGCGGTCCAGCGGCGGCCGTCACGCGCGAAGAGGTTGGGGTTCTGGAGCACGCGCAGGGCGGTCTCGTGGTCGACGACCAGGGTGGCGTCGACACCGGGGGCCAGTTCGACCGGGCCGGCGGGGCCGTGCGCCCGGAGGTAGTCGTAGACCTTCTGCGGGTCGGCGGCGAAGGAGCCGTCGTACATGGGGCATCTGGCCGCACCGGTGGCGGCCGTGTCGTGAACGTCCATGTCTGTGTCCTTTGGTGGCCCGGACCG
>NZ_LJBR01000051.1 GCF_001282115.1 Streptomyces sp. NRRL B-24085 | reverse complement strand
GCTGCGGGGAGGAGGGCTCCGCGAGGCCGGGGTCGGCCCGGAGGATGCGCTGCTGGAGCTCGCGCAGGCCGGGGCGCGGGTCGACGCCGAGTTCGTCGGCGAGCAGTCGGCGGGTGTCGGCGTAGACGGCGAGGGCCTCCGCCTGCCGGCCGCTGCGGTACAGGGCCAGCATGAGCAGTTCGCGCAGGCGCTCGCGCAGGGGGTGCTCGGCGGTGAGGGCGGTGAGCTCGGAGACCGCCTCCGCGTGGCAGCCCTGCTCCAGGTCCATGTCGAGGCGCGATTCGAGGAGTTGCAGCCGCCACTCCTCCAGCCTGACGCGCTGTGCCTCGGCGTACGGTCCCGGCACGCCCGCGAGCACCTCGCCGTCCCACAGCGCCAGCGCCCGGGTGAGCACGTCCCGCGCGTGGCACAGGTCCCCGGCGCTCCTGGCCTTCTCCGCCTCGGTGGCGAGCTCCTGGGCGGCGGCGAGGTCCAGCGCGTCCTCGCCGAGCCCGCGGATCGCGTAGCCGCCGGACTCGCTGACCAGGGTCCCGGGGTCGAGGATCTTGCGGAGCCGGGAGGCGTACGTGCGCAGCGCGGCCAGCGCCTGGTCCGGCGGCTCCTCGCCCCACAGGGCGGCGATCAGCTCGGCGGCGGTCGCGGTGCGGCCCTCGCGCAGCAGCAGGGCGGCGAGCAGGGCGCGTTGCTGCGGGGAGCCGGTGTGCAGCAGTTCCTCGCCACGCCGGGCACGCACCGGCCCGAGCACGCTGAAGCGCAACGGCGCGGACGCTGCCGCGGGGCTTGTGTGCGGCGCGGATCGGGGGCCGGGGGGTGTGTGCTGCCCGGCTCGCGCCGCGGGACCTGTGTGCTGCCCGGCTCCCGTTGCGGAGCCCGTGTGCTGCCCGGTGTCGACCGCCGAGCCCGTGTGCTGCCCGGCTCCCGCCGAGCCCGTGTGCTGCCCGGTGTCGACCGCCGAGCCCGTGTCCTGCCCCGCTCCCGTCGCCGAGCCCGTGTGCTGCCCGGCCCCCGTCGCCGAGCCCGTGTCCTGCCCGGCCCCCGCCGGGGAGCCGGGACGCCTCTGCTCCGGCACCCGCGGTACACCGTCCATCGCCGTCCCCCTAGGGCCTGTTTACAACCCCGTCAGTCTGCCTTGTCCACGGCGGATGCGTCAGCCGTGGAGAGCCTGATCACAGGAGGACGCGCGGGATGTCACGAGGCCCTCACCCGCCCTCCGCACACGTCCGCACACGAACCGTCGCGATCGGCCACCGTCCACGGAGCTGACGGACCGTCAGATCGGCGCTACCGTGAGCGCCATGGAGACCACGACGGCACTTCCGCAGATCATCTCCGTCGACGACCACACGGTGGAGCCCTCCGACGTCTGGCAGAACCGGCTCCCGAAGAAGTACCTGGACACCGGACCGCGCGTGGTCCGCGCCCCGCTCAAGGAGATCAGCTTCCTGGGCGGCCGGTTCAAGCCCGTGATGGGCGCCCCCGGTGACGACGGGCCGCTCGGCGACTGGTGGCTCTACGAGGGACTCCAGCGCCCCCTCACTCGCCTCGACACCGCGGTCGGCTACAGCAGGGACGAGATCAGGCTGGAGGTCATCACCTACGAGCAGATGCGCCCCGGCTCCTACGACGTCCCGCAGCGCCTCGCCGACATGGACGTCAACCACGTCCAGTCCGCCCTCTGCTTCCCGACCTTCCCGCGCTTCTGCGGCCAGACCTTCACCGAGGCCGAGGACCACGAACTGGGCCTGCTGTGCGTGCGGGCGTACAACGACTGGATGGTGGAGGAGTGGTGCGGCCCCCAGGCACAGGGCCGGCTCATACCGCTCACCCTCATCCCCCTCTGGGACGCCGAGTTGGCGGCCGCCGAGGTCCGCCGCAACGCCGCCCGCGAGGTACGGGCCGTCGCCTTCTCCGAGATACCCCCGCACCTGGGCCTGCCCTCCGTGCACTCCGACGACTGGGACCCCTTCCTCGCCGCCTGCGACGAGACCGGCACGGTCGTCGCGATGCACATCGGCTCCAGCAGCCGGATGCCCTCCACCTCCGCCGACGCCCCACCGGCGGTCGGCTCCACGATCACCTTCGCCAACTGCTGCTTCTCGATGGTCGACTGGCTGATGAGCGGCAAGTTCGAGCGCTTCCCGAACCTCAGGGTCATGTACGCCGAGGGCCAGATCGGCTGGATCCCCTACATCCTGGAGCGCGCCGACGTGGTCTGGGAGGAGAACCGCGGCTGGGGCGGCGTCGCCGACAAGGTCCACCGCCCGCCGTCCGAGCTCTTCGCCGAGCACGTCTACGGCTGCTTCTTCGACGACGCGTTCGGCCTGAAGAACCTCGACGCGATCGGCGTCGGCAACGTGCTCTACGAGACCGACTACCCGCACTCCGACTCCACCTGGCCGAAGTCGAAGGAGGTCGGAGAGGCCCAGATGGGACACCTGGACGCCGACGTGGTGGAACGCATCGTCCGCGGCAACGCCATCGACCTGCTCGGGCTCACCCCCGACGGGCTCTGGGACGGTCCCCGGTGACCGAGTACGGCATCCAGCTCCCCGTCCAGTCGCAGAGCACCCTCTACGCCGAGCCCTGGGAGGCAGGTGCCGGCCCCGGGGACCTCGTCGAGGTGGCCCGGGCCGCCGACCGCGCCGGGTTCGCGTACATCGCCGCCTGCGACCACGTGGCCGTCCCGCGCCGCCTCGCGCCCGCGATGAGCACGGTCTGGTACGACCCGGTCGCCACCCTCGCCTTCCTGGCGGGCGTGACCGAACGGGCGAGGCTGCTCAGCCATGTGGCCGTCGTGGGGCTGCGGCACCCGCTCCTCACCGCCAAGCAGTACGCCACCCTCGACCACCTCAGTGGCGGGCGCCTGATCCTCGGGGTCGGCGCCGGGCACGTGCGGGAGGAGTTCGAGGCGCTCGGGGTCGACTTCGCCGGGCGCGGGGCCGTCCTCGACGAGTCGATCGACGCCCTGCGCACCGCCCTCGGCCCCGAGGAGTTCCCCGAACACCACGGCAAGCTCTACGACTTCGCCGGCCTCGGACAGCGCCCGCGTCCCGCGCAGGCCCGCGTCCCGGTGTGGGTCGGGGGCTCCTCACCGGCCGCCGTGCGCCGGGCCGCCCTCAGGGGCGACGGCTGGCTGCCCCAGGGCGACCCCCGGGAGAGACTGCCCGGGCAGATCGAGCGGATACGGCGGCTGCGGGCGGAGGCGGGCCTCGAAGGGCCGTTCACCGTCGGGGCCATCGCCGAGCCGCTCTACCTCGGCACCCCCACCTGGGACGTCGGCCGCCGGACGCTCAGCGGTCCGCCCGACGCGGTCGCCGAGTCCCTGCGCGCCTACCGCGCGATGGGCGTGGACCAGATCCAGGTGCGGTTCCGCAGCCGCGACCGCGCCGAACTCGTCGACCAGATCGCGGCGTTCGGCGCCGACACCGCCCCCCACCTCTGAGGAGTCACCGCATGGGCAAGCTGGACGGACGTGTCGTCCTCGTCACCGGCGCGGCACGCGGGCAGGGGGAGCAGGAGGCCCGCCTGTTCCGTCAGGAGGGCGCCCAGGTCGTGGTGGGCGATGTGCTGGACGCGCAGGGCAAGGCGCTGGCGGAGGAGATCGGGGCGCTGTACGTGCACCTCGACGTGGGCCGGGAGGCGGACTGGCAGCGCGCGGTCGAGGTCGCCGTCGAGGAGTACGGGCGGGTCGACGGGCTCGTCAACAACGCGGGCATCCTGCGCTTCAACTCCCTCCTGGACACGCCCCTCACGGAGTTCATGCAGGTGCTCCAGGTCAACCAGGTCGGCTGCTTCCTGGGGATCAGGACCGTGGGTCCGGTGCTGTCCGACGGCGGCACGATCGTCAACACGGCCTCCTACACCGGTGTGACCGGGATGGCCGGCGTGGGCGCCTACGCGGCCTCCAAGCACGCGGTCCTCGGGCTCACCCGGGTCGCCGCGCTGGAGCTGGCGCCGCGCGGGATCAGGGTCAACGCCATGTGCCCCGGGGCCGTCGACACCGCGATGTCCAACCCGGCGGTCCTGGACCCGTCGGCGGACGCGGAGGAGGCCTCCCGGGGGCTCGACCGGTTCTACCGCAAGCTCGTGCCGCTCGGCCGGATCGGGCGGCCGGAGGAGGTGGCGCGGCTGGCGCTGTTCCTGACCTCCACCGACTCCTCGTACATCACCGGCCAGCCGTTCGTGATCGACGGCGGCTGGCTCGCCGGGGTCTCCGTCATCTGACTGGCCGTCAGCTATTGACCCCGGGTGCGCCCGGTGCCACAGTCGGCGGCAGATCGGACATCTGACGGAGCGTCAGAAACAACTGGGGACGGTGAACCTCCTTGGAATTCGGGCTCTTTGTACAGGGATACGTGGGCAAGCGCGCCGAGACCGACCCGCTGGCCGAGCACAAGGCGCTGATGGAGGAGACCGAGTACGTCATCCAGGCGGACCGCTCCGGCTTCAAGTACGCCTGGGCCTCCGAGCACCACTTCCTGGAGGAGTACTCGCACCTGTCCGCCAACGACGTCTTCCTCGGCTACCTGGCGCACGCCACGGAGCGCATCCACCTCGGCTCCGGCATCTTCAATCCGCTCGCCCAGGTCAACCACCCCGTGAAGGTCGCCGAGAAGGTCGCCATGCTCGACCATCTCACCGGCAACCGCTTTGAGTTCGGCAGCGGCCGCGGGGCCGGGTCGCACGAGATCCTCGGGTTCATACCGGGCGTGACCGATATGAACTACACGAAGGAGATCTGGGAAGAGACCATCGCCGAGTTCCCGAAGATGTGGCTCCAGGACGAGTACGCCGGTTTCCAGGGCAAGCACTGGCAGCTGCCGCCGCGCAAGGTGCTGCCGAAGCCGTACGGGAAGTCGCACCCCGCGATGTGGTACGCCGCCGGGTCGCCGCCGTCGTACGCCATGGCGGCGAAGAAGGGGCTCGGGGTGCTCGGCTTCAGCGTGCAGAAGGTCTCCGACATGGAGTGGGTCCTTGAGCAGTACAAGACGGCGGTCGTGGACGCCGAACCGATCGGGGACTTCGTCAACGACAACGTGATGGTGACGACGACCGCCATCTGCGCGCCCACGCACGCCGAGGCCGTCGAGATCGCGGTGCACGGCGGCCTGCACTACCTGCCCTCGCTGGTCTTCCGCTACCACGACACGTTCCCGCGGCCCGAGGGGTTCCCGGTGTGGCCCGAGACGCTGCCCGAGTACACCGCGGATTTCGTCGAGGTGCTCATCGAGGAGGAGCTGCTGATCTGCGGGGACCCCGACGAGGTGGTCCGCCAGTGCAAGCGCTGGGAGCAGGCCGGGGCGGACCAGTTGAGCTTCGGGTTGCCGGTGGGGGTGCCCAAGGAGGAGACGCTCCAGACGATCCGTCTCATCGGGGAGCACGTGATCCCGAAGATCGACACGGATCCGGTGCACAGGACTACACGGTTCCGTCAGGGGGCTTGAGCGTTCGTCGGCGGTGCGGGTTCGTGGGGGCTGGTCACGCAGTTCCCCGCGCCCCTGAAAACCAACCGCAACCGGAGTGGAGGAGGCAGCGTTCATGCTCGATCACGTCATCAAAGGTGCGGCCGTCGTCGACGGGACCGGTGCGGCTGCCCATACCGCCGACGTCGGCATCCGGGACGGCCGTATCGCCGTCGTCGGTCAAGTCACCGAAGAGGCCCGCACCACCGAGGACGCCACCGGGCTCGTCCTCGCCCCCGGGTTCGTCGACCCCCACACCCACTACGACGCCCAGCTCTTCTGGGACCCGTACGCGACCCCCTCCCTCAACCACGGGGTCACCACGGTCGCCGCCGGGAACTGCGGGTTCACGCTGGCACCGCTGAACCCGGACCGCCCCGACGACGCCGACTACACCCGCCGCATGATGTCCAAGGTCGAGGGGATGTCCCTGGTCGCCCTGGAGGAGGGCGCGCCCTGGAGCTGGCACTCCTTCGGCGAGTACCTAGACGCCCTGGAGGGCCGCATCGCCGTCAACGCAGGTTTCATGGTGGGGCACTGCGCCCTGCGCCGGTACGTCATGGGCCCGGACGCCGTCGGCGGCCAGCCGTCCGAGGAGCAACTCGCCGCGATGCTGCGGCTGTTCCACGAGGCGATGGACGCCGGCGCCTGGGGGTTCTCCACCACCCAGTCCTCCACGCACTCCGACGGCGACGGCAGGCCCGTGGCGTCCCGGCACGCGCTGCCCGCCGAACTCCTCGCGCTGTCACGGGCCGTGGGGGAGCACGAGGGAACCCAGATCGAGGCCATCGTCGCCGGCTGCCTCGACCAGTTCAGCGACGCCGAGATCGACCTGTTCGTCGAGATGAGCGCGGCGGCCGGACGGCCGCTGAACTGGAACGTGCTGACCATCGACTCGGCCGTCCCCGAACGGGTGCCGAGGCAGCTGTTCGCGAGCGAGCGGGCCCGCAAGGCGGGCGGCCGGGTCGTCGCCCTCACCATGCCGATCCTCACCCCGATGAACATGTCCCTGGGCACCTTCTGCGCGCTGAACCTCATCCCCGGCTGGGGCCCGGTCCTCGCGCTGCCCGTCCCCGAGCGCATCGAGAAGCTGCGCGACCCGGACGTACAGCGGGAACTGCTGCGGCACTCCCGGTCCAAGGAGGCCGGCGTCTTCCGACGGCTGACCAACTTCGGGCGGTACGTCATCGGGGACACCTACAGCGACACCAACCGCGGGCTCAGCGGACGCGTCGTGGAGGACATCGCCGCCGAGCGCGGGCAGGAGCCGTTCGCCACGCTCGTGGAGATCTGCGCGGCCGACTCGCTGCGCACGGTCCTGTGGCCCATGCCCACCGACAACGACCCGGCGTCCTGGGCCCTGCGTGCCGAGACCTGGCAGCACGAGGACGTACTGCTCGGCGGGTCCGACGCGGGCGCGCACCTGGACCGCATGTGCGGGGCGCCGTACACGACCCGCTTCCTCGGGGACTGTCTGCGCGGCCGGAAGCTGACCTCGCTGGAACAGGCCGTGAAGATGCTCACCGACGACCCGGCCCAGTTGTTCGGGCTGCGCGAGCGCGGGCGGATCGAGGAGGGCTTCCATGCGGACCTCGTGCTCTTCGACCCGGAGCGGATCGCCGCGGGCACGGCCACCCTGGTGCACGACCTGCCGGGTGACAGTCCCCGGCTGGACTCCAAGGCGATCGGCGTCCGGGCCGTGTGGGTCAACGGGGTCGAGGCGATCCGGGACGACGTGGTGAGCGGAGCCGTGCCGGGCCGGGTGCTGCGGTCGGGGCGGGACACGCGGACGGTGAGCACCAGGTGAGTGCGCCGAAGGAGCAGGCGCTGTTCGTCGGCGGTGCGTGGGTCGCTCCGGACGCCGGGCACTACGCGGTGGTCGACCCGGCCACCGAGGAGACCGTCGGACTGGCCCCGGAGGCCTCGCGGGATCAGGTGCGCGCGGCCTGTGCCGCGGCCCGCGAGGCCTTCGGGCCGTGGTCGCGCACGGCACCGGAGGAGCGGTGCGCCGTGCTGGCGCGGGCCGCCGACATCATCCGTTCCCGGCTCGGGCCGTGCGCCGAACTCGCCCAGGCGGAGACGGGCGCGACCACGGGGGTGGCCCGCGGCATGCAGGTCGGCGTCGCCGCAGCCCGCTTCCGGCGGTACGCCCGGGTCGAACCCGCCGAATGGGCGATCGAGCCGCAGGTCAACGAGGCCGGACCGATGGGGAAGGCAGTGGTGATGGGGGCGCTGGCCGTCCGGCAGCCCGTCGGGGTGGTCACCTGCATCACCTCGTACAACAACCCGTGGGCCAACCCCGCCGGGAAGATCGCCCCCGCCCTCGCCATGGGCAACACGGTGGTGGTCAAGCCCGCCCCGCAGGACCCTCTCTCCGTGTACCGCATGGCGGAGGCGCTGGAGGCCGCCGGGGTGCCGCGCGGGGTCGTGAACGTGGTGAGCGGCCGTTCCGTGGAGGTCGGCGAGGCCGCCGTCGACTCGCCCGACGTCGACATGGTCAGCTTCACCGGCTCCACGGCGGTCGGACAGCGCATCGCCGAGGCGTGCGGGCGGTCCATGAAACGGCAGTTGATGGAGCTGGGCGGCAAGGGGGCGGCGCTCGTCTTCGAGGACGCGGACCTCGGATCGGCCGTGGCCGGCATCGGCACCACCTTCTCCTTCTACAGCGGACAGATCTGCACGGCACCGACGCGGGTGCTGGTGCAGCGAAGCGTCCACGACCGGCTCGTCGAGCAACTGGCGGCCTACGCCGGCCGGTTGAGGGTCGGCGACCCGCGCGAGACCGGAACGGTCGTCGGACCGGTGATCTCGGCCGCGCACCGGGAGCGGGTGGAGTCGTACGTCGAACTGGGCCGCAAGGAGGGCGCGACGGTGGCCGCCGGCGGCGAACGCCCGCCGCTGGAGCGGGGTTTCTACGTTGCCCCGACGCTCCTCGTCGACTGCCGACCTGACATGCGCGTGGTCCGCGAGGAGATCTTCGGCCCGGTCGTGACCGTGACGCCCTTCGACGACGAGGAGGAGGGCATCGCCCTCGCCGACGACAGCGACTACGGCCTGATCGACTACGTCTGGTCGGCGGACGTCGCCCGCGCCTTCCGCGTGGCACGGCGGCTGCGGGCCGGGGGAGTGGGGGTCAACACGGTCGGCCGGAACATGGAGGCTCCGTTCGGCGGCTTCCGCAGGAGCGGGGTGGGACGGGACTGCGGGTCGTACGCGCTGCACGCCTACAGCGAGGTGCAGTCGATCGTCTGGCCGGGGTGAGAGGGGCTTCGGGAGCGCGAGTTCGGCCAACTGGCCGGTAACCCGCGGGTGGCCCCGTAGAGTCCCGGCCGGGGGGCGGCGAGTTCGACATCGCCGTACTGAAGACCAGTCAAGAACCCTTCCGGAGAACCGACTTGAAGCTCACCAAACGCCTCACCCTGACCACCGCGGCCCTCGCCGCGACCGCCTTCCTGGGGACGACCGTCGGCAACGCGGCCACCGCGGACGCCGCGCCGAAGCCCGTGAAGGCCCCCGCCGCCGTCAAGGTGCCGGACGGCAACAAGCTGACCGGCGTGTACCCCGCCCGGGGCGTGCAGACCTACACCTGCACCGACGGCGCCTGGAAGCTCCTGGAGCCCGCCGCCACCCTCTCCGACCGGAGAGGCCGCACCGTCGCCCTGCACTCCCGCGGCCCCGTCTGGGTCTCCACGGTGGACGGCAGCGCGGTGAACGCCACGGCCGTCGCCAGCTCCCCCAAGGAGGGCACCATCCCCGAACTCCTCCTCCAGGCCACCGCGACCCGGGGCACGGGTGTCTTCGGCGGTGTCTCCTACATACAGCGCCTGAACACGACCGGGGGGGTGGCCCCCGCCACCGCCTGCACCGGCACGGACCAGGTGAGCGTGGCGTACACGGCGACGTACGCGTTCTACAAGCCGGCCAAGTGAGGCGCGTGCGCTTCTGAGCGGCGCGGCGGCCCCTGCCCGGGGACACCGCCGCGCCGCCCCTCACCTGTCCAGATCCACCCGCACGGTCAGCTGCCCCGCCCCTATCGCCCGCACGGCGGCGCTGTTCAGACGGGGAAGGCCGCGCAGTCGTACGGCGATGTCGTCGTCCGGCAGGAGATGGGCGGTCCCGGTGTGCCAGCGCCTCCGGATCCGCACCCTGACCCGTGCGTCCGCCTTGATGTTGCGGACGTACTGCGACCGCTCCCCGAACTCGGAGACCAGCCAGAAGGAACCGCCGATCCTCCTGCCGCCCACCGGGGTCCGACGGGGCAGGCCCGAGCTGCGGCCGGTGGTCTCCAGGACGGTCTGCAGGGGCAGTCGGCGCATGACCGGGTTGAGCAGGCGCTGAACGGCCCTGGCGGCACGGTACCTGCGCTCGGCGTCGCGGGACATGGGCGGTGGGACTCCTGTCTCTCGTCTTCCGTAACCTGACCGGCGGCCCCGATGATCTCAGGGTGCGGCCGGGTGGACGAAGGGTGTCGGCGATGCGCGTGGTGACCTGGAACCTGTGGTGGCGCTTCGGCCCGTGGGAGGAACGGCAGAAGGCGATCCTGGCCGTGCTGCGGGAGCTGCGCCCCGACGTGGTCGGCCTCCAGGAGGTGTGGTCGGCGGGCACCGAGAACCTCGCGGAGTGGCTCGCGGGCGAGCTGGGCCTGCACTGGGCGTGGGCCCCGTCGCCCGCCTCGGAGCGCTGGCAGCGGCGGATCGGCGACCCGGGCGTGGAGGTCGGCAACGCGGTCCTGAGCCGCTGGCCGGTGATCGACCGGGCCGTCCTGCGCCTGCCCGCCCCCGAGGACCTGGACGACGGCCGCCTCGCCTTCCACACCCGTCTGGCAGGCCCTTCCGGTGAGATCCCCTTCTTCACCACCCACCTCACCTCGGCCCCCACCGCCTCGGCGGTCCGCTGCCAACAGGTCACCGCGCTGGCGGAGTTCGTGGCCGCCCACCGCTCCGGCACCGACTTCCCGCCGGTGATCACCGGCGACTTCAACGCCTGGCCCGACTCCGACGAGGTCCGCCTCTTCGGCGGCTACCGGACGGCCCCGGCCGCCCCCGGCCAACTCTTCCTGGACGCCTGGGAGTACGCCGACCCGACGGCCCCCTCCGCGACCTGGGACCCGGCGAACCCGTACGTCCGCCTGGACCCGCCCGTCCGCATCGACTACATCCACGTGGGCCCACCGGGCCCTTCGGGCCTGGGCCACGTCCTGGACGTCCGCCGCGCGGGGGACGGCCCCGTGGACGGCGTGTGGCCGTCGGACCACATGGCAGTGGTGGCGGACCTGGCGGACGGACCGGAGTGAGCCGAGGAGAAACCGATGGGCATCTACGTATCGGTCAGAGGCCGGCTGGAGTGCGACGAGCAACCCGAGAGATTCAGTCGCCCCGCTCCTCCCCCCGGAACACGCTGATCAGCCCGTGCGGGGTGTCGGTGCCGAACATGAGGGCGTAGAGCTCCGTGCCCTCGGTGGCGGTTTCGGCGCTGCGGGGGAACATGGCGCGTTCGTACTCGGTGAGCGCGGTCTCGATGTCGTCGGGGTGGGCCGCCAGGGCCTGGGCGAGGTGCGCGCCGTCGAGCATGGCGAGGTTGGCGCCCTCGCCGTTCGGGGCGGCCACATGGGCGGCGTCGCCGATCAGGGTCACTCCCGGCACCCGCTCCCAGCGGTGCTCGACGGGCAGGGCGGCGAAGGGGCGCAGCACCGGGGCGGTGTCGGCTTCGCCGATCAGCGCGGTGAGTTCCGGTGCCCAGCCGTCGAACTCCCGCAGGATGTGCGCCAGGGCCGCGGCGGCGTCGGTGAAGTCGATGTCCGCGAACCAGTCCTGCGGCCGGGCCAGCATCACGTACGTGTGCAGGTTGCCGCCCCGCTCCCGGTGCGTCACGAAACCCTTGCCGGGCGCGAGCACGAACAGCGCCCCGCTGCCGACCGCCTTCGCGGCGGCCGGGTGCCGGGTGTCGGCGTCGTGCAGGTACACCTCGACGCAGGACATCCCGGTGTACTCGGGCCGCGCGGCGGAGAGCAGCGGCCGTATCCGTGACCAGGCGCCGTCCGCCCCGACCAGCAGGCCGGTGACGACCGAGGTGCCGTCGGCGAACGTCACCTCGTGCCGGCCCCCGCCGAGCGCCCTGGCGCCGATGGCCTTGTGGCCCCAGCGGACCGTGCCGGCCGGCAGCGAGTCCAGCAACAGTTGCCGCAGTTCGCCGCGCTGCACCTCCGGGCGGTCGCCGGTGCCGTCGTCGGGCTTGTCGAACAGGACGGTGCCGTCCGGGCCGGCCATCCGCATCGCCTCACGGCCCTCCAGGACGAGAGCGCGGAACCCGTCCGTCAGACCGGCCGCCTGGAGGGCCAACTGCCCGTTGTAGTCGTGGATGTCGAGCATCCCGCCCTGCGCGCGGGCGGTCGGCGAGGGCTCCGCCTCGTAGACGGTGGCCGGGATGCCGTGGACGTGCAGGACGCGGGCGAGGGTGAGACCGCCGAGCCCGGCGCCGATGATCGTGACAGGGGTTCGCACCATGGTGGCTCCTTCGGGACGGGGCCCGCCGGTGTGTTCCGGCCGGCCGTCTCCGGCAAGGCTCCGGGGCCCCGTCGACAGACCGCCGACATGGCACGTACAGCTCCGACAGAGGGCCTACGTTCCCCGGACGGGGCACCTACAGCCCCCACGGACCATTCTCCCGGCCATGATGCCGACCAGTCGGTATGGACATCCCCGTCCCGGCCCGGTACAGATGCCTCATGCGTATTTCCGTGACGATCTTCCTCACCGACGAGACCATCACCCCGACCCGGCTCGCCCGTGAGCTGGAGGCACGGGGCTTTGCCGGGCTGTATCTGCCCGAGCACACCCACATCCCCGTCGAGCGGGTCACCCCGTACCCGGCGGGCGGCGAGCTGCCGCGCGAGTACGGCCGTACCCTCGACCCCTTCGTCGCGCTCGGCCAGGCCGCCGCCGTCACCGAGCGGCTCGGCCTCGGCACCGGCATCACGCTCGTCGCCCAGCACGACCCGATCGACCTCGCCAAGCAGATCGCCACCCTCGACCACCTCTCCGGCGGCCGGTTCACGCTCGGGCTCGGGTTCGGGTGGAACGTCGAGGAAGCCGCCGACCACGGCGTCGAGTGGCGCACCCGGCGTGAGCTCGTGCGGGACCGGATGGCGCTCATGCACGCCCTGTGGGCCGACGAACCGACCGCCTACGAAGGTGAGTTCGGGAGTGTCAGGGCCAGCCACGCCTTCCCGAAGCCCGTGCAGAAGCGGACCCTGGTGGGCGGCGCCGCGGGCCCCAAGCTGTTCTCCCACATCTGCGAGTACGCCGACGGGTGGCTGCCGATCGGCGGACGGGGGCTCGGCGAGTCCCTGCCCGTGCTGCGCGCCGCCTGGGCGGACGCGGGCCGCGACCCGGGCGCCCTCCAGGCCGTCCCGTACGCCGTCCTGCCCACCCCCGGCAAGCTCGCCCACTACGCCGAGCTCGGCATCGAGGAGGTCGTGCTCCAGCTGCCGCCGGCGGGGGAGGGCGAGGTGCTCAAGGTGCTCGACGAGTATGCCCGTTATGTCCAGGACGGCACCGGCGGTGTGTGACACCACCCCGGCAGGGCGGCACTCCTGCGCTGATCACACCGCTCGTATGCTCGAAGGATGACGACTTCCGCGACCTCCGGAACCGGCCCCACCGAGAACTCCATGCGTCGCGCTCTCAAACGTGCCCGGGACGGCGTCGCCCTCGACGTCTCCGAGGCCGCGGTGCTGCTCCAGGCCCGCGGCCCGGCCCTGGACGACCTCACCGCGTCCGCCGCACGGGTACGTGACGCCGGCCTCGCGCAGGCGGGCCGCCCCGGTGTCATCACGTACTCGAAGAGCGTCTTCATCCCGCTGACCCGGCTGTGCCGGGACAAGTGCCACTACTGCACCTTCGTGACCGTGCCCGGCAAGCTCCGCCGGGCCGGCCACGGCATGTTCATGTCCCCCGACGAGGTCCTCGACGTGGCCCGCAAGGGTGCCGCGCTGGGCTGCAAGGAAGCCCTGATCACCCTCGGCGACAAGCCCGAGGACCGCTGGCCGGAGGCCAGGGAGTGGCTGGACGCGCACGGCTACGACGACACCATCGCCTACGTCCGGGCCATCTCCGTCCGCATCCTGGAGGAGACCGGACTGCTGCCCCACCTCAACCCGGGCGTGCTCTCCTGGACCGACTTCCAGCGGCTCAAGCCGGTCGCGCCGAGCATGGGCATGATGCTGGAGACCACGGCCACCAGGCTCTGGTCCGAGCCCGGCGGCCCGCACCACGGCTCCCCGGACAAGGAGCCCGCCGTACGGCTGCGGGTGCTGGAGGACGCCGGGCGCTCCTCCGTCCCCTTCACCTCGGGCATCCTCATCGGCATCGGCGAGACCTACGAGGAGCGCGCCGAGTCCCTCTTCGCACTCCGGCGCATCGCGCGGTCGTACCACAGCATCCAGGAACTGATCATCCAGAACTTCCGCGCCAAGCCGGACACCGCGATGCGCGGCATGCCGGACGCGGAGCTCGACGAACTGGTCGCCGCCGTGGCCGTCGCCCGTCTCGTCATGGGCCCGGCCGCCAACATCCAGGCCCCGCCGAACCTCGTCGACAGCGAGTACGAGCGCCTGATCGGGGCCGGGATCGACGACTGGGGCGGGGTCAGCCCGCTCACCATCGACCATGTGAACCCCGAGCGCCCCTGGCCGCAGATCGAGGAGCTGACCGAGCGGTCCGCCGCGGCCGGCTTCGAACTGCGGGAACGCCTGTGCGTGTACCCCGAGTTCGTCCAGCGCGGCGAGCCCTGGCTGGATCCCCGGCTGCGGCCGCACGTGGCGGCCCTCGCCGACCCGGCCACCGGCCTCGCGCGCCCCGACGCCCTCCCGCGGGGGCTGCCCTGGCAGGAGCCGGAGGAGGTCTTCGTGGCCACGGGCCGCACCGACCTGCACGCCTCCATCGACACCGAGGGCCGTACCTCGGACCGCCGCGACGACTTCGACGAGGTCTACGGCGACTGGGGCGCCCTGCGCGAGGCGGCCGCCCCCGGCATGGTGCCCGAGCGCATCGACACGGACGTACGCGACGCGCTGCGGACCGCCGCCGACGATCCCACCCGGCTGACCGACGACGAGGCCCTCGCGCTGCTGCACGCCGACGGCCCGGCCCTGGACGCCCTGTGCCAGGTGGCCGACGACGTCCGCAGGTCGGCGGTCGGCGACGACGTGACCTACATCGTCACGCGGAACATCAACTTCACCAACGTCTGCTACACCGGCTGCCGGTTCTGCGCCTTCGCCCAGCGGCGCACCGACGCCGACGCCTACACGCTCTCCCTCGACCAGGTCGCCGACCGCGCCCAACAGGCCTGGGAGGTCGGCGCGGTGGAGGTCTGCATGCAGGGCGGCATCCATCCGGACCTGCCGGGGACGGCGTACTTCGACATCGCGAAGGCGGTCAAGTCCCGCGTCCCCGGCATGCATGTGCACGCCTTCTCGCCGATGGAGGTCGTCAACGGCGCCACCCGCACCGGCATGTCGATCCGCGAGTGGCTGACCGCGGCCAAGGAGGCCGGCCTCGACTCCATACCCGGCACGGCCGCCGAGATCCTCGACGACGAGGTCCGCTGGGTGCTGACCAAGGGCAAGCTGCCGACGGCGACCTGGATCGAGGTGATCGAGACCGCCCACGAGGTCGGCCTGCGCTCCTCCTCGACGATGATGTACGGCCACGTCGACCAGCCCCGCCACTGGCTGGGCCACCTGCGCACGCTGGCCGGCATCCAGCAGCGCACCGGCGGCTTCACCGAGTTCGTGACGCTCCCCTTCATCCACACCAACGCCCCGGTGTACCTGGCCGGCATCGCCCGTCCCGGCCCCTCCATGCGGGACAACCGGGCGGTCACGGCGATGGCCAGGCTGCTGCTGCACCCCTGGGTGCCGAACATCCAGACGAGCTGGGTGAAGCTCGGCACCGAGGGCGCGGCCGAGATGCTCCGCTCCGGGGCGAACGACCTCGGCGGCACGCTGATGGAGGAGACGATCTCGCGGATGGCGGGCTCGTCGTACGGCTCCTACAAGTCGGTGAAGGACCTCGTCGCGGTGGCGGAGGCGGCGGGCCGTCCCGCTCGGCCGCGCACCACGCTGTACGGGCCGGTGCCGGAGGAGCGGCAGCAGGCCGCGCGTGCCTCCGACGGGCACCTGCCGGAGCTGCTGCCGGTGCTGGACTGACCGGAGAGGTGTTCGGGCGGGGGCCGGTACGATGATCCGACCCCCGTTCGACGGGGATCCTGAGCCGAGGAGATGCGTGCCGTGCCAGCCCCGAAGGTCTGGGTGACGGGTCTGACCGTGGGGGCGATCGCCGCCGTCGTCGCCCTGGCCGTACAGGCCGACAAGGGAACCAAGCCGGGTGTGGCCCTCACCGGCAGGCCGAGTGTGTCGGCGTCGCCCAGCGCGTCCGCGCGGCCCGAGCCGTCCGCGACCGCGGTGCCGGACGGCTCCGGCACCGGCCGCCGGATCGTCTACTCGCTCGGCGACAAGCGGGTGTGGCTGATCGACGCGAGCGAGGCGGCCCGGCGGACCTTCGCCGTCTGGCCGGGGACGGTGGCCCCCGCCCCCGGCACCTACTCCGTCTCGCTGCGCCGGGGCGAGCCGAGGACCGGCTCCGACGGCGTGCGGATCGAGCACGTCGTGTTCTTCACCGCAGTGGACGGCGTGAACATCGCCTTCTCCAACGCGGTGGACGGCTCCTCGCCCCCGCCCGCGAACGGCGCGCAGACCGGCGGCATCCGCATGAAGGCGGCGGACGGCTCGGCCCTGTGGACGTTCGGTGAGACGGGGACGAAGGTCGTCGTCGTCAACTAGCGCTGCGGTCGGGCAGGTTGACCACCAGCAGGGCGACCCCGCTGAACACGAACACCCGCAGCGCCGCGTCCAGCCCGTTCCAGGTGTCCGACTGCCACATGGAGAACCACTCGCCGCCGATCGCGATGAACCCGGCGCCGAACAGCAGCATGAGCATGAGCAGCCCGTAGGTGGAGAAGCGCCGGGCGGCCTGGTCGTCCCGGCGCACCCACAGCCAGGTGCCGTAGATCAGCACGAGCGCCGCGAGCGTCTCCCAGACGATGATCGCCACGTACGCCGTGTTCTGAAGTCCCTTGCTGGTGACGGCTCTCCACATCAGATCGTCGTCCTTGAACGTCGTGTCCATCGCGAGAACATGCTGCACGAACGCCTGGTTCGTCCCGAAGTCGGTGATGTTCCCGAACGCGACGAGCGCTATGTACAACGCGACGCTCGCGGTGAGCAGGGTGGCGGAGAGGTGGAGAGCGCTGCGTGTGGTGCGTGGGGGTGTCGATGCCATGGAGGCCATCTTCCCCCGGCGTGGCGGTGTGATCCAGAGCGGTTGCGCCAGAATGAGAGGCAGGCGGACCGCGACGAGGGGACGGACGCATGACGCAGGCGGAGCCGTCGGCGCAGGAGCTGATCCTGCGGCGCACACGGGCCGGATTCGTGGGCCGCGAGGCCGAACGGGCCGCGTTCCTCGGCAACTTCGACATCCCGCCCGGCGACCCCCGGCACCGCTTCCGGTTCCACGTCCACGGCAGCGCGGGCATCGGGAAGACCTCCCTCGTCCAGGAGCTGGCCCACCTCGCGAGGGAACGCGGGGCGCTCACCGCCCATGTCGACGACAGCGTGGGCAGCGTGCCCGAGGCCATGGAGACGGTGTGCCGTGAACTCTCCGCCCAGGGGCGCCGGTTGAAGGACCTGGAGCGGCGCCTCGCCACCTGGCGGGAGCGGCGGCGCGAGGCGGAGGCCGCCACCCTCGCCGCCCTCGCGCCCGACGCCGCCATGGAGACCGCCTCGACCGGCAGCAGGATGGCGGTCGACGTCGGTCTGGGCGCCCTGGAGGCCGCCCTGCCGGGCGCCCAGCTCGTCACCCGCGCCCTTCCCGCCGACCGGCTCGCCCAGGGCGCCGACAGGCTGCGGGCCGGCCTCGGCGCCCGCTTCCGCAACCCCGACGACGTCGACCTGGTCCTCACCCCGGAGCGGGTCCTCACCCCGGTGCTGCTCGGCGACCTGCGGTCCGCGGCCGCCGCCGTCCCGTGGATCGTCCTGTTCTTCGACACGTACGAGCGGACCGGCCCCTTCCTCGACCCGTGGCTGTACGACGTCCTCACCAAGCCCAGGGAGCACGGCCGGCTGCCCGCCGCCGTCGTGGTGGTCACCGCGGGACAGCGCCCCCTGGACGCCTCCCGCTGGGGCGGCCTGGACGCGGTGGCGGACATGCCGCTGGCCCCGTTCACCGAGGCCGAGGCGCGACGGCTGCTCGCCGCGCGGGGCGTCGTGGCGGAGCCGGTCGTCGAGGAGGTGCTGCGTCTGACGGGCGGCCTCCCCGTCCTCGTGTCGACCCTCGCGGCCAGGCGGCCCGACGGCCCCGACAACGTGATCGACCCCAGTACGACGGCGGTGGAACGGTTCCTGAAGCCGGAGCCGGAGGCCCGCCGCAAGCTCGCCCGGGCCTGCGCGCTGCCCAGGAAGCTGGACGCCGACGTGTTCCGGCTGCTCGTCCCCGCCCCCGAGGACGAACTCGACGCGCTGTACGCGTGGTTGACGGCACTGCCGTTCGTCGGACAGCGCGGCGAGCGGCTCCAGTACCACGACCTGGTCCGCGCGCAGATGCTGCGCCTGGAGCGGCTCCGGTCCCGCACCGACTGGACGAGCCGGCACCGGCGGCTCGCGCAGGCGTACACCGAGTGGCGCGAGGACACCGAATCCGGCCGCCGCCGCGAGGAGTTGTGGGCGGACGAGGAGTGGTGGGAACTGCGGCTGGAGGAGGTGTACCACCTGCTGTGCGCCCGCCCGCCCGCCGCGCTCGCCGAGGCGCTGCGCGGCTTCGTCACCGCGTGCCGTGAGGACGAGGTCGTCGCCCGCCGCTGGGCACGGATGCTGGAGGAGGCGGGCGACGCCACGGACCACGCCGTACTGCGCGAGTGGGGACGGTCGCTGGGCGCGGCACTCGCCGACGAGGAGAACGGAGTGACCGCCGCGCTGGACCTGCTGCTGACCCGCCCCGGCCTCGACCTGCCCGGCCGGGCGGAGGCGCACGCCCTGCGCGGCAGGGAACTGCGCAGGCACCAGGAGTACGCGCGGGCCCTCCAGGAGTACGACCGCGCCATCGAGCTGGACCCGCAGCAGCCCCTCGCCCATTACGGCCGGGGCCTCACCCACCAGTTGCTGGACGACTACCCGGCGGCCCTGGCCGCGCTCGACCGAGCCGTCGAACTCGCCCCCGACGCGGCCTGGGTCATCGCCGAGCGGGCCGAGACCTACCGCCTGGCGTCCCGCTTCGGAGAAGCGGAGGCCGACTACACCCGCGCCCTCGCCCTCGACCCCACCGACGACATCGCCCTGGCCGGGCGGGCGGCGTGCCGGCACGCACTGGGACGGCTCGACGAGTCGCTCGCCGACTTCGACCGGGCGCTGAGCATCGACCCCGAGTACCTCTGGGCGCTGGTGCGCCGGGCCCGGCTGCACCGCACGCGCGGTGACCGGGACAAGGCGTTCGCCGACCTCGACCGGGCGGCCGCGCTCGCACCCGACCGGGCCTGGATCGCCTCGGAACGCGGGGACGCCTACCGGGTCGAGGGGCGCTACGAGGAAGCCGTGGTGGAGCTGGCGCGCGCGGTGGAGCTGGAGCCGGGACACGCCTCGGCGCTGGCGAGCCGCGGACAGGTGCTGGGCGAACTCGGGCGCAACGAGGAGGCGTTGGCCGATTTGGACCGGGCGCTGGCGCTGATCCCCGACTACGCCTGGGCGCTGGTGATGAGATCGCGGGTGAAGCGCGCGCTGGGCGACCGGGACGGTGTCTTCGAGGACTTGCGGCGGGCTGTCGCGGCGGAACCGGAGACCTACTGGATCCAGGCCGAGCTCGCCTCGGCGTACCGCTTCGAGGGCCGCTACGACGAGGCGCTGCCCCTCTTCCACGCCGTCCTCGCGCAGGACCCGGCCCACGCGACCTGCCTGGCGGGCCTGGGCGCGGTCCACCACGCCCGCAAGTCCTACCAGGAGGCCCTGGACCACCTGGACCGCGCCCTCGCGTCCGACCCGGAGTACGCCTGGGCGTACGGCCGGCGGGGCCGGGTGTGCCTGGCGATCGGCCGCACCGAGCAGGCCCTGGCCGACCTGGACCGCTGTGTAGCGCTGGATCCCGAGATGACGTACGAGCGGGGGGCGGCGATCGGACTGCTGCTGCTCGCCGGCCGCTGGGCGGAGGCGGAGGAGCGGCTGGCGGCCTGCGACCTCCCGGACCTCGACGACACCCGTGTGGAAGTCCACCGCCACCACGGTCGCTGGGCGCAGGCCCGTGCGCTGGCCGAGCGCCTGCGCGAGCGGGAGCCGGCCGTAGGCGCGTTCCACCTGGCCATGACCGTCCACCGCTCCGAGGGCCCCGAGGCCGCCGGCCCCTTCTGGCAGGACCTCGCCCGGCTGGTCGAGCAGGACGCCGGCATGGAGCCCGTGATGCGCGCCCAGGCCCACTGCTTCCTGGGCTGCGCGCTGGCCGACGGCCCGCGGGCGGACCGCGGCCTGTCCGAGCTCCTCGCCCTCACCCCGGAATGGGACGACCTGACCACCCTCGCCGAGATCCTCGTCGAACTCCGCACCGCCCCGGGGGCCGACCGGTCCCCGCACATCACCACGTGCCTGACAGCGGTGACCGAGGCGCGGGACGCGCTGCGGGCCCGGTGGTCGGCGGGGAACTGAGCGGGGAAGGCGTCACGCCGGCCGTGAAAGTGGCGCATACCCACACGTCCCCTGAACCCCGCACCCCCCGTCGATTACAGTGCTGAGCGTCGTACATACGGACGGTCGCCACGGGAGGTCTTGGTGGGTGCGACAGCCGGGGCCGTCGTCTGGGGGCGCGCCGAGCAGCAGGACTTCCGGAGCCGGGTGCGCGGGACGCTCCTCGGGGTGGCGGTGGGCGACGCACTGGGCGCGCCGGTCGACGGGCTCGGGCTGGACGAGATCCGGGAGACGTACGGCGCCGAGGGCCTGGTGGACCTCGGCTTCGGGTACGGCCGGCGCGGCGCCGTCACCCACCTGACCCAGCTCAGCCTCTTCACCGTGGACGGGCTCATACGGGCGCAGGTGCGCCGGGACACCGGCGCCTGGCACCCGCCCACCGACCTGCACCGGGCGTATCTGCGCTGGGCCGCCACCCAGCGGGACTGGGGGCCCGACGAGCGGCGCAAGGACGACGGGTGGCTGGCCCGCGAGGAGTGGCTGTACGCCCGCCGCGACCCGGCCCGGTCCCTGCTCATCGGGTTCGGCGACGACACCATGGGGACGCTGGAGTCGCCCAAGAACCCGAACGAACTCGGGCCCGAGGCGGCGGCCCGTTCCGCGCCCTTCGGGCTGCTCGTCGGATGGGAGCCGCAGCTCGTCGTACAGCTCGCCGTGGAGTGCGCCGCGCAGACCCACGGGCACCCCGTCGCCTACCTGTCGGCGGGCGCGTACGCCGTGATCGTGCACGCGCTGGCCCTCGGCGACAACCTGGACGGGGCGGTGCAGCGGGCGCTCGCGCTGCTGGCCGCGCGGCCCGGGCACGAGCCGGTGTCGGACGCGCTCCAGCACGCGCTGGGGGCCGTACGGCAGGGGATGCCCACCCCGGCACGCGTGGAGGAGCTCGCGGCCGACGGTTCGGCGGACGGGCTGCTGTCGGCCGCCGTGTACTGCGCGCTGGTGGGGGAGGACGTACGGCACGGTCTGTGCCTCGCCGTGAACCACGACGGTCCCTCCGCCGCGGCCGGCGCCCTCACCGGCGGTCTGCTGGGTGCCCTGCACGGCGAGACGGCCCTCCCGCCGGCCTGGCTGGCCGAGCTGGAGGGCCGTCCCACGCTGCTGGAACTCGCCGACGACTTCGCGATGGAGATGACCCAGGGGCCCGCGCTGCACGGGCCCGCGGGGGCGTCCCCGGGGTGGCTGGTCCGCTATCCGAGGGCCTGAGCCCTACGGCCGGGGCCGGTCCTTCACCCCCAGGCCGACCACGTCCTCCACACCGCCCGCCGGCGTCGGGATCGCCGCGGCCGCGGCGCCGTCCCCGTCCCCGTCCGTGTTGATCTTCTCGATGATCGCGAGGCGCTCCGGGGTGTCCTCGGGCTTGACGAACCCGATGAGGATGTAGAGGACCAGGGAGACGGCCAGCGGGATCGAGACCTGGTACTGGAGCGGGACCCCGCCCTCGACGTTCCAGCTGATCGGGTAGTTGACCAGCCAGAACGCGAGCAGGCCCATCGACCAGCTGGTGAGCGCGGCGGTGGGGCCGGAGCGGCGGAAGGGGCGCAGCAGGCCGAGCATCATCGGAATGGCCATCGGGCCCATCAGACCGGCCACCCACTTGATCACCACCGTGATGATGTCCTTGAAGGTGGGGGAGTTGACCTGGGTGGCCGCGGCCATCGACAGGCCGAGGAAGACGACCGTCGTGATGCGGGCGACCCGGAGCCCCTGCCCCTGGCTCCAGGAGCGCGCCCTGCGCCACACCACCGGTGCGCAGTCCCGGGTGAAGACGGCCGCGATGGCGTTGGCGTCGGAGGAGCACATGGCCATGGTGTGCGAGAAGAACCCGACGATCACCAGGCCCAACAGGCCGTGCGGCAGGAGCTGTTCGGTCATCAGGCCGTAGGAGTCGGAGCCGTCCGGCTTCTGCGACTGGACCAGGAGCGGGGACATCCACATCGGGAAGAACAGGACGACCGGCCACACCAGCCACAGGATCGCCGACAGCCGGGCCGAGCGCTCCGCCTGGTGGGCGTTGGCCGTGGCCATGTAGCGCTGGGCCTGGTTGAGCATGCCGCCGTTGTACTCGAAGAGCTTGATGAAGAGGAAGGCGAGCAGGAAGACCGTGCCGTACGGCCCGACCAGCGGCTCTCCGTGGCCCTGGAGCTCCGGCTCGTCCCAGGCGCCGAAGAAGCCGATGCCCTTGTCGTTGAGCTTGAGGACGACGGCGACGAACATCGCGACGCCGGCGAGGAGTTGGATGACGAACTGGCCCAGCTCGGTGAGCGCGTCGGCCCACAGTCCGCCGATCGTGCAGTAGATGGCGGTGATGCCGCCGGTGATCAGGATGCCCTGGTTGAGGGAGATCCCGGTGAACACCGACAACAGGGTCGCGATCGCGGCCCACTTGGCGCCCACGTCCACGATCTTCAGCAGCATGCCGGACCAGGCCAGCGCCTGCTGGGTCTTCAGGTCGTAGCGGTTCTTGAGGTATTCGAGCGGGGAAGCCACATGGAGGCGTGAGCGCAGCCGGTTGATGCGCGGCGCGAACAACTTCGATCCGATCGCGATGCCGAGGGCGATGGGGAAGGACCAGGTGACGAAGGACGTGACGCCGTAGGTGTAGGCGATGCCCGCGTACCCGGTGAACATCACCGCGCTGTAGCCCGACATGTGGTGCGAGATGCCCGACAGCCACCACGGCATCTTGCCGCCCGCGGTGAAGAAGTCGCTGACGTCGTCCACGCGTTTGTGCGACCAGACGCCGATCGCGACCATCACGCCGAAATAGCCGATGAGCACGGCCCAGTCGAGACCGTTCATATGCGCCCTCCCAGGGGATCAGCCCGGCGCTCATCGTGGAGGCCACCGCGTGGACACGACAAGGCGGCGTGAGGTCAAAGGGAGGTAAAATCATTCGAGGTGATGGCCTGCGTTCATCTACATGAACTCACCGCATCAGCTCCCCGGCGTTGACCAGCAACGACTGTCCGGTGATCGCCCGGGCCCGGTCCGAGGCCAGGAACACCGTCGCGTCGGCCACGTCCCCGTCGGTCGCGAGGTCGGGCAACGCCATCCGGTCGGTGAGCCGCTTCAGCACCTCCGCCTCCGGCACCTGCTCCGTGTGGGCCGTGAACCGCACGTACGCCTGCACCGGCGGCCCCCACATCCAGCCCGGCAGCACGGTGTTGACCCGGATCCGGTCCGGCCCCAGCTCCCGCGCCAGCGAGTACATCGCACTGGTCAGCGCCCCCTTCGAGGCGGCGTACGCGGCCTGCCGCACCTGCGAGGGCGCGGCCACGGCCGACTGCGTCCCGACGAACACCACCGAACCCCCGCCCGCCGCCCGCAGCCCCGGCAGACAGGCCCGGGTCATCCGCAGCGAACCCAGCAGGTTCACGTCGATGACCGCCTGCCAGGTCGCGAAGTCCGCGTCCTGGAGCCCGCCGAAAAAGCTGTCCCACGCGGCCACCTGCACCAGCGCGTCCAGCCGCCCGAACCGCTCCGCCGCCAGTTCCGCGAGCGCCTCGCACTGCCTCTCGTCGGTGATGTCCGTCGGCCGGTACGCGGTGTGCGCCCCGTCCGGGTCGATCTCGGCGGCGCTCTTCGCGAGGTTCGCCTCGGTCCGCGCCCCCAGCACGGCGTTGCCGCCGTCCCGTACGACGGCCGCGGCGACCTGGTGGCCGAGCCCGGCGCCGACTCCCGACACCACGACGGTCTTCCCGGAGAGAAGTGACATACCGGCGGCCTCCCTGATTCCTACTGGTCCCTGGCTCTGGCGCAATATCTGACGGAGCGTCAGAGTATGGGCGAGCGCTGGAGGAGGGAAGGTCCCATGTCGGAAGAGACCCGCAGCGAGACGTACGCCGAACTGGCCGCCACCGGACCCTACGGAGTCCGTCCCGGCCACGCCCTGATCACCATGGTCGAACCGCACCCCGGCCACGAGTACGCCTACAACCGCTGGTACGAGGACGACCACTTCTACGCCGGTGCGATGGCCATGCCGTGGATGTTCGCGGGCCGCCGCTGGGTGGCCACCCGGGACCTGCAACTCCTGCGCGTGCCGGAGAAGTCGGCGGTGGCCCAGCCGGTGACGACGGGCTGCTACCTCTCGGTGTACTGGGTCACCGAGGGCCGCTACGACGACCACATGAAGTGGACGGTGGCCATCAACAAGCGCCTCAACCGCGACGCCCGCGTCTACCGCGACCGCACCCACGTCTTCACCGCGTTCCAGGACCACGAGGCCACGGTCTACCGCGACGGGGCGGCGGGCCCGAGGGACTTCCATGCCCTGGACCACCCGTACGCGGGCCTGGTGCTGGAGGTCATCGACGCGGAATCCCCGGAGCAGCGTGCGCAGTCGCTGGAGTGGCTGGTCTCCCGCCACCTCCCGAAACGCCTGGCGGGCTCACCGGCGGCCATGGTGACCGTGTTCCGCCCGACCCCCCTGCCCGGCGACCGCATGACGTACGTGAGGCAGGTGGAGGGCGTGGACACCCGGCTCACGCTCCTGTGGTTCCTGGAGACGGACCCGAGGGACTGCTGGGAGCGGTGCTTCACCGACCTGGAAGGCCCGGACATGGGCCGCCGTGAACTGCTTGCGCCTTTCATCCCGACGATCCCGGGCACGGACAAGTACGTGGACCAGCTGCGGCAAGCCCCTTCAGGGGCGCGGGGAACTGCGCGACCAGCCCCCACGCACCCGCAGCCGCACGACTACTTCAACTCATCCGGACAAGGCGTCCCACGCGGCACCGTATAGGGCGCGGCCAACCGGTACGTCCCCGCCCGAGGCGCCAGCAACATCGTCCACTTGTCCCCGTCCGCGTCCTCCGGCGTCTCCATCAGACACCCGTTGACGTTCTCGAACGTCTTCGGCTCCCCGTCCCCGCGCTCCTTCGACTCCTCCGTCTCCTGCGGCGGCTGCACCTTCTTGCCGTCCGCGTCGACGATCGACAGCCAGGGCGAGTAGGGGATCCGGATGAGGATGCGCCCGGCCTTCTTCACCCGCATGGTCATCTCGCCCTGCGCCGCCCGGTCCACGACGGTGTTCGGGGAGGCGAGCGGCGCCGGGTCGGTCACCCGGAACAGCTGCCAGTTCGCGTCACCCCAGATCTGCCTCAGATACGGCATCCCGCGCTGGACAAGCTCCCGCTCGCGTTCGCCGCCGTCCCCGTCGGGCTCGTCCTTGGGCACGACCACGAAGTGCACGGCCCAGCGCTGGAGCCACTCGTGGTAGTTCGCGGAGTTCAGGGTGTCGTCGTAGAAGAGCGGGTTGCGCTCCATGTCGGCCTGCCGGTTCCAGCCCCGGGCGAGGTTGACGTACGGCGCGAGCGCGGACGCCTCGCGGTGGGAGGCGGCCGGTACGACCTCGACGCGGCCCTTCTCGGCGCCGACCTCCTGGAGCTCGTTGACCAGGGGGGCCAGCTCGCGCGCCCAGGACGCCGTGGGGGTCGTGTGGACGACGTCGTCGACGGACTTGAAGCCGATCCAGACGGTGAAGCCGGCGAAGGCGACGACGACGGCGTACCACTTGCGCGAGCGCGGCACCGTGAACGGCAGCGCGGCCGCCAGGGCCACCCCGGCGAACAGCATCGACAGGCGCGAGATGTTGGAGCCGATCTGCGAGCTGACCAGCCAGACCAGGACGACCGAGAGGCTGTACACCCCGGCGGTGATCCGGACCGTCGTCCACTCGCGCGGGACGAGGAGGAAGACCAGGACGCCGTACACCAGGGGCAGCAGCACCGAGCCGATCTTCATCGGCTGGGTGCCGGCGAACGGGAAGAGCCAGGCGGACAGCGCGACGACCGCCGTGGGCGCGAGACCCAGCGCCCAGGCGCCCGGACGCCGTTTCTGAAGGAAGAGGGCGACCGCCACCAGGCCCACGAAGAGCCCCGCGACCGGCGAGGCCATGGTCGCGAGGGCGGCGAGCGGGGCCGCGCAGGCGGCCTTGGCCCAGCGCTTGTAGCGCCAGCGGTGCGGCCAGCAGAAGACGACGGCGACCGCGCCCAGCGCGAAGACCGTGCCGAGCCCGAAGGTCACCCGGCCCGAGGCCGCGTTGCACAGGAAGGCGTACACGCCCGCCAGCGAGGCCCACAGCGGATTGCGCACCGACCGGCTGCGGATGAGGACCAGCGTCAGCAGCCCGGCCGAGACCGTCCCGGCCAGCATCATCGTCGTACGGACGCCGAGGACCGACATCAGGTACGGCGAGACGACGCTGTACGACACCGGATGCATGCCGCCGTACCAGGCCAGGTTGTACGCGGAGTCCGGGTGGCGGCCGACGAACTCGGCCCACGCGTCCTGCGCCGCCAGGTCACCACCGCTGTTCGCGAACGTGAAGAACCAGACGATGTGGAGGACGCCGGACAGCGCGGTCATGGAGAGGACGGGGTGCCGCAGCAGCCGCTCGCGCAGCGCGAGGAGCGCCGACCAGATCCTGCCCCGGACGTCCTCGGGCGCCCCGCCGGTGCCGGCGCCGGAGTCAGCGGGCACGCCTATTCGCGGGCCGGTACCCGGGCCCGGGTCGGTGTCGTCGGCGCGTGTCGGCTCCGCAGTGGCCACCTGAAGGCACTCCCCGTGGTGTCCCGTCTTCATTTCTCGGCCGCGCCCCAGCGTCGACCTGCCCCGGTTCGTGACGCTAGCACGCGGCCCGCCGACCGGAACCCGGGCGGGGTCCGGCCGACGGGCCGACACGGTGCGTGCGTCCCTTCCGGGCTCAGCCGACGCGGGTCAGCTTGTCGGTGAGACCCGGCTCGGTCAGATCCTTCTGGAGGGTGACCGGGACCTTGACCGCGCCGCCCTCGCCGTCGCCGACGGTGAGGGTGCCGACCTTGGTGCCGGCCTTCGCGGTGTGCGGTACGTCGTCGGCGGCGAAGGACAGCTTCACCTCGAAGCCGGCCCAGCCGACGGCGGTGACGTCCTTGGTCAGCACGACCGGGGTGTGGCCGCCGAGGCCGTCGTCCACGTAACCGACGACGTCGCCCTTCTTCAGGATCTTCGCCGAGGTCAGGTCGTCCTGGGCGGCGAGCATCGCGACCCGGCTGACGTCGTTGACGGTCTTGATGATCGGTGCCTTGTGCTGGCCGAGGATCGCGCCGACGAGGGTGACGGTCTCACCGCCGACCTCCTTGCGCGCGGCGAAGAGGAGGTTGCCGCCGGCCGCGCTGGTGGTGCCGGTCTTGATGCCGATGGCGCCGTTGTAAGGGACCAGATAGTTGTAGTTGTACCACTTCTGTCCGGACGGATCGAGCCACTGCCCCATGGACGTGATCTCCATCAGCGCCGGGATCTTCACGAGCTCGTTGCCGAGCTTCACCTGGTCCTCGGCGGTGGAGACGGTGGTCTCCTTCAGGCCCGAGGCGTCGGTGTACGTCGTGTTCTTCATGCCGAGTTCCTTGGCGGTGGCGTTCATCTTCGCGATGAACGCCTTCTCGGAACCGGCGTCCCAGCGGGCGAGCAGCCGGGCGATGTTGTTGGCGGACGGGATCATGATCGCCGCGATCGCCTGCTTCTGGGTGAGGACGTCGCCCTGCTTGACCGTGTCGAGGGTCGACTCGCCGTCCTTGTTGTAGCCGCCCTCCTTCTCGGCGAGCGCGTCGACGGTGATCTTCGCGCCCTCCTCGCCGGACTTGAGGGGGTGGTCCTTCAGGACGATGTAGGCGGTCATGGCCTTGGCCACGGAACCGATCGCGACCGGGGTCTGCTTGCCGAAGTCGCTCATCGTGCCGACGCCGTTGACGTCCATCCAGCCCTGGCCCTGGGTGGGCCACGGGAGGGTGACCTTGCTGCCGTCGAAGGTGTAGGAGTCCTCGGCGGTGAGGCTGAGCGTGGGCTCCGGCAGCGGACGCAGGGCCTGCACGATCGCAAACACGACGACCAGCAGGAGGACCAGCGGGGTCCAGATCTTGACCCGGCGC
>NZ_LJBR01000509.1 GCF_001282115.1 Streptomyces sp. NRRL B-24085 | reverse complement strand
GATCTTGACCCGGCGCCCGAGGGTGCGCAGCGGGCTGTGTGGGGGCGGCGGGGTGTTGGTGAGCTCCGCGAGCAGGTCGAGGGGCGGCTTCGGCGGCAGGGGCTGCTGCCTGGTCCGCTCCGGGCCGACCTGGGGAACGACGGTGGTCACGTCCGGCTTCGGCCGTGCCTCGCGGGGCTCGTCGAGGTCCTTCAGCGCGACGAACTTGCTCGTCCGCTCGGCCTCGGCCTCTGGCTCGGGCCCCTTCTCGGGCTCGGGCTTCGCCTCCGGCGCCTTGCCGAGCTTCAGCATGGTGGTGGGCTGGTCCACGGGGGGCCGGGGAGCCTTGAAGACGGCGGTGGGCTGGTCGACGGGGGGCTTGTCGGCCACGTCCGCGTCCGCGGGCACGCGGTCCTGGGGAGCGTCCTCAGGAGCGCCCTCGGACTCGTCGGCCGGTTGCGGGTCGGTGGGCGCCGGTCGCGCAGTTCCCCGCGCCCCTGGGGTGTCCGACTCGCCGGTGTCCGGATCGCCGGCCTCGTCGTCGGCGGGGGCTTCGTCGGCTACGGCGGTCTCGGCGGTGCCGGTCCCGGCCTCGGCGTCCGACTCCGGCTCGGTGTCCGTCTCCGGCTCGCTGTCGGTCTTCGCGTCCGGGGCGGACTCGGGGCCGGACTCGTCCTCGGTCGAGGTCTCGTCGGCGGGCTCGGCGTCCGTGTCGCCGGACTTCGCCACGGGTTCCACGGATTCCTCGGCCTCCGACAACTCCGCGGCCTCCGCCTCGCCGGAACCGGCCTCGGGCCCCGTCTTGTCGCCCGTGGCGACCCACGCCGCCACCGCGTCCCGCAGCCGTGCGTCCCCCGCCACGGCCGGCTCCTCGCGCCCACCGGAGTCACCGGATCCGCTGTCGTCGGAGCCCATCGCCGTGCCGGCGGCATCTTCCGGGGCCTCAGCCGTGCCGGTCTCAGCCGAGCCCTCGGCGGTGTCGGAGTCGTCCGCGGTCTCCGCCGTGCCGGTGTCGTCCGAGACGTCGGAGGTCCCCGAGGCGCCCGCGGTACCGGAGACATCCGAGCCGTCGGCCGCCTCGGAGTCGTCGGCAGTCTCGGCCGTGCGGGAGTCACCCGACCCCTCAGCCGTGTCCGGGCCGGTCGAGTCCTCGGCCGTGTCCGCGTCGTCCGGGCTCTCCGCCGTGCCGGAGCCCGTCGAGGTCGCGTCCGAGCCCGCGTCCTGCGCGTCGTCCGCCCGGTCGGCGGCTTGAGGGCGCTTCTCCGCGGCTGCGGGGGCGTCCTTCGTCTCCGCCGTGCCGGAAGCGTCCGTTCCGGCCTTCGCGGGGCTCTCGTCGGCTTCCTCGGCGTCCTTCGGGAGGTCACGCACCGAGAAGACCTTCGTGGCCGTGTCGACGCCTCCGAGGGAGACGGACTCGCGTGCCACCGCGAGCCTGGGATCGCGGGCGGAACTCCTCGCCTCGGGAACCGGACTCGCGCTCCCCGACGTCGGTTCTGCCGACGACTCGCGCTGCTTCGACCTGTCGGGGGACTCGCCCGCCACCGATGCCTCCTCCATGTGCCGCGGGTGATCGGTCTCCGTCACCCTGCGTCTGCCGAACCGTTGAACCGCCGCCCGGGCAGCCGCCACACCACGCTGTCCGAACCATGTACCAGTGTCCTGTGTGCGGCCCTGCCCCAAGCGGTAGACGAGAACGACATACCTACCGGTTCCACTACAAACAGGTCACGCACCCTCGACAGATGAATGTGAGAGGGGTCACCCTGTCTTTCATCCACGCGGGGAGGCATGGATGGGCAGGAGCCGCAGAACACTTCCGGAGGAGCTTCTGCTGCTGGCGTTGGACCCGGCCACGGGTACCACCGCACAGCCGCAGTCGCTCGACCTCGGTCTGGCCGGAGCACAGCTAGTGGAGCTGGCGCTGGCCGGACGGATAGCCCCAGACGGGGATCGTATCGCCGTGGTAGCCCCACGGCCGACTGGAGATCCGACTTTGGACTGCGCGTTGGAGTTGCTGCGAAGGCGTGGCGCTCCCGTGCGGGCAGTGAACTGGATCGGCGGGCCGCGTCTCGGGCTCCGCCAGACCTACCTCTCGCATCTGGAGCGGTGCGGCATGGTGCATGCCGTGGCGGGCCAGATGTGCGGAGTGCTGCCGACCACCCGCTACCAGGCGACGGACAACGAGATCAGCCGGGAGATCAGGGCCCGGCTGGACTCGGCGATCCGCACCGGCGTACCGCCGGACCCGCGGACCGCGGCGCTCGCCGCCCTGGCACACGCGGTCGGCCTCGGCAAGCACCTGTATCCGGGCAACGAGGGCCGTTCCTCGCGCTCCCGGCTGCGGGACCTGATCAGGCACGACCCGATGGGCGGACTCGTCGCGCACGCCGTGATGGACGTCCAGAACGGCGTGGCGGCACAGCCACGTCGCAGCCCGGCACCGGCCGGCCGGCAGGCCGCCCCCGGAGCCAGGCCCGCGCCGGAACCCGCTCGTGGCGTTCCGATGCAACCGCGCCGAGGACCGATGGCGCGCGCCGTGGCTCACTGAGCCGCAGACCCTCGGCACGCACCGCCGGCAGCACGACCCGCACCACGCACGACCCGCACCACGCACGACCCGCACCACTCAGCCGCCGCACCGTCAGTCCCCACAGACCGGTTCGGGAGCCGCTGGTCCGCGCGGGGCGACGGAACCGTACGTCCGTACACCGGACGTCGTCGGGTTCCGGCGCCCCGCGCGGCCGCATGTCCGGGCACGGCCGGCCGGGCGGCCCCAACTGTCGTGCACGCAGCGCATATACGCGGTTTCCCAGCGGTAATAAGCACCTTGGTGGCAGTCTGCTCAACAGCAGATACGCAAAGTCAAGAACGAGGCACGCAGCCGGAGGTGCACGTCCCGTGGCGTCCAATGTCAATCCCACCGTCAGGCGGCGCCGGCTGGGCCAGGAGCTGCGCAGGCTCCGCGAGCTCAAGGGCATGACGGCCGAAGAGGTGGCGGAGCGGCTGCTCGTGTCGCAGTCGAAGATCAGCCGGCTGGAGAACGGCCGGCGCAGCATCAGCCAGCGCGACGTCCGCGACCTGTGCGGGGTCTACGAGGTCGAGGACCAGCGCATCGTCGACTCCCTGATGCAGATGGCCAAGGACTCGCGGCAGCAGGGCTGGTGGCACGCCTTCGGGGACATCCCGTACAGCGTGTACATCGGCCTGGAGACCGACGCCGAGTCGCTGCGCGTGTACGAACCCCAGATCATCACCGGCCTGTTGCAGACCCGGCCGTACGCGGAGGCCATCGTGCGCGGCGGCGCGCCGGAGGCCACCGAGACGGAGAACGACAAGCGCGTCGAGGTACGGCTGCGCCGGCAGAGCCGGGTCGCGGCCGAACGGGATCCCCTGCGGCTGTGGGTCGTTCTGGACGAGGCGGCCCTGCGCCGGGTGGTCGGCAGCCGCCAGGTGATGCGCGAGCAGCTCGAGTACCTCGTGGAGATGTCCCAGCAGCCCCACATCACCGTGCAGGTGCTGCCGTTCGACGTCGGCGCCCATCCCGGGCTCAGCGGGCAGTACTCCATCCTGGAGTTCTCGGACGCGGCGGACTCCAGCGTCGTCTACATCGAGGGCGTCACCAGCGACCTGTACCTGGAGAAGGCGCACGACGTGCAGAAGTACACCGTGATGTACGAGCACTTGAGGGCGCAGGCGCTCAACGTCGACCAGTCGCGTCAGCTGATCGAGGACATCGCCAAGGAGTACGCCCGTGAGTACGCCCGGTGAGCCGTTGCTGAGCCGCTCCCGGACAGGGCGGGCGGGATAGTACACCCCTGGCTCGTCCGCCTGGAAGAGTCCCTTGGAATATGCCGCCAGAAGAGTGAATGACTGCTCCGAAAGAGGAAGCCGGCGAGTAGCGTCGATCACGCCAACGATCAGTAAAGGTTGGCGTAATCCGAACACTGCGCATCTGGCTACGGAGCGAATATGGCAATTCGTCTGGGCACCCTGGACACATGGACGACCTCCACCTACACGAACGCCAACGGGGCGTGTCTGATGGTGAGGTCGACCGAGGAGGAAGCACTCGAACTCGGCGACACGAAGATCCCCGAGGGCCCCAAGCTGGCCTTCCCCGCCGAGGCGTGGAGCGCCTTCGTGGCCTCGGTCAAGGTGTGAGGGGCGGGCCTGTCTGATCCCCGCCCGGTTCACCTACAACTGCACACCACAACTGCTCACGACAACAGCACAAGCACCACCACAGAGCCCTCTCGACCAGATCGCCGTCCTTGCCGAGGGGGCTCGGCGTGTACCTGCGGCGCCTACGCCAGCGCACCCTCCACGGCGGAGACGACCTCGTCCGACTCCGGCTCGGTCTGCGGGGAGAAGCGGGCCACCACCGACCCGTCCCGCCCGATCAGGAACTTCTCGAAGTTCCAGCGGATGTCCCCGCTGTGCCCCTCCGCGTCGGCGAAGCCCACCAGCCGCTCGTACAGCGCGTGCCGCCCCTCGCCGTTCACCTCGACCTTCTCGGTCAGCGGGAAGGTCACGCCGTACGTCGCCGAGCAGAACTCCGCGATCTCCTCGGCGCTGCCGGGCTCCTGTCCCAGGAACTGGTTGCAGGGCACGCCGAGCACGGTGAAGCCCCGCTCCGCGTACCGCTCCTGGAGCTTCTCCAGCCCGTTGTACTGCGGGGTGAGCCCGCACCTGGAGGCCACGTTCACGATGAGGACGGCCTTGCCGGTGTACTGGGAGAGGTCGGCGGAGCCGCCCGTGAGGGCCCCGATCTCGACGCCGAGGGGGGAGGAACCATCTGTAGTCGTCATGAGCGGATGCTAACTCCGCCCGGGGCCTCCCCGGCGCCTGCCCCCGAGGCCTCCACCAGCACCTCCCCGGCCGCCGTCCGCACGTACAGCACCGACCGCCC
>NZ_LJBR01000508.1 GCF_001282115.1 Streptomyces sp. NRRL B-24085 | reverse complement strand
TGCTGGAGACCACCGGCAAGCAGCTCCGCAAGCTGATGAGCTGGGTCAACGAGGAGGAGCGCTCGTGATCGCGCGGGCCGGCACGGAAGGGAAGCGGTGACGGTCTCATGACGACACTGCATGTCACCCTGCTCGGCGGGCTCCGCGAGATAGCCGCCGTACCACTGCCTGCGGCGGAAGCCGCGCACGGCACGCGGTCGCTGCGCCGCTTCGCCCTGGAACTCCACGTGCCGCACGAACGGCACGCGGCGCTGGATGCCGAACTACGGGCCGCCACCGCGCCGGACGGGACGTACCTGCAAGGCACCGACGCGATGTGGCGCGTGCTGGAAGGCTGGACCGTCGTGGCCCACGGTCTGCGGACCGGGATCCACCGGTACGGAGTGGAGATCGAGGAGGTGGAGGACGCGGTGCCCGCCGACAGCGGAGCCGAGGGCGAGGGCGCGTCAGCCCGGACGGGCGAGCGGCCCGCCGGGGAGAGCGCCGACGCCATGCAGCTCAAGCTGGCCGTCCTGGTACTGCCCGTGTCGGACGTCGACCGGGCGAAGTCGTTCTACGAGGCCGTCGGGTTCCGACTTGATGCCGACCATGCCGTCGACGCCTCCTATCGCGTGGTGCACATGACGCCCCCGGGATCGGCATGCTCGATCCTGTTCGGAACCGGAGTCACCACGGCTGCCCCGGGCTCGGTGCGGGGACTGCACCTCGTCGTCTCCGACATCGAGCAGGCCTGTCGGAACCTCCACGCGAGGGGCGTGGTGACCGGCGGGATCTTCCATGACACGAGCGGTGTGTTCCACCGCAGCACCGATGAGAAGCGGGTCGAGGGACCCGACCCGCAGCGTCGTGACTATCACTCCTACGCCGAGTTCAGCGACCCGGACGGCAATGAATGGGTGCTTCAGGAGGTGCCGGCGCACGCCTGAGAAGCTCGTGCAGGGTTCAACCGCGAGGGAGGGCGTCTTCCGGGGATCCGGAGCGATGCCCACCTTCGCCGTCTGTCGTCGTGCTGACGCTCAGGGTCTGGAGGGACTCGGCGATCGACGCGATACGTGTGTTCACGACCTGAACGGCCTCACGGAGCTGACGCAGCCGCCCCTCCAGAGCCGTCGCCTCGGCCGTGAGCCACGCCGCCACCGTGGCGGGGTCCGCCTGCAGATCAACGCTTCGGGACATCTTTCCGGTCCTCCTCGGACGTGTCGGACACCAGTCCCCGTACTGACCGGACAGCAGGCGCGCTTGTGACAGCCGCAGGCGGCGTACCCACAGTGGGGCGGGTGACCCGGGGGCGGGGCCGCGGCTTACCCGTCCCCGGTTCAGCAGGCTTCCAGGGCGAAGTCGCCCAGGATGTGCTGTCGTATGCGCCGCACCTCGGCGCGATCGGGTTCCACGGGCACCTGACCGCGGGCGTCCCGCTCGGAGGCGCTGTTGGCCCGGCGCACCGCCGCGCACAGGGCCTCGGCGCTGTCCGGCGCCTCGCCGACGACGTAGTACAGCCAGACGACCCGGGAGCCGGCCGACCGGCATGGCAGCCCGACCAACCAGGTGCGCGAGTCTCCAGGTGTGCTGAACATGAGGTCTCATCTCCGTTCTCAGCCGGCGGCGATGGCGGCAGAAGGGGGTGGGCTCCGTGAGGAGTTCCGCCCTTTCTGCATTGACTGGACAGCGCCCCGGTTCGTGACAGCGAAGCGGCCTGTTGCAGCCGTCCCCCCCCAACTGCCGTGGCGCGGCTCGTGGATGGGGCTCTTGGTGTCACAGATACATGGGTGTCCCTGTCTCATGAACGAACAGATCGGGCCAGGCAGGAGAAACAGGGTGTTCGTTCCGCGAGCCGCCGACACTCGTGCGTGGAGCCGCCATCGCCTCTCGCCGCACGAAAGACCACACATGAGCATCCCCATACCGCGGCCGGACGTTCCGGCCGTCGATCGCCGTGGAGGACATCGGGCTCACGACGCCCGTGAGCGTGGGGATTTCTCCTTCTGCCACGACCTCCGCGTGGTTCTGCTGTCCCAGGACGAACAGGACGAGGTCCACGTCCGGCGGCTGCTTCCGGACCGGCTGGCCGATGTGCTGGTCCGGCACAGGAACGTCGAGGAAGGATGCCGCACGTTCGGCACCCACGGCCCGCTGTGCGTTCTGGTGGGCAGCACACCGGCCGGACGGACCTTGGCCGACGTCGTCACCCGGATACGTCGCCACGCCCCCGACGCGGCCGTTCTCATTCTCGACGGCACACACGCGTCCCACGCCTGCCGCTCTGTCGCCGGGTCGGTGCAGGGCCGGGCCGATCACCGCCACAGCGCTCCCGACGAGTTCTGCCGGCAGATCTGGGTCGCTCTGCAACGCGCCGTTGCGGGCCGCACCATGTCGGGCGAGCAGATCGCGAGGGACAACGCCCTGCTGGAACGGGGCCTGTTGCCCGACCTGACGCTGCGGGCAGACGGCTTCACGACCGCCTTCCACTACGCGCCGGGTCGCGCGCACACGTTGCTGGGTGGTGACTTCTGCGATGTGGTGCGCGGCGACGACGGCAGCGCCCACGTGGTCATGGGCGATGTGTCCGGGCACGGTGCCGCCGCGGCCGCCCTCGGTGTCCACCTGCGCCTGGCATGGCGCACGGCCGTGCTGTGCGGGCAGAGCCAGCTGGAACAACTCCATCTGCTCGAACGCATCCTGACCGAGGAACGAGCGGAAGAGGAGACCTACGCGACCGTGGTGTCCCTGGTCCTGTCACCCCACCGCCGCACCCTGCGGACGGTCACCGCCGGCCATCCGGGCTTCCTGCACCGGTCCAGGGGAAAGGTCCGTTGGGTGGAGCCGCCGCCAGGTCTCCCACTGGGACTCTTCCCCGGGCAAGGGGACTGGCGTGAGAGCGAGATGACGATCCCGGACGGGGACGGCATCGTGCTGTTCACCGACGGACTCTACGAAGGTCGTACGGCCGGCGGACGGCTCGGGGAGGAGGGCTTGTTGAGGCTGGCCGGTCGGCTCGCGCATCTGGAACCGCAAACGTTCGTCGATGCCTTGGTAGGGGGAGTGTCGCTGCTGGCCGCTCCGTTCGGCGGGCTGCGGGACGACGTGGCGGTGCTTCATCTGACCTGCGACGCAGGGGGCGGGGTTTGACGTTCTGCCGACCCGCGAGGCCGGCCTGGCCTTGAAGCCGGTTCCCGCCGGGAAGGGGCGGGGATCACCGGGCTCTCGACCTAGTCGAGGGCCCGGTGATGGGAGAAGCGCGACACCAGTGGCGGCTCCATCAGCCAGCCGTGAGCCCGGCCGTGCCGTGCGTCGGTGGGGTCGGCTGTTTCGCGCAGCAGGGTGAAGGCCATCACCGCGCCGATGGCCAGCAAGCCGGCGCACAGGGGCATGGCCCGGTTGAACGCCGTGTCGAAGGAGTCGGGGGAGCGGTAGGCGTCCGGGCTCATACCGACCAGCAGCGGCAGTGCGGCCACGGAGACCAGCCCGGCCGCGCGGGCGGCCGCGTTGTTGATTCCGCTGGCCAGGCCCGCGTCGGCGGCCTCGACCGAAGCCAGCAGGGTCACGCTCAGCGGAGCGACCATGATGACCATGCCCGTGCCCATCACGAGCAGGGCGGGCAGAACGTCGGCGAAGTAGGACGCGTGTGCGCCCACCCGCGCCGTCATCAGCATGCCCGCCCCGCACACCACAGGGCCGACGGTGAGCGGGATGCGCGGTCCCAGGCGCTGGGCGAGCGTCCCGGAGCGGGCGGAGAACAACAGCATCACTACCGTGCTCGGCAACATGGCGGCGCCCGCCGCCAGTGCCGAGTAGCCCGCGACGATCTGAAGTTGCAGGGCCGTCAGGAAGAAGAACCCACCCAGCCCGGCGTAGACGCACAGGGTGATCAGGTTGATGGCCGTGAACGGCCGCGAGGAAAAGATCGACAGGGGCATCATGGGGTCACTGCTGCGCCGTTCCACCAGCAGGAACGCGGCCCCGGCCGCGACACTGCCCGCGGCCGCGGCAAGGGCGACGGGCCCGCCGGAACGGGCCTCGGTCAGCGCGTAGGTGGCCAGAGCGAGCGTCAGCGCGCCCATCGCCGCACCGGCGAGGTCGAAGCCCCGCCGGGACGGGGTCCGGGTACCGGCCGGGACGGTGGCCTGCTGAGGCCTGCCGACCGACTCCGGGACGTGGCGCATTGCCAGGGGCACGCACAGCAGCGCCGGGGGGATGGTCAGCAGGAAGGTCCAGC
Organism: Streptomyces sp. NRRL B-24085; assembly: GCF_001282115.1. GTDB lineage: Bacteria > Actinomycetota > Actinomycetes > Streptomycetales > Streptomycetaceae > Streptomyces. The sequence goes on along the minus strand of NZ_LJBR01000508.1, from coordinate 554 downwards.
GCCAGCCGGGGCCGTCGACGAGCCATCCGCCGAGAAACGGCCCGAATGCCGCCCCGATGCCCCCGAACCCGGACCACAGACCGATGGCGCGCGGCCGGTCGTCCGGGTGGAAGGAGGCTTCGATGATCGCCAGTGAGCCGGGGGTGAGCAGCGCTCCGCCGACGCCCTGGAGCGCGCGGGCGGCGATGAGCGTGGTCGTGTCGGGGGCCAGTCCGCAGAGCAGGGACGCCGCGGCGAACCAGATGATGCCCAGGACGAAGACCCGGCGCCGGCCGAAGCGGTCGCCCAGGGAGCCACCCAGCAGGATGAGCCCGGCCAGGGTCAGCATGTAGGCGTTGACGGTCCACTGGAGTGCGGCGAGGTCGGCGTCGAAGTCGTCGCCGATGTGCGGCAACGCGACGTTGGTGACGGTCGAGCCGAGCAGCACCACGCTGGAGCCGAGGACGGTGGCCAGAAGGGTCCAGCGGCCGCGGGCACTGGCGATGCGCAGGAAGGCCGGGGCGCCCGGGGCGGGGGAGGGGTGCATGTCGTCTCCTTGGGACAGGGGGCCAGGA
>NZ_LJBR01000507.1 GCF_001282115.1 Streptomyces sp. NRRL B-24085 | reverse complement strand
GCCCCCGTGCTGGTGATCACCGACGGCTGGTGCGATGTGCTGCGGGTGCGGCGCGAGCACGCCTATTTGATCCCGCAGGGAGCCAGGCTGCCGTTCACCGCACGGGGGCCCGTCTTCCGGGTGAGCTGAGCCGTAGTGTGTGATCGGATGGATCCCGCACTCCCGTCCGCGGGACCACAGGAAAGGACTGATCGTGGCTACCACGCGCTCCGCACACACCGTCTGGGAAGGCAACCTCCTCGAGGGGAGCGGTGTCGTCAACTTCGACTCCTCCGGTGCCATCGAGGCACAGCCGGTCACGTGGGCCTCGCGCTCCCAGGACGCCAACGGCAAGACCAGCCCCGAGGAGCTGATCGCCGCCGCGCACTCGAGCTGCTTCTCGATGGCGCTGTCGCACGCCCTGAACGGCGCGGGCACCCCGCCCACCAAGCTCGTCACGTCGGCCGACGTCTCCTTCCAGCCGGGAGAGGGCATCACCGGCATCCACCTCACCGTCGAGGGCACCGTGCCGGGTCTCGACGAGGACGGCTTCGTCGCCGCCGCCACCGACGCCAAGGCCAACTGCCCCGTCAGCCAGGCCCTGAAGTCCGTGCCGATCACGCTGGACGCGAAGCTCGCCTGAACCCCGAGGCACCAGCCGCGCAGACCGCTCGTCCGGGGCGGTCTGCGCGCTGCCGCACTCGGGAGGGCCAGGGCGGGGAAGGGACGCGATGATCACGGGAACAACGTCCGGCGGCACGGCGGGACTCGACTCCGGCACCCGCCGACTCACCCGCGTCCTGGTGCTGTTCAGCCTCAGCGGCACCCTGGACCCGCCGGGGCCCTCGCTCGGCAGCCTCGTCGACCGGTTCGACTTCGGCCGCTTCGCCCTGCACCTGAAGTCCAGCGAGGCGGTGCTGCCCGCGCCGGTGCTCGTGGCGGACGTACCGCCCGGGGAGCTGCGGCTGCCCCACGGCCACCACGGACTCTCGCCGGCCTCGGCCGAGCTCGTCGTGCTCACCACCCCGCGCGGTGACATCACCCTGGTCCTGGACTGCGAGTTCGCCGGCCGCACCCCCTGCGACGCCCTCGCCGCGTGGCTCGCCGACTCCTGCTTCGACCGGGACCGCGTCACGCTCGGCGGCCGGCCGCTGCTCGACGTGCTGCGGGAGCGGCTCGCCCCCCGGGAGCCGCTCGCCTTCGGCCAGAACGTCCACCAACTCGTCTTCCCCGGAGGTGAGTTGCGTGAGGAACTGCTCGGCGCCGACCCGGCCCGGCAGGCGGTCGTACTCAACGAGCTGGTGTACCGCGGCCGGCGGGCCACAGCGGAGCCGCCCCACCTCAGGAGCCACGGCACCACCCTCTCCGCGCACGGCCGCGGCGTCTCCGTCCACGCCGGCTGGGCCGAGCACGTGGAGAACGGTCTGACGCTGGTCGCCGTCGGCATGGTCTCCGCGCTCGCCGTCCTCCAGCGCACCCGGCTGGCCGCCTTCGCGACCATGCGGGCGAACGAACAGGCCTCGGCGAGCTCCCCGTACGAGATCCGCTCGCTGATCTCGCAGCTGTCCGCGGGCGTCAACGAACTCCAACTGGACCTGGCCTTCGGGGTGGAGGCGTACGTCGACAGTCTGCTGATCCCGGAGACGGTCATGGAGGCCTTCCAGTCCTCCCTGCGGGACGCGTTCGGCATCCGCGACAGCCTGGACAACTCCGCCCGCATGGTGGAGCGGCTGACCTCGGTGATCAGTGCCCGCTCGGCGGCCCTGGACGCGGAGCTCGCGGAGCGCGACGACCGCCGCGACCGCACGGTGTCCGTCCTGGTGGCGATCGCCACGCTGATCGCCCTGCCGCCGACGCTGCTGCTCGGGTTCTTCGGCGCCAACGCCTCGACCGTGGACCCGCACCGCTCCGTGTTCGACCCGCGCTACCTCCCGGCGTACGTCCTGGCCTGGGTTCCCTTCCTGGTGCTCGCCGTGATCGGCTACGTCCGGATCATCCGGGCCGGCCGTCGCTCCGGCTCCCTGCTCCGCCGGACCGCCCCGGTCCCCGCCCAGCGCCCCCCGTCCGGAAGCTGACCGCCGTATGCCACGACGTCCCGCCGTCTCCGCCCACCGGGGTGGCTCCGAGCGTGCCGGCGCCGCGACCTGGGAGGCCTACGAGGACGCGATCAGGTCGGGTGCGGAGTACGTCGAGTTCGACGTGCGGCGCACGGCCGACGGGGTCTTCGTCGTCCACCACGACGCCCGGGCCGGCGGCACCGGACCGTTCCTCCGCGAGATCACCCACGCCGAGCTCAGCGCCCGGGCCGGGCACCCCGTGCCGGTCGTCGACGACGTGATGGCGCTGATCGCGGGGAAGCTGGTCGGTCATCTGGACCTGAAGGAGAGCGGCTACGAGCGGGAGCTGATCGACCGGGCGGTGGCCCTGCTCGGCACGGACGGCTTCGTCGCCACGACCCTGGAGGACCGCTCCGTCGCGGCCGTCGCGCGGGCCTTCCCCCGGGTGCGCACCGCGCTGTCCCTGGGGCGCGACCGCAAGGAGGTCGCCCGGGGCCGCCTCGCCGGCACCCGGCTCAGCGAGCTCCTGCCGATGCGCCGGGTGCGCGCCTGCGGCGCGGGCGGGGTGGCCGTGCACCAGCGGCTCGCCCGGGCCAACGTGCTGCGCGAGGCGGTCCGGCACGACCTGTTCACCATGGTCTGGACGGTCAACGACGACACCCTGATGCGGGCGTTCCTCGACCATCCGCGCGTCGACGTCCTGATCACCGACCGGCCCCGGCGAGCGGTCGCACTGCGCGGGGAACCGCACGAGGAGCGCGCACCGGGGTACCGGTCCCACTGAGCAGGGCCCACCCGCCCCATTGACAAGAGCGCACTCAAGTTTTGTGCTGGAGTGCGGGAAGGCTCTCCGGTGGACATCCCTGGCGGAAGGGGACGGCGATGGCACGTGCGGTCGGGATCGATCTCGGGACCACGAACTCGGTGGTGGCCGTGCTGGAGGGCGGTGAACCCACGGTTGTCGCCAACGCGGAGGGGGCCAGGACCACACCGTCGGTCGTGGCCTTCGCCAAGAACGGCGAGGTGCTGGTGGGCGAGGTCGCCAAACGGCAGGCCGTCACCAACGTCGAGCGCACCGCGCGCTCGGTGAAACGGCACATGGGCGACGGGAGCTGGCGCTTCCCGGACCAGGGCTCGGTCGACGGCACCCGGTACCGGGCGCAGGAGCTGTCCGCGCGGGTCCTGCAGAAGCTGAAGCGGGACGCCGAGTCCTATCTCGGCGAGGACGTCACCGACGCCGTGATCACGGTGCCCGCCTACTTCGACGACACCCAGCGGCAGGCCACCAAGGAGGCCGGGGAGATCGCCGGCCTCAACGTGCTCAGGATCATCAACGAGCCCACGGCGGCGGCGCTGGCGTACGGACTCGACCGGGGCGAGGAGCAGACGGTCCTGGTCTTCGACCTCGGCGGCGGCACCTTCGACGTCTCCCTGCTGGAGATCGGCGACGGCGTGATCGAGGTCAAGGCGACCAACGGCGACACGCACCTGGGCGGCGACGACTGGGACCACCGGATCGTGGAGCACCTGGTCAAACGTTTCAAGGGGCAGTACGGCGTCGACCTGGGCAACGACAAGATGGCGCTCCAGCGGCTGCGCGAGGGGGCCGAGAAGGCGAAGATCGAACTGTCGTCGTCCTCCGAGACCACGATCAACCTGCCCTACATCACGGCCTCCGCCGAGGGGCCCCTGCACCTCGACGAGAAGCTGACCCGCGCGCAGTTCCAGGAACTCACCGCGGATCTGCTGGACCGTTGCAGGACGCCCTTCCACCAGGCGGTCAAGGACGCGGGCATCAAGCTGTCCGCGGTCGACCACGTGATCCTGGTCGGTGGTTCGACACGGATGCCCGCGGTGACCGACCTGGTCAAGGAGCTCACCGGAAAGGACCCGCACAAGGGGGTCAACCCCGACGAGGTGGTGGCGGTCGGGGCCGCGCTCCAGGCGGGTGTCATCCGCGGTGACGTCAAGGACGTGCTGCTGCTCGACGTGACCCCGCTGTCCCTGGGGATCGAGACCAAGGGCGGCATCATGACCAAGCTCATCGAGCGCAACACCACGATCCCCACCCGCCGTTCGGAGATCTTCACGACGGCCACCGACAACCAGCCCTCGGTGGGCATCCAGGTCTACCAGGGCGAACGCGAGATCGCCGCGTACAACAAGAAGCTCGGCGTCTTCGACCTCACCGGGCTCCCGCCGGCGCCCCGGGGCGTCCCCCAGATCGAGGTGGCCTTCGACATCGACGCCAACGGGATCATGCACGTCTCGGCGAAGGACCTCGCCACCGGGCGCGAGCAGAAGATGACGGTGACGGGCGGATCGGCGCTCCCCAAGGAGGACATCGACCGCATGATGCGGGAGGCCGAGCAGTACGCCGAGGAGGACCGCAACCGCCGCGAGGCCGCCGAGACCCGCAACCAGGCCGAGCAACTCGTCTACCAGACCGAGAAGTTCGTCCGTGAGAACGGCGACAAGGTGCCCGCCGACACCAAGGCGGAGGTCGAGTCGGCGGTCACCGAGCTGAAGCGGCTCCTGGAGGAGAACGCCGACACCAGCACCCTGCGCGGCGGCGTCGAGAAACTCGCCTCCGTCAGCCAGAAGATGGGCCAGGCGATGTACGCCCAGGCACAGCAGCAGCCCTCGCAGGACGAACCGGCCTCCCCGCCGCAGGAGGAGGAGGGCGTGGTCGACGCGGAGATCGTGGACGACGAGAAGGACCAGAAGGGCGGCGCCGCCTGAGGAACCGTCAGGCCTCCGTCCGCGGCCGCGGCCCCAGCTGGAACGGGTGGGCGGTCGGCAGCGTGGCGCACACGGCGTCGAGGACCGTCGCGTACGGCGTGCCGAAGTCGGTGAGCCGGGAGCGCAGTCGCTCCAGGCCGTCGCGGTGCTCGGTGAGCAGGCGGAGGTCCCCGGTGCGGGCCGCGACCTCCAGCACCGCGGGCAGGAAGTCCGGCAGCTCCTCACCGGTGAACTCCAGCCCGGCGGCCCGGTAGACCTCCTCGAACCGCACCAGCGACATCCCGCGCCGCCGGGTGGCCCCGTCCTGCCACCGGCTCAGGTACAGGCTGTGCCGGTTCGTGCCGTCGAAGACCCGCACGTAGTGCGCCGCCAGCTCCTGCGCGGGCGTCACCGCCGCGTGGTCGACGAACTCCCGCAACTGCGGGGCCGCCTCCCGCAGCAGCGGCAGCCGGGCCCGGAAGTCGTCGTCGGGATAGGTCAGGCAGAGCGCCGCCGCTGGTAGAGCACTGCGTCCGAGGGCATCAGGCCTCCTCCGCGTCGTCCGTGGTCTGCCGGTCGCGCTGCGCGTGGAAGTGTCCACCGGCACTCCGACGGTGTCGGCTCCGCCAGGCGGCGGGTGTCCCCGCCGGCAGCCGTCGGGTCACGTACCGGTCCTCGTCCTCGGTGATCGCCGGCAGCCGGTGCGTCGCCTCGGTCTCGTCGGCCCGCACGCCGACGGCGGCGGCCGCCGGTCCGGTGCGTCACCGCGGCTGACGGGTCGTGCCT
>NZ_LJBR01000506.1 GCF_001282115.1 Streptomyces sp. NRRL B-24085 | reverse complement strand
GGGCGGGGACACCGGCGCCTACCTCAACGCCTACAGCTGGGTGTGGGACAACGTGCTGCACTTCCGGGGCGCCGCCGCCGGGCAGCCGGCGCTCCGCTGCCCGGACGTCGATCCCACCCACTTCGTCGTGCCCGACCTGCCCTGGATCGGCTGCGTGTGGGAGCTGCCGCCGATCCTGCACGAACGGGACGCCTGGGTGCGGCATCTGCTCGCACCCGAAGTCCCGGACCTCCAGGCCTACTTGGCCGACTCGCTGCCCGAAGGAACCACGGGGGACCGCTCATGAGCAGCCCGCACGACTTCGACTTCTTCCACGGCGACTGGGAGGTCCGCAACCGCCGCCGGGCCGACTTCCTCGACCCGGACAGCGCCTGGGAGGAGTTCCCCGCCACCAGCCGCTGCCGGCCGCTGTTCGACGGGGCCGCGAACATCGACGAGATCGACATGCCGCACTTGGACGCGAAGGGCGCGACCCTGCGGCTCTACGACCAGGAGACCGGACAGTGGTCGCTGCACTGGGCCACGAGCCGCAGCGGGACGCTGTTCCCGCCGGTCGTGGGACGGTTCGAGGACGGTCGCGGCGTGTTCCACGGCGACGACACCTACGGCGGAAGAGACGTGCGGGTGCGGTTCGTGTGGGCCGACGTGTCCCTGGCCGCGGCCCACTGGGAGCAGGCCTTCTCCGTCGACGGCGGGCAGACCTGGGTGACCAACTGGACCATGGACTTCAGCCGGCCTTCCGGAAGGCCCGCACGCTGAACACCGGGTCGGGGCGCGGGAGTTCCTGGTCGGGCAGGGCCTCCACACGGGCGGCGAAGGCTTCCGTGCGCGGGTCGCCGGGCGGCAGCAGGGTGAACCAGCCGCGCCGGAGGTCGGCGGCGGTCCGCCGGGGGCTGCGGCCCTGACCGCGGCCCGGGAACCGGGCCCGGCCGGCCGGGTGCAGGAGGTGGCCGGCGGCGTACGACTCGACGAGCGGCGCCGCGTCCGGGGCCGGGCGGCGCGGACGCGGGGCGAGGACGGCGTCGATGTCGCTGCCGACGTCGTGGGCGGCCGCCTTGTCGACGGTGGTGACCCACACCCCGCCCGGTCTCAGCACCCGGGCGCACTCGGCGACCACGGCCCGGACGTCCTCGGGCCGGTCGAGGAGGTGCAGCAGCCACACACTGGTGACGGCGTCGAAC
>NZ_LJBR01000505.1 GCF_001282115.1 Streptomyces sp. NRRL B-24085 | reverse complement strand
GGGCGGGCGTGCGGGTGACTGCCGTGGCTGGCGGTGGGGCTGGCGTGCGGGTGGCTCCGGTTGCTGGGAGCGGGTCCGGCGTGTGGGTGGTTGCGGTGGCTGGCGGTGGGTCTGGCGTGCGGATGGCTCCGGTGGCCGGCACCGGGCCTGGCGCGCGGATGGCTCCGGTGGTCCGCACCGGGCTTGGCGTGCGGACGTCCCGCGTGCTCGGGAGCCGGACAGCGGCGCAGGCGTCTCCCGCCCTCGCGAAGCGGCCGTCGGCCACCGCAGCCCTCGCCTCGGCACCGCGCACGGCCCTCGCGAACCGGCCGTCGGCCACCGCACCCCGCGCCTCGACACCCCGCACGGCTCTCGGGAACCGACCACCGAAAACCGCACCCCACCACGCCTCGACCCCCCGCACCGCCCTCAAGGTGCCCCGCCCATGAGCGACGTCACCGCGCGGAAGCGTGGTCGGCCCCGGCGTACCGAGTCCGACGGGGCCGGCACCCGTGACCGGATCCTGCTCGCCGCTCGGGAGGAGTTCTCCGAGCGGGGCTACGAGAAGACGTCCGTGCGCGGGATCGCCAAGGCCGCGGGGGTGGACTCGGCCCTGGTCCACCACTACTTCGGCACCAAGGAGCAGGTCTTCGAGGCGGCCGTGGAGGTCGCCGCCGCGCCCGCCCTGAGTGCGCCCGACGCGGTCGCCGAGGGGCCGGTGGAGGACGTCGGGGAGCGCCTGACCCGGTTCATCTTCGGCGTCTGGGAGAACCCCGCGACGCGCATGCCGCTGCTGGCGATCGTCCGCTCCGCCGTGACCAACGAGACCGCGGCCACCGTCTTCCGCCGCCTCGTCGCCTCCCAGCTGCTGCGCCGCATCGCCGACCAGTTGGACCTGCCGGACGCCGAGCTGCGGGCGGAACTCGCTGCCGCGCAGCTCGTCGGGACGGCCATGCTGCGGTACGTGATCAAGGTGGAGCCGCTGGCGTCCACGGACATCGAGCAGATCATCGCCCGGGTGGCCCCGGTGGTGCAGGGCCACCTGACCGGTCCCTGACCCCGAGACGGGCGTCCCGCATTCCGGACACCGTGTCCCGCCCCCTGGATGACCGGCGTACGCTCGACAGCAGCCAGAACTGTCTGAAGGAGCGAGCGACGATGCCCGAGCTGAGGTCCCGCACAGTCACCCACGGCCGCAACATGGCGGGCGCCCGCGCCCTTATGCGCGCCTCCGGTGTACCCGGTGCGGACATCGGCCGCAAGCCGATCATCGCGGTCGCGAACTCCTTCACGGAGTTCGTGCCGGGACACACCCACCTCCAGCCGGTCGGCCGGATCGTCTCCGAGGCGATCGTGGCGGCGGGCGGCATCCCGCGCGAGTTCAACACCATCGCCGTCGACGACGGCATCGCGATGGGACACGGGGGCATGCTCTACAGCCTCCCCTCCCGCGACCTGATCGCCGACTCCGTCGAGTACATGGTCGAGGCCCACTGCGCCGACGCCCTGATCTGCATCTCCAACTGCGACAAGATCACCCCGGGCATGCTCAACGCCGCGCTGCGGCTCAACATCCCCACGGTCTTCGTCTCCGGCGGCCCGATGGAGTCCGGCCGCGCGACCCTCGTGGACGGCACGGTCCGCACCCTCGACCTGGTCGACGCGATGTCCGACGCGGTGAACGAGAAGATCTCCGACGAGGACATGCTCCGCATCGAGGAGAACGCCTGTCCGACCTGCGGCAGCTGCTCAGGCATGTTCACGGCCAACTCGATGAACTGCCTGACGGAGGCCATCGGCCTCTCGCTCCCCGGCAACGGCTCGACCCTCGCCACCCACACGGCCCGCAAACAGCTCTACGTCGACGCGGCCGAGACGGTCATGGACATCACCCGCCGCTACTACGAGCAGGACGACGAGACGGTCCTGCCGCGCAGCGTCGCCTCCTTCGCCGCGTTCGAGAACGCCATGGCCCTCGACATCGCCATGGGCGGCTCCACCAACACGATCCTGCACCTGCTGGCGGCCGCCCAGGAGGCCGGCGTCCCCTTCGGCCTGGCCGAGATCGACGCGGTCTCCCGCCGCGTCCCCTGCCTCGCGAAGGTCGCCCCGAACGTGGCGAAGAACCGCACGTACTACATGGAGGACGTGCACCGCGCCGGCGGCATCCCCGCCCTCCTCGGCGAACTGCACCGCGCGGGTCTGCTCAACGAGGACGTGCACTCGGTCCACAGCCCCTCCCTCGCGGACTGGCTCAAGACCTGGGACGTGCGCGGCGGTTCGCCCTCCCCGAAGGCCCTCGAACTGTGGCACGCGGCTCCCGGCTGCGTCCGTTCCGCCGAGGCCTTCTCCCAGTCGGAGCGCTGGGCGTCCCTGGACGAGGACGCCGCCGAGGGCTGCATCCGCAGCGTCGAGCACGCCTACTCCAAGGACGGCGGCCTGGCGGTCCTCAAGGGCAACCTCGCGGTCGACGGCTGTGTCGTGAAGACGGCCGGCGTCGACGAGTCGATCTGGACGTTCGAGGGCCCCGCGGTCGTCTGCGAGTCGCAGGAGGAGGCCGTCCAGAAGATCCTCACCCAGCAGGTCAAGGAGGGCGACGTCGTCGTCATCCGCTACGAGGGCCCCAAGGGCGGCCCCGGCATGCAGGAGATGCTCTACCCGACCTCGTACCTGAAGGGCCGCGGCCTCGGCAAGGCCTGCGCCCTGGTCACCGACGGCCGCTTCTCCGGCGGCACCTCCGGCCTGTCCATCGGACACGCCTCCCCGGAGGCGGCGGCGGGCGGCACCATCGCCCTCGTCGAGGACGGCGACCGCATCCGCATCGACATCCCGGGCCGCACGATCGAGCTCCTGGTCGACGACGCCGAACTCGCGCGCCGCGAGGCGGCTCTGGGCGGTGTGTACGCCCCGAAGAACCGTGAGCGCAAGGTGTCGGCGGCACTGCGGGCCTATGCCGCGATGGCCACCAGCGCGGACAAGGGCGCGGTGCGGGACGTGTCGAAGCTGGGCTGAGTTCTCGTTCGACGGGGGCCGTCCCTTCGGGGGCGGCCCCTTCGGCGTCCGTGCGCCACCAGTCCGTGTGTCGCCAGTGCGTGTGTCACCAGCCTGCGCGTCACCAGTCCGAGGGCTTGCGGGCGTCCACGGCGAAGACGGTGCCGTCGGGGGCGGTGGCGTAGACGCGGTGGGAGGCGAGAGTCGGCCTGGGCAGCGTGGCGGCCACCTCGCCGGCGTCGGTGCCGAGCCTCGTCGGCGTCTGCCCGACGAGGGTGCCCTTGTGCGCGTCCACGGCGAGCAGCCGCCCGTCGGAAGCGGTGACGAAGACGTGGCTGCCGTCCGAGACCGGGACGGACCCACGGCTGACGGACGTCTCCAGATGCCACAGGCGTCGGCCGGTGTCGAGGGCGACGGCCTCCAGCGAGCCCCCCGCGGCCAGTACGTAGGCGATGCCGTCGTGCACCGTGGCCTGCGCGCCCTGGCGGGGCACGGGCAGGGTGGCCTTCCGGGTCGCCCCTGACGCGGGGGTGTAGCGGACTACGGCCTTGGCGTAGTCGAAGACCTGGTCGACGGAGAGGAAGAAGACGGACCCGTCCTCGGAGCCGATCGGCGTCAGGGCACCGTCGAGACGCTCCTCCCAGCGCACGTCACCCGTGGCCGCGTCCACGGCGGTGACCCGAGTGGTCGACTCGTCCGCGGACGTGCTCGTCACGTACAACAGCGGGTCACCGGGGAATGTGGAGAACGACGGCGTGACATGGCCGGGTATCTCCTTGCTCCACTTGGTGTCGCCGGTCGCGCTGTCCACACCGGTCACCGTCCCCTCCGCCTCGGCGACCAGGAGCATGCCACCGGTCGACCACAGGCCGTTGTACGTCGGCACCTCGCGCTGCCAACGCGTCCGGCCCGACGCAGGATCGAGTGCCTCCAGGCGGGTGCCGTAGTCGGTCAACGGCTGGACGAGGCCACCGGACAGGGCGGGCGGGACGCTCCAACGGTCCGTGTCGGCGGAGTGGCGCCACAGCAGGCTGCCGTCGGACGGGTCCAGGGCGTAGACCGACCCGGAGCGGACACAGAGGAGCCTGCCCGCTCCGTAGGAGCACCGGGGTGTGCCCTTGCCCCCGGATTCGGGTCGCGCGGCCCACGCGCGGAACGCAGTGGCCTTGGCCTGGGGTGTGCCTGCGCCCTTCGCCGCAGCCTCTCCCTCGCCGAGCAGTTGGACGGAAGCGAACACACCGGCCGCGACCATGACGAGCGCTCCGCCGACGAACAACGCGATCCGGCGCAGACGCCGCTTGGGTCGTCGTACCGGCTCCGCGACCTCCTGCTCGGGCTCCGGCACCTCGCCAGTGCGCTGCGCCGGTATGAACGCCTGTGTGTCGTACGAGGCCGCCACCGACCGCAGTTCCCGCATCAACTCGTCCGGTGTGGGCCGCTCCTCGGGCTCCTTGGCGAGACACCGCACGATGAGCGGCGCGAGATTCGCCGGTACGCCGGTCAGGTCCGGCTCGTCGTGCACGACCTGGTAGGCGACGACGTACGGACTGTCGGAGTCGAAGGGACCCCGCCCGGTCGCCGCGTGCACCATCACCGAACCGAGCGCGAAGATGTCGGCGGCGGGCCCGACCTCCCTCGGCCGCCGGAACTGCTCCGGTGCCATGAACGGTGGCGTCCCGATCAACTTCCCGGTCTCGGTGCGGAGTTCACTGTCCTTTGGCCGAGAAATACCGAAGTCGATGACCTTGGGCCCGTCCTCGGCGAGCAGCACGTTGCTCGGCTTGAGGTCCCGGTGGACCACTCCGACCCGGTGGATGTCCCGCAGGGCCTCCGCGAGTCCGGCCATCAGCCGGCGCAACTCGGCAGGCGCCATGGGCCCGTTCCGCTTCACCTCGTCGGAGAGCGTCGGTCCGGGAATGAACAGGGTGGCCATCCAGGGCCGTTCGGCATCGGGATCGGCATCGACCACGGACGCCGTGAACGCCCCGCTCACCTTCCGCGCCGCCGCCACCTCCTGCCGGAAACGCCCCCTGAACTCGGGGTCCCTGGCGAATTCGGCATGGACGACCTTCACCGCGAGCTTCATCCCCGAGGTGCTGCGCGCGACGTGCACGACCCCCATCCCGCCGGACCCGAGGCACGACTCCAGGCGGTAGTGACCGGCGTACTCGGGAAGTTCCGCTTCCGCGCCCGCTCCGGTGTTGCCCTGTGGCGCCATGGAACCACCCCCGTGCTGATCGTCCGCGCGCGCGACGCACGGAGCCTAGTCGATGCCTCGTTCGGGACAGAGGCGGCTTGCTAGTCTCCGCGTGCGAGTTGCGTACATGTGTTTCATGGCGTGATTTCGGGGAATCAACGGGACCCCATGGCAGTCATGGGGAGCAACGGGGGAGGAATTCCATGTCGGTTGACCGTGTCGAAGAAGTCGAGAACGCCGAGAGCAGGACCGTCACGACGGCAGTCGCCGCGACCGCGGCCGTGCACTACTACTCGGTCGCCCCGGGCTACCGCCTCAACGTCCGCCGAGGCCCCGGCACCCAGTACGGCATCGTCCGGGTCCTGCCCGAGGGCGCGCAGGTCGCGATCTACTGCCAGACGCCGGGGACGTCGGTGGTCGGTCCGTACGGCACGTCGAACATCTGGGACAACATCGCCAACGGTGAGTTCGTCTCGGACGCCTACGTCCTCACCGGCAGCGACGGCTACGTCGCCTCGCGCTGCGGCTGATCTCGGCACCCATCCAGGGGGATCCACCAGCGCCACCCCTGGAACAGATCCGTCATGGTTGCGGGCCTCACCGGCGCCCTCCCGATGGTGGGCGCCGCCACCGCCGAGGCCGCACCGGTGCGCTGACTGCGCGGCGGCTCCCGGCTACCGGCTGAACGTGCGCAGCGGACCCAGCACCGTCCACAGCCTCGCCTGGGTCCTGCCCGGCGGCGCCTCCTGACGCCGACCGGGCGGAACCTCACGACGGCCCTGGTACACAGATCCGTCACGCTCTGAGGCATCGCCCGGCCCGAAGGGAGCCCGCCGCCACCCCGGAGCCATAATCGTCCCGTGAGCGACGAACCCGGCCCCCAGGACACCGCGGGCTCCCCAGCCGGCACCCCCCACCCCGAGCCGATCCGTTTCTTCGGCACCACCTGGGTGAACCACGACAGCGGCTATCCCCTTCGCCGCGCCGGCGCCGCCCTCGGCTCCCTCGCCGCCGCCGTGGCCTCCTGCCTGGTCCTCCGCTTCGCCTACGAGGGCCTCCAGATCGCCGACACCGGCAGCTTCGTGACCGTCCTCGTCATCGCGATGTTCGCGATCTGCAGCGCGCTGGCCTTCCGCAACACCTGGGACGGCTTCGGCAAGCGCCCCGACCCGGACCGCCAGGCCTCCCTCCGCGGCCTCCTGGCCATCGGTTTCGTCGGGTCCCTCCTCGCGTACTTCTTCCGCTCCCTCACGGAGGCCCCCGGCGAGCGACTGCACCGGCAGGAGTACGAGGCCGCCCTGCGGGAGCACGAGAAGCGCGGCGCCCGCCGCACCGGGAACCCGGCGAAGAAGAAGCGCCGCCGCTGAGCCCCACGCCCTGCTCCGAAGCCGCGCCCGCCGGCGCCGGCCCGCGCGCCCGTGGAGGCCGGCGTCACGGTCGGGACGCCCCGCACCCTTGGCACCGGCAGGCCGTTCTCTCACCGAGAACACACCGCCGCCCGCCGCACCGGGAACCCGGCGAAGAAGAAGCGCCGCCGCTGAGCCCCACCGGCTGACGTTCGGCGCTGGGCGTGGAACCGCGCCCGCCGGCGCCGGCCCGCGTGCCCGTAGGGGCCGGCGTCACGGTCGGGGCGCCCCGCAGCCTTGACACCCGCAAGCCGTTCTCTCACCGAGAACACACCGTCGCCCGCCCCTCACCCGGCCACCATGGCCTCATGGCCGCCTCCTTCCACACCGCCCGAGCCCACTCCTTCAATGCCGCCGCAGCCCAGTAC
>NZ_LJBR01000504.1 GCF_001282115.1 Streptomyces sp. NRRL B-24085 | reverse complement strand
TGCGTCCCCATGACCCACCCCCCAGGGGCGCGGGGAACTGCGCGACCAGCCACGACTCACGTTCCCTCGGAGCGCAGGTGACTGTACCCACCCAGGGGCGCGGGGAACTGCGCGATCGGCCCCCACCGGCCCGCAGCCGCCCAGCCCGGCCAGGCACGACTCAGCAGTTCTTCTTGGTCCCCGTGGCCGCCGGCGCGGGGGCGGCCAGTGCGGCCAGTGCCTTGTCGGCGACGACCTTGCTGCTCAGGTTCTTGAAGCCGTTCCCGATGATCAGGTCGACCTCGGCACCCTTGCGGGTGTCCGTACGGGTCTCCGCGGAGGCGACCTGCGTGCCCAGGACCGGCAGCGAGGTCTTGAGGGCGGACGACGGGCCGAGCAGTATCGCCGTGCCCTTGACCTTCTTGTCGTAGGCCGCCGTCGCGTTGCCCACGTCGCCGATCCGGAAGCCCCGCTTCTTCAGCTCGTCCGCCGTCTTCTTGGCGAGCCCGCCGCGAGGCGTGGCGTTCAGGACGTTGACGGTGATCTGGCCCGGCTTGGGGAGGGGGACCGCGGAGGCGGACGGGGACGCGCCGGACTTCTTCGCGCAGTCCGTGCCGGAGCCGGCCGCGGAGGCCTTGTCGCCGCCGCCCGTGAAGACGTCGATGAGCTGGAGCGTGCCCCAGCCGACCAGGCTCAGCGCGGCGACGGAGGCCACCACACCGAGCACGAGCCTGCCGCGCCGCCGGGGCCGACGCATCCGGGGGTACTTGTCGCCCGTGATCCGGTACTTACCGCCCATGCCGGGGGGCGTCAGCATGCTCATGGGCGCAGCGTAGTGCGCGCGGGCGGTGATTCCTACTAGATGATCATTGACCGCCGCGCAGGAGAACCCGAAAGGGCCAAACCTTTACAGCGCCGTCACTCAGTCCAGCTCGAGCACGCGCGCGTGCAGCACCTGCCGCTGCTGGAGCGCCGCCCGCACCGCGCGGTGCAGACCGTCCTCCAGGTACAGGTCGCCCTGCCATTTCACGACGTGCGCGAACAGGTCGCCGTAGAACGTCGAGTCCTCGGCGAGCAGGGTCTCCAGGTCGAGTTGGCCCTTGGTCGTCACGAGCTGATCGAGGCGGACCGGGCGCGGTGCGACGTCCGCCCACTGCCGGGTGCTTTCCCGGCCGTGGTCGGGGTACGGCCGGCCGTTTCCGATGCGCTTGAAGATCACACGGAAAGCCTACCGGTCAAGACCTTCCGGGCGCAGCCATGGCGAGCGAGTGCGACGCTGGAAAAAGGGGAAGAAAAGGGCGTAACGGGAGCAGGGGTTCGGTATGAGCGAGCGAAAGACCCCGCCGCGGGGCGAGACGGGGGCCGCCCCGGCAACCGCCGACCGGTCCATGCCGGAGGCACGGTCCCGCTCCGCCGCGCTGCCGCAGCCGGCCCTGGAGATCGCCGCGGGCTACGCCTTCACCGGACCCGCGCTCGACCTCGGCGCACTGCTGTGGGACGGCGTCTGCCTCCCGGACGCGCAGGTCAGGATCCCCCTGTCGATGCTCAACCGGCACGGACTCGTCGCCGGCGCCACCGGCACCGGCAAGACCAAGACGCTCCAGCTCGTCGCCGAGCAGTTGTCGGCGCAGGGGGTCCCGGTCTTCCTCGCCGACATCAAGGGCGATGTGTCCGGCATCTCCGAGCCCGGCGCGCGGAACGAGAAGGTGCAGTCCAGGGCCGCGGAAGTGCACCAGCGGTGGGAGCCCACCGGCTTTCCCGCGGAGTTCTACGCCCTCGGCGGCATCGGGCACGGCATCCCGGTCCGGGCCACCGTCACCAGCTTCGGGCCGCTGCTGCTGTCCAAGGTGCTCCAGCTCAACCAGACCCAGGAGCAGTCCCTCGGCCTGATCTTCCACTACGCCGACCAGAAGGGGCTGGAACTGGTCGACCTCAAGGACCTGCGGGCCGTCGTCGCCTTCCTCACCTCCGACGAGGGCAAGGCCGAGCTGAAGAACATCGGGGGCCTGTCCACCGCCACCGCCGGGGTCATCCTGCGGTCCCTCACCGCGTTCGAGGCGCAGGGCATGGCCGACTTCTTCGGGGAGCCGGAGTTCGACACCGCCGAGCTGCTGCGCACCGCGGACGACGGGCGCGGGCTGGTCTCCGTCCTGGAGCTGGCCGCCGTACAGGACCGGCCGCAGCTCTTCTCGACCTTCCTGATGTGGCTGCTCGCCGATCTGTTCCACGATCTCCCGGAGGTCGGGGATGTGGACCGGCCGAAGCTCGTGTTCTTCTTCGACGAGGCGCATCTGCTCTTCAACGGGGCCTCGAAGGCGTTCCTCGACTCCCTCACGCAGACCGTGCGGCTGATTCGCTCGAAAGGAGTCGGCGTCTTCTTCGTGACGCAGACCGCGAAGGACGTGCCCGCCGACGTCCTCGCCCAGCTCGGCAACCGGGTCCAGCACGCGCTGCGGGCCTTCACCCCGGACGACCAGAAGGCGCTGAAGGCGACCGTGCGGACCTTCCCCGACTCCGCTTACGACCTGGAGGAGCTGCTCACCGGCCTGGGGACGGGAGAGGCCGTGGTGACGGTGCTGAGCGAGAAGGGAGCGCCCACGCCCGTCGCCGCGACCCGTCTGCGCGCGCCCGAGTCCCTGATGGCTCCCGTCGACGCCGGTGCCCTGGACGCGGCGGTCAGGGCCTCGGAGCTGTACGGGCGTTACGCACAGGCTGTGGACAGGGAGTCGGCGTACGAGAAGCTCGACTCCCGCGGCGCCAAGGGCCCGGACGAGATGAAAGCCCCGCCGGCCCCGGCCCCGGCCCGCGCGGACGACCCCTCCGTCGTCCAACAGGTCGTCGGCAGCGGCATGTTCAAGTCGCTGGCTCGGTCGCTGGGCACGCAGATCGGGCGGGAGATCACCCGCTCGCTCTTCGGTACGGCCCGGAGGAGGCGGCGGTAGCCCGCGGCCTCCTCCGGTGACTCAGCCGCGCTTCTCCTCTCTCGTCGGCGGCTGCTCCTTCGGGATCTGCGGTTTCGGCGCACTGCGTGCGGCCTCCGCGCGCAGCAGGGCGCGCAGGACCGCGTACGGGTCGACGGGCATGGCGGTGTTCCTTGTCCTTGCGTGAGTGCTGAGCGGGCCTGGGGAAACCGGCTCTGTCAGCAGCGCAGGACCACGGAACGCAGGACGGGCAGCGCGTACGGCGGCCTCGGGGGCGCGGGGAGGGGCCGCTGCGCCGGCACGCCGTGCACCGTCTCCGGCCACGGCACGGGCCGCAGAGGCACGACCGCACGGTGGACGGCCCGGGCCGGCGGCCGCAGCGCCGTGTCGAGGACGTCGTACTCGACGAGCTCCCCGGCGGGCACGGGCGGCATCGCGTGCGCCTGGAGATGCGCACCGGGAACCAGCAGCGCGAGCAGCAGCACGAGGACCCGCAGCCAGTCACGGCTGCCCGGGGGGCGTCGTACGGAACTCACACAGGTCGTCTCCCCCTCCGGCACGCCCGTTTCAGCACTTCGGCCCCGCAGTTCACCCGACCGGAGGGGCGGGCGTGGGGTGGTGCGGCGAGGAGGGCCGGGCGTTCCGGACGCCGGTGGTGCGGCGAGACTTGGGTGGTGGCCGCCGTGGGGCTCTGCCGACATCCGGTGCCGGCGGCGGTGCACGCGGGCGGTGGGGTCACACCGGGTGCGGGGTCCGGTGGGCTCGGCTGCGGATGCTCAGGGCCGTGACGATCTCGACCGCTCCCACGACGACCAGCCAGATGCCGCCGACCAGGGTGAGGACGGCGACCGACTCGAAGGGGGAGTCGATCAGCACGATCCCGGCGACGAAGGTGAGCACGCCGAGGAGGATCTGCCAGCCGCGGGCCAGCATCGAGCGGTCGGAGGCGGCGGCCAGGGTCTGGGTGATGCCGCGGATCAGCCAGCCGATGCCGATCCACAGGGCGAGCAGCAGGATCGACCGCATCGGCCCGCGCAGGCAGAACAGGCCCAGCAGGATCGACAGGGAGCCGCTGACGAAGGCGAGGACGCGCAGCGCGGTGGTCCTGTGCGTGCCGAAGGCCGCGACCAGCTGGAAGACACCGCTGACCAGGAGGTAGACGCCGAAGAGGACACCGGCCGCGAGCAGGGAGGCGCCGGGCCAGACGAGGACCAGGACGCCGAGGACCAGCGAAGCGGCACCGGTGAGCAGGACCACCTGCCAGGCCGCCTGGGCGAGGGTGTGCAGGGGGCCGTCGAGGGGCGGCTCGGGCGCGTGCGGCGAGGTGCCCGGCGGGCGGCCCGCGTGGACCTTGCGGTCGTCGAAACGGTCGGCGAAGCGGTCGTCGAACTCGGTCATGGTCCATGCTGCGACCGCCGCGCGCACCCCGGCCACCCGGGCCGGGCCACCCGGCTGACTAGGACTTCCCGCCCGCCTTCGCCGCCTTGGCGGCCGCCTTCATCTCCTGCTTGTGCGCGCGGACCTTCGTCAGCGACTCGGGGCCGGTGATGTCGGCGACGGACCGGAAGGACTCGGGCTCGCCGTAGGCGCCCGCGGCCTCCCGCCAGCCCCGCGGCCGGACGCCGAGCTGCTTGCCCAGCAGTGCCAGGAAGATCTGCGCCTTCTGCTTCCCGAACCCCGGCAGCTCCTCCAGCCGGCGCAGCAGCTCGCGGCCGTCGTCCACGCCCTTCCAGACCAGCTCGGCCTCACCGTCGTAGTGCTCGACGAGGTACTGGCAGAGCTGCTGGATCCGCTTGGCCATCGAGCCCGGGTAGCGGTGCACGGCCGGCTTCTCGGAGAGCAGTGCGACGAAGGCATCCGGGTCCTGCGCGGCGATGTCGTGCGCGTCGAGGTCGCTCGCGCCGAGACGGTCCGCGATGGTGCGGGGGCCCTTGAACGCCCACTCCATCGGGACCTGCTGGTCCAGCAGCATCCCGACCAGCGCGGCGAGCGGGGAGCGGCCGAGGAGCTCGTCGGCCTCGGGGTCCTGGGCGAGGTGAAGGGTGACGTCCATGACTCCGATCATGCCCCCGCCGCGGTCACAGCTCCACGTGAGGGCTGGTCAGCGCCGCGCCGAAGTAGCCCTTGACGCTCCCGACGGTGATGCCGGCGCTCTGTTCGGTGCAGGCGGTGGTTGCTGTTCGGTACGGGACAACAGCTGTCCCGTTCGACCCACCAGTCCCGGGAAGAGTTGTGCGCCCGGCGCGGGTTTCCTCTCAGGGCCTCCAGTAGCCCAGCGCGTCGACCCGCTCCTTCGGCACGCCCAGCTCCTTGCGGACGTACGACGACAGGGTCCGGGTCGTGGCCGTGTCGCAGGCGATCCAGACGTACGCGTCCGGGTGGTCCTTCAGCAGTGCGGGCAGGTCCGCCTTCGCCTGGGCGACCAGGTGCGCCCCGGAGTCGAGGCGGAGCACCCGGCGGACCTCGTGGCGGGACGGGTCGGTGCGGAAGGGGAGGTCCTCGTCGCCGCCCTCGAACCAGACGGTCGCGGGGGAGGAGTCCAGGGCGCCGAGGAGGGAGTTGAGGGCGGGCAGGGAGGCCGGGTCGCCGAAGGCGAAGACGTGCGTGGGCTCGGGGTCGGGCCGGTCGAACCCGGTGCCGTGGACGGTGGCCTCGACGGTGTCGCCGGGCTTCGCGGTACGGGCCCAGTCGCTGGCGACGCCGTCGTGCAGCGCAAACTCCAGGGAGAACGTGCCCTTCCCGGGATCCGGGTCGACCAGCGTGTAGGCGCGCTGGTGCGGCTTGCCCGCGGCGGAGAACCACAGGCGCACCCACATCGTCGGATGGACGCCGGTGGCCGCCAGCATCCCGCCGTCGGTGAGATGCACCCGCCGGTACGCCTCGGTGACGTCCTCGGCGCCGGTCACGGTGAACACGAAGTCCTTCGCCCGCAGCAGTCGGAGGACCGCGCCCTCCCAGCCGTGCCCCTGCCCCATGGTGCTTCACCCTTCAAGTACGATTCCCTCACCAGATAACTTAGGTAAGCCTAACTTAAACGGAAGCGAGTGCGAGGGTGAGTACCGAGATCTACCGCGACGCCTGGGGGATACCCCACCTCCGCGCGGGCAGCGCGCGTGAACTCGCCCACGCCCAGGGCCGGGTCACCGCCCGCGACCGTGCCTGGCAGCTGGAGGTCGAACGGCACCGCGCGCAGGGCACCTCGGCCGCCTTCCTCGGCGCGGCGGCCCTGTCCTGGGACACCCTCGCGAGACGGGCCCGCCTGGACGACACGGCCAGACGCTGTTTCGCCGCGCTGGAGAGACAGGACCCGGAGACGGCCGACTGGGTGCGGGCGTACGTCGACGGCGTCAACGAGGAGCTGCCGTCCGCCTCGGCCCCCGAGTTCACCCGCGTCGGCCTCGCCCCCGGCCGCTGGGAGCCCTGGACGCCGCTCGGCGTCTGGCTCGGCACGCACATCCTGTTCGCCGGCTTCCCGGCCAAGCTCTGGCGGGACGAGGCGCTGCGGCACCTGGGCCCGGACGCGGTCGGTCTCTTCGCCGCCGACGGTCCGGGCACCTCCGGCAGCAACGGCTGGCTGGTCGCCGGCGACCGCACCACCACCGGGCACGCCGTGCTCGCGGGCGACCCGCACCGCTACATCGAGGACCCCGGCGTCTACCAGCAGATCCGCCTGGCCTGCCCCGAGTTCGACGTCGTCGGCCTCGCGGTGCCCGGGGTCCCCGGCATCGCCCACTTCGGCCACACCGGCACGGTCGCCTGGTCCATCACCAACGCCATGGCCGACTACCAGGACCTCTACCGCGAACGGCTGCGCCGCACGGGGGCCGGCGTGGAGGCCCTCGGCCCGGACGGCGTCTGGCACCGCGCCACCCGGCACACGGAGACCGTCGAGGTGGCCGGCGAGGCCCCGGTCGAGATCGAGGTGATCGAGACGGACCGCGGCCCGGTGGTGGCGGGCGGCCCGGAGGGACTGGAAGGGGGCGGAGTGCTGGAGGAGCCCGCCGTCGCGGGTACGTCCCGGCCAGGCTCCCCTCCCGCACCGGCCCCCGTCGCCCTTTCCCTGCGCTACCCGCCCCGCGTCACCCGGGACC
>NZ_LJBR01000503.1 GCF_001282115.1 Streptomyces sp. NRRL B-24085 | reverse complement strand
CCCGCCGGCTACACCCCTCCCCCGGGCTGGGGCGGCGGCTACGGCGGCTGGGGCGGCCCCCCGCCCGCGGCCAAGCCCGGCGTGATCCCGCTGCGCCCGCTCGGCGTGGGCGAGATCCTCGACGGCGCGGTCTCCACCATGCGCACCTACTGGCGCACGGTCCTCGGCATCTCCCTGGCCGTCGCGGTCGTGACCGAGGTCCTCGTCATCCTGCTCCAGGGCTTCGTCCTGAACGACAGCGCGGGGACCGAGGCGCTCAACGACCCCAGCGCCAGCGCCGACGAGCTGACCCGCGCCCTGGGCGAGACCATGCTCGGCTCCACCGTCGTCTACCTCATCTCCCTGATCGGCACGATCGCCGCGACCGCGATGCTGACGGCCGTCACCAGCCGGGCCGTGCTCGGCAGGCCGGTCACCACCGGTGAGGCCTGGCGCGACGCCCGCCCGCAGGTGCCCAGGCTGTTCGGCCTGATCTTCCTGCTGATGCTCATCGCCTTCGGCGTGCTCGCCGTCGGTGCGCTGCCGGGCATCCTCGTGGCCGCCGCGGGCTCCGACGGCGGCGGGATCGCCCTGGTGGCCCTGGGCGTCATCGGCGCCGGCGTCGTCGCGCTGTGGCTGATGATCCGCTTCTCCCTGGCGTCGCCCGCGCTGATGCTGGAGAAGCAGAGCATCGTGAAGTCGATGAGCCGCTCCACGAAACTGGTCCGCGGCTCCTGGTGGCGGGTCCTCGGCATCCAGCTGCTGGCCGCGATCATCGCGAACATCGTCGCCGCGATCGTCGTCATCCCCTTCACGTTCCTCGCCGCGGCGCTCAGCGGCGAAGGTGTCGGCGGCTTCGTCAACGGCACCGGCGACCTCGGCTGGACGTTCCTCATCATCAGCGGCGTCGGCGCGGTGATCGGCTCCATGATCACCTTCCCGATCTCGGCGGGCGTCACCGTGCTCCTCTACATCGACCAGCGCATCCGCCGCGAGGCCCTCGACCTCGAACTGGCCCGCGCGGCCGGCGTCCAGGGCTACGGCACCGGCCCCACTGCCGGGAGCTGATGCGGTGATCCTGCCGGGGGGAGTGCTCACCATGCTGCGCGGCGTCGACGCCTCCGTGCTGTCACCGGCACGGTCCGCCGACGAGCCGCCGCTGACGATCCCGCGCGATCCCGCGCGGGAGGCGGCCCGCCGCGAGCTGTCCAAGCGCATGTACCACGAGAACGACCCCAGTTGGTTCCAGCGCGCCCTCAACGCGTTCTGGGACTGGGTCGACAAGCTGTTCAACGCCGCCTCGTCGGCGACCCCGGGCGGACCACTCGGCCTGGTCGTCGTCATCGCCGCGATCGTCCTGGTCGTCGGCGCACTGTGGTGGCGCCTGGGCACCCCGAGCCGCGGGCCCGCCTCCTCCGCCGCCCTCTTCGACGACCGCCCCCGCAGCGCCGCCGACCACCGCGCGGCCGCCGAGGCCCACGCCGCCCAGGGCCACTGGAGCCAGGCCGTGCAGGAGCGCATGCGTGCGATCGTCCGCTCCCTGGAGGAACGCGCCCTCCTCGACGTCCGTCCCGGCCGCACCGCGGACGAGGCCGCCGCGGAAGCGGGCCGCGCCCTACCTTCGCACACCGACCGGCTGCGCTCCGCCGCCCGCGCCTTCGACGACGTCACGTACGGCGGCAGGGCCGCGACCGAGCAGTCGTACCACCGCATCGCCGAACTCGACCGCGACCTGGAACGCGCCAAGCCGGTCCTCGCGACGGCGAACAGCGGAAGCAGCCCAGGCAGCATGAGCAGCACCGGCAGCACGAGCAGCACGAGCAGCACGGGCAGCAGCCACAGCGCGGACCACAACGCCCGCCCGGGAGCCGCCGAATGACCACCGAGGCCACGCTCCCGTCCACCTCGGCCTCGCCCACCGCCCGCCAGGTGTGGACCCGCGCGCGAGGCGTCGTACTCGCCCTCGTACTGCTCCTCGTCGCGGCCGTGGTGATCGCGACGATCCGCTCCACCGAACGCCACGGCAGCCTCGACCCGCGCTCCGCCGACCCCTTCGGCAGCCGCGCGGTCGCCGAACTCCTCGCCGACCGGGGCGTCGACACCCGCGTCGTCACCACCCTGGACGAGGCAAGCGCCGCGGCCGGCCCGGACACCACGCTGCTGGTCGCCGTACCCGACCTCCTGACACACGGCCAGCAGAACCGACTGCGCTCCGCGACCGCCGGCTCCGACGGCCGCACCGTCCTCGTCGCCCCCGGGAGCTGGTCCGTCGAACGGCTGGCCCCCGGCGTCGTCGCGGACCCCGCCACCAGCTTCGACTCGACGCTCTCCCCCGACTGCGGCCTGCCGGCGGCCCGGCGTGCGGGCAACGCCGACACCGGCGGCATCCGCTACACCGTCACCCACCCCGGCAACGACGAGTGCTACCCCAGCGACCGTCTGCCCACCCTGGTGCGTGTCCCGGCGGCCGACGGGGACGGCGACACCGTCGTGCTCGGCGCGCCCGACATCCTCTACAACGACACCCTCGACGAGCAGGGCAACGCCTCGCTCGCCCTCCAACTCCTCGGCTCCCGCCCCCATCTGGTCTGGTACCTCCCCTCGCTCTCCGACTCCTCCGCCGCCGACCCGGACGACGAGAAGAGCTTCTTCGACCTGCTCCCCTCGGGCTGGCTCTGGGGCACGCTCCAGCTCTTCATCGCGGCAGCCCTCGCCGCCCTGTGGAGGGCACGCCGACTCGGCCCCCTGGTGCCCGAGAAACTCCCCGTGGCGATCCGCGCCTCCGAGACCGTCGAAGGCCGAGCCCGCCTCTACCGCAAGGCCAACGCCCGCGACCGCGCGGCCACCGCTCTTCGCTCCACCACCCGCACCCGCCTCGCCCCCCTCGTAGGCGTCCCCGTCGCCCAGGCGCACGCGCCCGAAGCCCTGCTCCCCGCCCTGTCCGCCCACCTCCACCACGACGGCGACGGACAGACCCTGCACGCCCTGCTCTTCGGCCCGACGCCCGGCGACGACGCGGCCCTCATCTCCCTAGCCGACCAACTCGACGCCCTCGAAAGAGAGGTACGCCGTCCATGATGGACCCGACCACTGACAACGCCGGGACCACCGGGGACCCGGACACCGCACGGGCCTCCCTGGAAGCCCTGCGCGCCGAGATCGCCAAAGCCGTGGTCGGCCAGGACCCCGCCGTGACCGGTCTCGTCGTCGCCCTCCTGTGCCGCGGACACGTACTCCTCGAAGGTGTCCCCGGCGTCGCCAAGACGCTGCTCGTCCGCGCCCTCGCATCCGCCCTCGAACTCGACACCAAGCGCGTCCAGTTCACCCCCGACCTCATGCCGAGCGACGTGACGGGCTCCCTGGTCTACGACACCCGCAGCGCCGAGTTCTCCTTCCAGCCCGGCCCGGTCTTCACCAACCTCCTCCTCGCGGACGAGATCAACCGCACCCCGCCCAAGACCCAGTCGTCCCTCCTGGAGGCCATGGAGGAGCGCCAGGTCACGGTCGACGGCACCCCCCGCCTCCTCCCCGACCCCTTCCTGGTCGCCGCGACCCAGAACCCGGTGGAGTACGAGGGCACCTACCCCCTTCCCGAAGCCCAGCTGGACCGTTTCCTCCTGAAGCTGACGATCCCGCTCCCCTCCCGCCAGGACGAGATCGACGTCCTCACCCGCCACGCCGAGGGCTTCAACCCCCGCGACCTCAAGGCCGCCGGCGTACGCCCCGTAGCGGGGCCGGCCGACCTCGAAGCCG
Source organism: Streptomyces sp. NRRL B-24085 (assembly GCF_001282115.1). GTDB lineage: Bacteria > Actinomycetota > Actinomycetes > Streptomycetales > Streptomycetaceae > Streptomyces. Next base: position 1,914 of record NZ_LJBR01000503.1, on the reverse strand, counting down.
CGCGCGCGGCAGTCGCCAAGACCTCGATCTCCCCCGAGATCACCGCGTACGTCGTCGACATCTGCCGCGCCACCCGCGAGTCCCCGTCCCTCACCCTGGGCGTCTCCCCACGTGGCGCCACGGCCCTCCTGGCCACCTCGCGCGCGTGGGCGTGGCTCACCGGCCGCGACTACGTCATCCCCGACGACGTGAAGGCCCTGGCCCTCCCCACTCTCCGCCACCGCGTACAACTGCGCCCCGAGGCCGAGATGGAGGGCGTGACGGCCGACTCCGTCATCAACGCGATCCTCGCCCACGTCCCGGTCCCCCGCTGATGGCCCTCACCGGACGCGCCGCACTCCTCGCGGCTCTGGGTTCCCTCCCCGTCGGCATCTGGGAACCGAGCTGGACGGGCATCCTCGCGGTCAACGCCCCCCTCGCGGTGGCCTGCGCCTGCGACTTCGCCCTGGCGGCTCCCGTACGACGGCTCGGACTGACCCGTTCCGGCGACACCTCCGCCCGCCTGGGCGAGACGGCCGACGTCACCCTCACGGTCACCAACCCGTCCGGCCGCCCGCTCCGCGCCCAGGTCCGCGACGCCTGGCCGCCCAGCAGTTGGCAGCCCGGCACTGAGGTGGAGGCCTCCCGCCACCGTCTGACGGTCCCGGCCGGCGAACGCCGCCGCCTCACCACTCGCCTGCGCCCCACCCGCCGCGGCGACCGCCAGGCAGACCGCGTGACGATCCGCTCCTACGGCCCCCTCGGACTCTTCGCCCGCCAGGGCACCCACAAGGCGCCCTGGACGGTCCGCGTCCTGCCCCCCTTCACCAGCCGCAAGCACCTCCCCTCGAAGCTCGCCCGCCTACGCGAACTCGACGGCCGCACCAGCGTCCTCACCCGAGGCGAAGGCACAGAGTTCGACAGTCTCCGCGAGTACGTCCCCGGCGACGACACCCGTTCCATCGACTGGCGCGCCACGGCCCGCCAGACTTCCGTGGCCGTACGCACCTGGCGCCCCGAACGCGACCGCCACATCCTCGTCGTCCTCGACACCGGCCGCACCTCGGCAGGCCGCGTGGGCGACGCCCCCCGCCTCGACGCCTCCATGGACGCGGCCCTGCTCCTGGCAGCCCTCGCCTCCCGCGCCGGCGACCGCGTGGACCTCCTCGCATACGACCGCGGGGTGCGGGCCCTGGTCCAGGGCCGCACGGCCAACGACCTGCTCCCCTCACTGGTCAGCGCGATGGCAACCCTCGAACCCGAGCTCGTCGAGACGAATGCCCGCGGCCTCACCGCCGCAGCTCTGCGTACGGCCCCCCGCCGCTCCCTGATCGTGCTGCTCACCAGCCTCGACGCCGCGCCCATCGAGGAGGGCCTGCTGCCCGTCCTCCCTCAACTAACCCAGCGGCACACGGTCCTTCTGGCCTCAGTGGCGGATCCTCATATCGCGGACATGGCCACGGCCCGCGGCAACGTCGACGCGGTCTACGAGGCAGCGGCCGCCGCCCAGGCCCGGACGGAACGCCATCGCACGGCGGAACAACTCCGCCGCCATGGAGTGACCGTCGTCGACGCGACACCCGATGACCTGGCTCCAGCGTTGGCCGATGCCTATCTGGCGCTGAAAGCAGCCGGCCGCCTGTAAACAAAGAAAGGGGGCGCAAAGCGCCCCCTCAAAAACCGTGAACCACACCCACAACGCGAAAAGGCCCACACCATGAGGTGTGGGCCTTTTCATCAAAAGGAGTTCGGCGGTGTCCTACTCTCCCACAGGGTCCCCCCTGCAGTACCATCGGCGCTGTAAGGCTTAGCTTCCGGGTTCGGAATGTAACCGGGCGTTTCCCTCACGCTATGACCACCGAAACACTATGAAACCAGACCGGAAAAAGACACGGTCGTTGCCTCAGAACTAACACAGTGGACGCGAGCAAATAT
>NZ_LJBR01000502.1 GCF_001282115.1 Streptomyces sp. NRRL B-24085 | reverse complement strand
GTGGAGGGTTCCGAGGTGGGGCAGGTCTCGGACGGCACCCAGGCGAACTTCACGTCGTAGGAGGACCCCGGCTGGAGCGTGAGCTGGGCGACCTCCTGGGAGGGGTCGGGCAGCCCTGCGGAGGCCGCGTCGCCGGACGTGTGCCGGAGCGCGCCGATCTTGCTGCTGTCGGCCGCGCCCTGCGCGCTCGGCGTCACGATGCCGGGGCCGGAGACAGTGCAGGCTGCGGAGGAGCTGTTGGTGACGCGGAAAGTGCCGTAGACCGTCCCGGAGGCGTCGGGCACCGCGGTGCTCGCCGTGGGGGAGCCGAGCTGGGCGGCCGTGCAGACCTGGGCGCTCTGGGAGGTCGTGGCGGAGGGGTCGCTGCCGCTGCTCGCGCCGGTGCCCGCGCCCGCCGTCCTGCCCTTGTCGTCGCCCTTCGGCTGGCCCTTGCCCTTGTCCTCGGTCTTGCCCGAGGAGCCGCCGGAGGTGGACTCGCCGCCGTCCTGCTGCTTGCCCTGGCCCGCGCCGCCCTGCATCTGGGAGGTGTGCCCGGCGTTGGAGGTGTTGGCGCTGGTGCCGGTGGAGGAGACGTGCACGACGGCGGGGATCGCGGTGCCGAAGAAGAGGGCGGCGGCCGCCATGCCGACGAGGGCCTGCCGCTTGCGGGCCCGTCTGGCGGGCACCGCCTTGCGCAGGTGGTCGAGGGTGCCGTCCCGCGGTTCCATCTCCTGGACCGCCTGGTGCAGCATGCGTCGCAGTGCAAGCTCGTCCGAGTCGAACTCCCCCGTGGAGCTCAGATCGTCGGGGCCCTGATTCACAGTTCCGTTCCCAGCGTGCGATTGCTTGTGCTCTTGCCGCGCCGTCCGGGTCGGCTCGTGCTCGCCTTCCCCGGTCGGCTCATGCCACGCGTAAGGCTCGTGGCGCCGTCCATCGGAATCACCCTCGCCGCTCACACCGGTTCCTCCATCGCGACCCGCAGCGCGGCGATCCCCCGCGAGCCGTACGCCTTCACGGAGCCCAGCGAGATGCCGAGGGTATCGGCGACCTGGGCCTCGGTCATGTCCGCGAAGTAGCGCAGGACCAGGACCTCGCGCTGGCGGCGCTGGAGGCCCTTCATGGCCTTGATGAGGGAGTCGCGCTCGAGCTGGTCGTACGCGCCCTCCTCGGCGCTCGCCATGTCGGGCATCGGCTTGGACAGCAGCTTGAGTCCGAGGATGCGCCGGCGCAGGGCCGAGCGGGAGAGGTTGACGACCGTCTGGCGCAGGTACGCGAGGGTCTTCTCCGGGTCGCGGACGCGTTTGCGCGCCGAGTGGACGCGGATGAACGCCTCCTGGACGACGTCCTCGCAGGAGGCGGTGTCGTCGAGCAGGAGGGCGGCGAGACCCAGCAGGGAGCGGTAGTGCGCCCGGTAGGTCTCGGTGAGGTGGTCGACGGTGGTACCGGCTGCCGCGGTGTCCTCGGCGTACTCGGCTCCGTCGCGCTGACTGGGTATGCGGGCGGGCCGCGCTGCGGGCATGGGCGCGATCACCGGCATGCCACCGGGCGCCCCGGGCCTGCGGGGCCGGAGGACGGCCGCGCCGCTCGGCGCGGCAGGGAAGTCGAGTACCTGAGCCACGACAGTTGGACACGCTCACCCCGGTGAGGGTTGTACGCGGCCGTCCATCTTCTCTCAGGCAGCACAACTGACCGTGCGTCGAACGCGCTCATGCCTACCCGCTCTTCCCCTGTGTCCCGAATGGCCGGGGCGTCCCCACGCCCCGCAAGCATCCCCGCACCCCTGAAAGGGCGTTCGCAAAGACGCTCCCCGCCCTTCGCGCGGTTGCGGAGAGCGGGGAGGAAAATCTTCGGACGCCCGGGCGCCGGGATCAAGTGGTACGGACCATTAGTCGCACCACATGTCGCACACAGATCCTACAAAGGGTTCCGGCCATGGCCAGGTCTTTTCCCGTAGGCACAACTGCGTACGGGAGATCCGCCGCGCGTCACCCGAAGTCGGCCGCCACGAGCTCCGCGATCTGCGCGGTGTTGAGCGCGGCGCCCTTGCGCAGGTTGTCGCCGCACACGAAGAGCTCGAGCGCGGTCGGGTCGTCGAGGGCCCGCCGGACCCGCCCGACCCAGGTGGGGTCGGTGCCGACGACGTCGGCGGGGGTGGGGAACTCCCCGGCCGCCGGATCGTCGAAGAGGACGACCCCGGGTGCGGTCGCGAGGATCTCGCGCGCCTTGCGGACGGTGACCTCGCCCTCGAAGCGGGCGTGCACGGTGAGGGAGTGCACGGTGACCACCGGGACCCGTACACAGGTCACGGCGACCGGCAGCGCGGGCAGGCCGAGGATCTTGCGGGACTCGTCCCGCACCTTCATCTCCTCCGAGGACCAGCCGTCCTCGCGCAGCGAACCGGCCCACGGCACGACGTTCAGCGCGACCGGTTCCGGGAACGGCCCGGTGTTGTCGCCGACGGCCCGCCGCACGTCACCGGGGTGCGTGCCGAGCTCGGTGCCGGCGACCAGGGAGAGCTGCTGGCGCAGGGTCTCCACGCCCGCCCGGCCCGCGCCGCTCACGGCCTGGTACGAGGACACCACCAGTTCCCGCAGCCCGAACTCGGCGTGCAGCGCGCCCAGGGCCACGATCATGGACAGGGTCGTGCAGTTGGGGTTGGCGATGATCCCGCGGGGCCGCATCCGGGCCGCGTGCGGATTGACCTCGGGGACGACGAGGGGCACGTCCGGGTCCATCCGGAAGGCGCCGGAGTTGTCCACGACGACGGCACCCCGGGCCGCGGCGACCGGCGCCCACTGGGCGGCCACCTCGTCGGGCACGTCGAACATGGCGACGTCGACCCCGTCGAAGGCCTCCTCCGACAGGGCCACGACCTCGACCTGCTCCCCGCGCACGGCCAGCTTGCGGCCGGCCGAGCGGGGGGAGGCGATCAGTCGGATCTCGCCCCAGATGTCCGCGTGCTGGGACAGGATCTGGAGCATGACCGTGCCGACGGCCCCGGTCGCGCCTACGACCGCGAGCGTCGGCCTGGCAGTCATCGGCCGGTGCCGCCGTAGACGACCGCCTCGTCGCTGTCGGAGTCGAGCCCGAAGGCGCTGTGCACGGCGCGGACGGCCTCGGCCACGTCGTCGGCGCGGGTGACGACCGAGATGCGGATCTCGGAGGTCGAGATCAGCTCGATGTTCACGCCGGCGTCGGACAGGGCGGTGAAGAAGTCGGCCGTGACGCCCGGGTTGGTCTTCATGCCCGCGCCCACGAGCGAGATCTTGCCGATCTGGTCGTCGTAGCGCAGCGAGTCGAAGCCGATGCCCGACCTGTTCTTCTCCAGGGCGTCGATGGCCTTGCGGCCCTCGGCCTTGGGGAGCGTGAAGGAGATGTCGGTCAGCCCGGTGGAGGCGGCGGAGACGTTCTGCACGATCATGTCGATGTTGATCTCGGCGTCCGCGATCGTGCGGAAGATCACCGCGGCCTCACCCGGCTTGTCCGGCACGCCGACGACCGTGATCTTGGCCTCGGAGGTGTCGTGCGCGACACCGGAGATGATGGCCTGCTCCACCTTCTTGTCCCCTTGCTCGATCGGCTCACTGCTGACCCACGTGCCCTGGAGTCCGCTGAAGGACGACCGGACGTGGATCGGGATGTTGTAGCGGCGGGCGTACTCCACACAGCGGTGGAGCAGCACCTTCGAACCGGAGGCGGCGAGCTCCAGCATGTCCTCGAAGGAGATCCAGTCGATCTTCTTCGCCTTCTTCACCACGCGCGGGTCGGCGGTGAACACGCCGTCGACGTCGGTGTAGATCTCGCAGACCTCGGCGTCGAGGGCGGCCGCGAGCGCCACGGCGGTGGTGTCGGAGCCACCGCGGCCGAGCGTGGTGATGTCCTTCTTGTCCTGGCTGACGCCCTGGAAGCCGGCGACGATGGCGATGTTGCCCTTGTCGAGGGACTCCCGGATACGGCCCGGCGTGACGTCGATGATCCGGGCTTTGTTGTGGACCGAGTCGGTGATGACGCCGGCCTGGCTGCCGGTGAAGGACTGGGCCTCGTGGCCCAGGTTTTTGATCGCCATGGCCAGCAGGGCCATGGAGATACGCTCTCCGGCGGTCAGCAGCATGTCGAACTCACGCCCGGCAGGCATGGGAGATACCTGCTCGGCGAGATCGATCAGCTCGTCCGTCGTGTCGCCCATCGCGGAAACGACGACGACGACCTGGTGGCCGTTCTTCTTCGCTTCGACGATTCGCTTGGCGACGCGCTTGATGCCCTCGGCATCGGCTACGGAGGAGCCTCCGTACTTCTGCACGACAAGGCCCACGTGCGCTCCTCGCTCAGTCCGTGTGTGTCGGCTCAGTTTACCGAGCGCCCGAAATCCACCTCCGCGGTATCGCATCGTGAGATTCGGACGCCCAGGTCAGCGCATGCCCAACCGCGCAGCCCGGGAAAAGTGCACCGCGTCACATGGCCCTGTGGGGCACCTGTGACGACAGTGAATTAAGTTTCAAGGATTAGGGTGCGGCTGTGCGCGTACTCCTGGTGGAAGACGATGAGCCGGTCGCCCAGTCGCTGCGGCGGGGCCTGATCCGCTACGGGTTCGAGGTGGAGTGGGTCTCCACCGGTGCGGCGGCGCTCGGCCACCAGGGCCCCTACGACGTCGTACTCCTCGATCTCGGGCTGCCCGACACCGACGGCCTCGACGTGTGCCGGGCGCTGCGCGGGCGCGGTGACGTGCCGATCATCGTGATCAGCGCGCGCAGCGACGAGACCGACCGGGTGGTGGGCCTGGAGCTCGGCGCCGACGACTACGTGTCCAAGCCGTTCGGGGTCCGGGAGGTCATCGCGCGGATACGGGCCGTGATGCGGCGCGCGCAGCCCCGTACCGAGGCCGCCGCGACGGGCCCCGACTGCTACGGCTCCCGGCTGAGCATCGACCGCAAGGCCGCCCGGGTCCGGCTCGACGGCCAGGAGGTGGCCCTCGCGCCCAAGGAGTACGACTTGCTGGCCTTCCTCACCGAGGAGCCGGGCGCGCTGATGTCGCGCGAGCAGATCATGGAGGCGGTCTGGGACGCGAACTGGTTCGGGCCGACCAAGACGCTGGACGTGCACGTGGCCGCGCTGCGGCGCAAGCTCGCCGGGGCGGTCGTCATCGAGGCGGTGCGGGGCGTGGGCTTCCGGCTGGAGATCGCCGGGGACGACGGGGCCTCATGAACCGGCAGCTCATCCGGAGCTACATCCTGCTGGTCGCGGTGGCCATCCTGCTGTTCACGGTGCCGGTGGCCTTCACGCTCACCGATCAGCTGCGCGACGACACCGAGTCGTCGGTCAAGCGCGAGGCGAACACCATGGCGTTCCTGCTCGGGAACGGCGACCGGGCCTCGTGCGAGGCCCTGACCAAGGTGGCCAAGGCGTACGGCAACGTCCAGGCGACCCCGACCGCCAGCTGTGACCCGCGGCTGCCGGCCCCCCGCGGGGACGCGGCGCTGACCCGGGCCGTGACGAGGAACGAGGCGACGACCGACTGGGGTTCGGACTTCGTCTGGGGCAAGCACCTGACGGTGACCGTCCCCGCGGACGGTGACGCGGCCGTCCGGATCGTCTACTCGACCTCGGACATGACCACACGGCTGTGGCAGATCTGGGGCTTCCGTGCCGCTCTCGCCGTGCTGGTGCTGGCCGCGGCCGCCGCGATCGGCGCGTTCGCCGCCCGCCGGATCACCGCGCCCCTGCGCGAACTCAACTCCATGGCGAGCAAGTTCAGCGACGGGGACCTGACCGCGCGCTCCCCGGTCACCGGCCCGCCGGAGACGCAGACGCTCGCCCGCACCCTGAACCAGGGCGCCGAACGCCTGGACACGCTGGTGGCCTCGCAGCGCATCTTCGTGGCGGACGCCTCGCACCAACTGCGCACCCCGCTCACCGCGTTGCGCCTGTCGCTGGACAACATCGCGGACGGGGTGGAGGACGAGTTCGTACGGGAGGACGTGGAGCAGGCGACGGCGGAGGTGGTCCGGATGAGCCGCCTGGTCAACGGGCTGCTGGTGCTGGCGCGGGCGGAGGCGAAGGTGACCGCCGCGGAGCCGCTGGTGCTGCGGGACATCGTGGACGAACGGCTGGCGGTGTGGAGGCCGGCCGCCGACGAGCGCGGGGTCACCATCGCGCTCGGGGGGAGTGCCGACGGCCGGCTGCTGGTGCTGGCCGGCCCCGGTCATCTCGACCAGGTGCTGGACAACGTGCTCTCGAACGCCCTGGAGGTCTCCCCGGACGGTGGGCGGATCACCGTCGAGGTGGAGTCCCGGGCGGACACGGTGGTGCTGTCGGTCCTCGACGAGGGCCCCGGGATGTCCGACGCCGACAAGTCCCGTGCCTTCGACCGCTTCTGGCGCGGTCAGGGCCTGACCGGACGCACCGGCTCGGGCCTCGGCCTCGCCGTCGTACGGCAGTTGGTGACCGACGACGGCGGGACCGTGACGCTGGCGGACGCGCCGGGGGGCGGGCTGAAGGTGGAGATCAGCCTTCGGGCATCGCCGAGGAGTGGTGGTTGACGATCTTCCACACGCCGTTCCGCTTCTCGTACGCGTAGGTGTAGCGGGCCTCGACGACACGCTGGGCGCCGCTCTTCGGGTCGGTGAGCGTGAACTCGTAGACGCCGGTGTCGATGGCGGAGTTGCCGTCGAGGACGTCGACGACCGTCTTGACCTTCTTGCCGGCCGGCTTGTTCCGGAGGAAGTGCTCGAAGTAGTCGACGATGCCGGCGCGGTCGGTGCGGACCTTGTTGGAGACCGTGGGCAGGAGGACCGCGTCCTTGGCGTACAGGTCCGCCACCGTGTCGGCGTCACCGGTCCGCAGGGCGGCGTTCCAGTGGTCGAACAGCGCCGCGATCTGCTTCTCGGAGGGCTTCTTCGCGGGCTCGGGGCCGGCGAGGCTCACGCCCGCGGTGACCGTGCCGGCGGTGACGAGGGCGGTGGCGGCGACGATGGCTGCGCGCTTGGTTATGGAACGACGGGTCATCGCTGTCTCCAGTTGCGGTGAGAGGCTGTGCCGTGAAGTGGCTCCAGACTCTCTTCGCGCTGGTTAGGGGCCGTGCAGCCGATGTACAGGACAGAGCCAGGGCTCATGCAATTGACGCTCTGTACCCGCCTGTTGACCGTGAGGTGCCCATGACGTCGACGGCCGATGTGCTGCTGGCCGTGATCGTGCTGCTCGGCTCCTGCGTGCAGTGGCTCACGGGGATGGGCTTCGCCCTGGTCTCGGTGCCCGCACTGGTGCTCCTTCTCGGCCCGGCGCAGGGGGTGGTCCTCGCCAACTGCGCGGCAGGGGTGATCTGTCTGGTGGGACTGGCGGGCGGCCTGCGTCTGGTGCGTCCCCGGGCGATGCTGCCGTTCTGCCTGGCGGCGGCCTGCACGGTCCCGGCGGGCACCTGGGTGACCCGCCGACTCCCCCAGCCCTGGCTGCTGTTGGTGATGGGCGCCCTGGTGACGGTGGCGGTGCTGCTCGTCATGCGGGGCGCGCAGTCAGCGGCGCTGGGCGGCACGCGGGGTGCCGTGTTCG
>NZ_LJBR01000501.1 GCF_001282115.1 Streptomyces sp. NRRL B-24085 | reverse complement strand
CTCCGGACGTGGGGCCCTGGGGCTCCGGACGTGGGACGCTGGGACCCCCGTCGCCGGGCGCCGGGACTCCGGACGTGGGCGCTGGGGCTCCCGCTGCCGGTGGGTGCGAACCGCGCTGCCGGTCGGTGAGAACCATGTCGTCGGCCGGCGGGGGTTACGAGGCCGGCTTCGAGGGGTTCGGGTGGGGCTAGTCGGCGATTCCCTTGGGGATCGCCTTCTTTATGCCGGACGCCAGGTCCACCAGCGGTGCCATGCCGTCCGCGGTGCGGTTCTCGGGGATCGTGACCTCGACGTAGGCCTTGCGCAGGGTCGTGGTGAACCGGAACGAACCGTCGTCCTGCTTCTCCAGGAGCCAGCCCACCCCGTTCACCTCGACCCCGTCGGCCTCCGGATCGTCCATCTTCGCGGGCCGCTCGACACCGCACCGCAGTATGATCGCCGGGTCACCCCAGCCCGCGGTCAGCGCGGACGCGGGCTCGGGATCCCGACGGTCCTGGTCGTCGACCTTGGACGGCAGTACCCGGTCCAGTTCCCGGCACAGCTTCGTGACGCCCGCCCCCGGCGAGGGAACCGCAGCCGACGCGCTGTCGTCTGCGGAGGAGCAGCCCGCGACCGTGATCAGCAGGGCGAGCGCGGACAGACCGAGAGGCCGGTGACGGAAGAAGTTCACCGGCCAAGGGTAGACGGGGGCTACAGATGGACGACCGGGCAGGTCAGGGTGCGCGTGATGCCGTCCACTTGCTGGACCTTGGCGACCACCATGCGGCCCAGGTCGTCCACGGTGTCGGCCTGTGCGCGGACGATCACGTCATACGGTCCTGTCACGTCCTCGGCCTGGATGACACCAGGGATCTTGCTGATCGTCTCGGCGACGGTCGACGCCTTGCCGACCTCCGTCTGGATCAGGATGTACGCCTGTACCACGGAACCTCCAGGGCGGCCACGAGGATCATGTGGGGAAAAGGAACGCCACGGTATCGCGTCGCCGGTCGCTGCGGGGAGACCCGCGGGGACGCGGACACCCGTGCCGGGGTGCGGACACGACAGAAGTTCACGGTCCCCTCGACCGTATCGAGGACACTGATGACGCGCGACCGGGCACGGCACGGCACAGAAGGGGCGTAAGGGCCATGAAGGGCACTGTTGGTGAGCTCGGCGAGTTCGGGCTCATCAGGGAGCTCACCTCCCGTCTCACCACCACCCCGGCGGTCCGGGTGGGCCCCGGCGACGACGCCGCGGTGGTCGCCGCGCCCGACCGCAGGGTCGTGGCGAGCACCGACATCCTTCTGGAGGGCCGGCACTTCCGCCGCGACTGGTCCACGGCCTACGACGTCGGACGCAAGGCGGCCGCCCAGAACCTCGCGGACATCGCCGCCATGGGAGCCGTGCCGACCGCCCTGCTGCTCGGCCTGGTCGTGCCCGCCGAACTCCCGGTGACCTGGCCCTCGGAGCTCATGGACGGCCTGCGCGACGAGTGCCAGGTCGCGGGCGCCTCCGTGGTCGGCGGTGACGTCGTACGAGGGGACACGATCATGGTCTCCATCACCGCCCTCGGTGATCTGCGAGGCCAGGAGCCGGTCACCCGGGCCGGCGCCCAGCCCGGCGACCTGGTGGCCGTGACCGGCTGGCTGGGCTGGTCGGCGGCCGGGTACGCGGTGCTCTCCCGCGGGTTCCGCTCGCCGCGCGCCTTCGTCGAGGCGCACCGGCGCCCCGAGCCGCCGTACCACGCGGGCCCCGCCGCCGCGGCGCTCGGCGCGACCGCGATGTGCGACGTGAGCGACGGGCTGATCGCCGACCTCGGCCACATCGCCGAGGCCAGCAAGGTCCGCATCGACATCGGCTCCGGCGCGATCGACATCCCGAGCCAGATGATCGACATCGGTCAGGCCGTCGGTGTCGACCCCATCCAGTGGGTGCTGTCCGGGGGAGAGGACCACGCGATCGTGGCCACCTTCCCGCCGGACGTGAAGCTCCCCGCCCGCTGGAAGGTGATCGGCGAGGTCCTCAACCCCTCGGCGCTGCCCCAGGTGACGGTCGACGGGGCGCCCTGGACCAGCCAGGGCGGCTGGGACCACTTCGGCGGGGACATCGAGTCGTGAAGCCCCTGGTGCTCACCGTGGCGGGCTCCGACTCCGGCGGCGGCGCCGGGATCCAGGCCGACCTGAAGACCATGCTCGCGCTCGGCGTGCACGGCATGAGCGTCGTCACCGCCGTCACCGCGCAGAACTCCCTCGGCGTGCAAGGGGCTTGGGAGCTGCCGGTGGAGGCGGTGCGGGCCCAGTACCGCAGTGTCGTGGACGACATCGGCGTTCAGGCCGTCAAGACGGGGATGCTCGCCTCGGCCGAACTCGTGGAGGCGGTCGCCGAGTTGATCGGCGCCACGGACGCCCCGGCCGTCGTCGACCCGGTCGGCGTCTCCAAGCACGGCGACTCGCTGCTGGCCTCGTCCGCCCTGGAGTCCGTACGGCGACGGCTGCTCCCGGTCGCCACCGTGGCCACCCCCAACCTCGACGAGGTGGCCCAACTCACCGGTGTGCGGGTCGAGTCGGAGTCCCAGCTGCGCGAGGCGGCCCGGGCCGTCCTGGCGTACGGACCCAAGTGGGTGCTCATCAAGGGCGGTCATCTCCCGGGCGACGCCGTCGACCTGCTCACCGACGGCTCCGCGGAGCACTGGCTGCGCGCGCCCCGCCACGACAACCGGCACACCCACGGCACCGGCTGCACCCTCGCCTCCGCGATCGCCTCGCAGCTCGCGAAGGGACAGTCCGTGCCGGAGGCGGTGACGGCGGCCAAGGAGTACGTCACCGGCGCGATCGCCGCCGGATTCGCCCTCGGCGGGGGGATCGGTCCCGTCGACCACGGCTGGGCGCTGCGGAACGGCCTCACACCGGGTACTCCGGCAGCTTGACGTTCGTCGCCGACTTCCCGGTGAGCCCCTTGGAGGAGGAACGGGCCGACGATCGCCCTCACGTACAAGCGGGCACGGCAAAAAGCCGGCCCACCCTGAGGTGGACCGGCTCTGCAGCGAACCAGCGGTGGCCGCGCGCTTCAGCTGTGCGTCAGCGCGAGACCTTGCCGGCCTTGATGCACGAGGTGCAGACGTTCAGGCGCTTGGGCGTCCCGCCGATCACGGTACGGACGTGCTGGATGTTCGGGTTCCAGCGACGGGACGTACGGCGGTGCGAGAAGGACACGCTGTTGCCGAAGCCCGGCCCCTTGCCACAGACGTCGCAGTTGGCAGCCACGGGTCACTCCAAAGACTTCAGATGCACTTACGGTGGATCCCGGCGGGCCGGGATCGAGATCGCAGGATCAAAGATCTGAGTGGCACTGCCAGGGGAATGGCCCGATCGGGATCGGGCAACCGGAGCAGCATACAACGACTGCGCCAGTAGAACGAAACTACCATGACTGACCAGGCACTCGCTCCGGGCCCTCTTCCGGCGGACGCCCGCCCGGGGTCTACGCTGCGTCCAGTCCAGCAGCCCGAGGAGGCGCAGGTGGCGCAGGTGCCGCAGACATTCTTCGATGCTCTCGCGGTGCGCACCTGGTGCGGTCTCGCGCTGCGGGCGCTGGGCCGGGCGCGCGAGGAGATCGACGCGATCAACGTCTACCCCGTCGCCGACGGGGACACCGGCACCAACCTGTACCTGACCGCCGAGTCGGCGACCGCCGCCGTGGAGGCCGTCTTCGAGGCCCACGGCGCCCACGACTCGGGCGAACCGGCACTCGCGGAGGCCGCTCGCGCGATGGCGCACGGAGCCCTCATAGGCGCCCGCGGCAACTCCGGCACGATCCTTGCCCAGTTGCTGCGCGGCATGGCCCAGGTGCTGTCCGCCGACAGTGAGACGACTCACACGGACGGCGAGGGGCTCCGCCTCGCCCTGCGGCACGCGGCCGACTCCGCCCGCCAGGCCGTGGCCCACCCCGTCGAGGGCACGGTCCTGACGGTCGCCTCGGCCGCCGCGGACGCGGCCGGGGGAGCGGAGGGCGACTGCGGGGCGGTGGCCCGGGCCGCCTACGACGGGGCGCGCGCCGCCCTCGCCGCGACACCCGGCCAGCTCGCCGTCCTGGAGCGCGCGGGCGTGGTGGACGCCGGCGGCCGGGGGCTGGTGGCGGTGCTGGGGGCGCTGGTGGAGACGTTCACGGGGGAGGTGCCCAGCGCGGTGCCGGTGGTGAGCGACCTGCGGCACGCGCGCGTGGCGGGCGACGACACGGACATGACCTCCGCCGAGGAGCGCGCGGACTCCGCCGAGGCCCGGGCCGACTCCGTCCCCGCCGACCCCGTAGAAGTCCCCGCGGACGTCCTCGAAGAGTGCGCCGACGCCCCGGACACCCACGGCCCCGCCTTCGAGGTCATCTACCTCCTGGAGGCCGACGACACCGCCGTCGCGCGGCTGCGGCAGCGGCTCGACGGGCTCGGGGACTCCCTCGTGGTGGTCGGCGGCGACGGACTGTGGAACGTCCATGTGCACGTCGACGACGCCGGCGCCGCCGTGGAGGCGGGCGTCGAGGCAGGCCGGCCCTACCGGATCCGCATCACGCACTTCGGCGTCGGTGACGTGCACACCACCGGCGCCGGGCGGCCGGCCCGCGAGCGCGCCCAGCGGGCCGTCGTCGCCGTCGTGCCCGGTGAGGGACTGGCCGGGCTGTACACCGAGGCCGGGGCGACCACCGTGCTCGCCCGCCCCGGGGAGCCGCCCGCGAGCGGGGAGCTCGTGGAGGCCGTACGGCGGGCCCACGCGCGCGAGGTCGTGCTGCTGCCCAACGACGCCGACCTGCGCCACACCGCGGCCGCCGCCGCCGAGCAGGCCCGCACCGAGGGCATCCGGGTCGCGCTGATCCCGACCCGCTCCGCGGTCCAGGGCATCGCGGCGCTCGCCGTGCACGAACCGGAGCGCCGGTTCGACGAGGACGTGGTCCAGATGACCTCGGCGGCCGGTGCGACCCGCCACGCCGAGGTCGTCGTCGCGGAACGCCAGTCCTGGACCATGGCCGGCATCTGCCAGGCCGGTGACGTCCTCGGGCTCATCGACGGGGACGTGGCGGTGATCGGCTCGGACGTCACCGTGACCGCCGAGACCGTCCTCGACCGCATGCTCTCGGCCGGCGGGGAGCTGGTCACCCTGGTCCTGGGCGACGAGGCCCCCGAGACCGTCGCCGAGCACCTGGAGACGCGCGTACGGGAGTCCTACCTCGCCGTGGACACCGTCGTGTACCGGGGCGGCCGGCAGGGGGCCGTGCTGCTCATCGGGGTCGAGTAGCACCCCGGCCGGCGGCTCCCCGCACAGCGCGGGCGGTGCCGGTCAGCCGTCCCGCCCCTCCGCACCCTCGGTGAGGCTCAGCATCTGCTCCGCCTCGGACCGCCGCGCCCGTGCCGTGGCGTCGGCCCTGTCCGTGTCGCCGTAGGCGTCGAGCACCGCACGCGCGCGTGCCGCCGCCTCCGCCGGCCGGCTCAGATCGGCCGCCAGCCAGCCCGCCGCGAGTTCCGCACCGGTCCGCGCGTCCAGGGCGTCGTCCCCGAGCGAGGCGAACACGACGACCGCCTCCACCACCTCGGCCAGCGCCTCCTCCAGCACCGCCCGGATCGAGTCGTCCTCGGCGTCCTCGGGGACGGAACGGGCCAGCAGGTCCCCGAACTGCCGGTGCGTGTGCCCGAGTTCGCCGACCAGCCGCTGCCGTGCCGCCTCGTCGGCCCGCGCGTCGCCCAGCGCGGCCTCGCACGCGCGGACCGCGTCCGCCATCAACCGCCGCGCCGCGTCCACCCCGTCCTCCGCGCGCAGCGCGAGCCACGCGCGGGCACGCAGCGAGCGGACGAGACCGTACACATTGCCGAGCTCAGTCCACAGGGCGCCCGCGCGCGCGTACGCCCGGTCGGCCTCGGCGGCCAGCCCCGCGGCCCCCAGGGACTCCGCGGCGAGGTGCGCGAGCGTGGCGTGGTCGTGCTGCTCGGGCCAGTGCCGGGCGATCTCCGCGGCTTGCAGTCGCCGTTCGGCCGCCGCCCGGTGCTCGCCCAGCTCGGCCAGGCAGTCGCCGAGCCACCACTGCGTCTGTACGACCGCCCCCTCGCCGTGCCGCTCCGCGCTCAGGTCGGGAAGCGCCGACTCCAGCACCTCCGCGGCCTCCGCCCACCGGCCCAGACGCAGCAGGAACCCGCCGAGCTGGTGCCGGGCCAGGGCACCCAGCGTCGGCCCCTCCCCGGCCTCGTCGGCCCAGTGAGCGGCCTCCAGGGCGTGCTCCGCGGCCTCCTCGTCGAGCCCCCGGCCGCCGACGACCTCGGCGAGCTGGAGATGGAGCTGGGCCCGCCCGACCGCTTCCAGATGCGGCCCGCCGTGCTCCAGGGCCGCCCGCAGCGCCCGCTCCGTGCCGTCCGGGTCGCCCAGGTGGTGCAGCAGCCCGGCGAGCCTGGCCTCGTACTCCACCGCGAACCAGGGCAGGCCCGCCGCCACGAACCCGGCCGCGGCCGTGGTGAACAGCTCGGCCGCCGCCGGAAGGTCCCCGGCCCGCGCGGCCAGCTCCGCCAGCATCGCCTGCGCCTCCGCGACCCGCGCGGCCAGCCGCACGTCGTCCCCGGTCCGCCCCTCGACGAGCGCGAGCACCTCCCGTACGGCCGACTCGGCGTCGGTCGGGAACGCCTCCTCGTCGCCCTCGTGCACCCGCCGCATCAGGATCCGCGCCCGGGACATCAGCACCGACGCCGTCTGCCGTACGCCGGTGCCGTCCGCGGAGTACAGCGCCAGGACCTCGTCGTACGGCCCGGCGACCGCCGCGAGCGCCGCGTCCACCTCACCCGCGAGCGCGCGGACGTACGCGGCACGCGCGCGTGCCGCCAGTGCCTCGCCCGGGTCGCCCGCCTCCGCGTACAACTCGGCGGCTTGCTCGAACAGTTCGAGGCCCGCCGGGCCCAGGTCCATCGCCTCGTGGTCGGCGATCTCCGCCCGGTCGCGCGGATCCAGCCGGACGCCCTCGGCGGCCCGCGCGACCGCCGCCCACGCCTCCACGGCGTTCGGCCGCAGGGTGTCCGACAGCCGCCGGGCCTCGGCGACCAGCGCGGCCAGATCGGGCTCCCGCGCGGTGACGGGGGCCGCGGGCGCCGGAGCGGCGACCGTCCGGACCGCCCGTACTCCCAGCGGCAGCCGTTCCACCAGCGGGCGCTGCGCCATGCGCGCGCGGGTCCGTTCGCTGACGTGGGACGTGCCGTTGCGCTCGTCGAAGCGGGCGGCCAGCGCGAGGGCCTGCCCGCGCGCGTGGGCGGCGAGCTCGGCCGCGGTCCAGGACCGGCCTGCGGGGCCGGGCACCGGCCGCTCGCCCAGGCCCAGCCCGGTCAGCCGGTCCATCAGCAGGGCCACCACGGCCGTGAAGTCCAGCAGGCTGCGCGGATGGCCGTCGTCCGTGAAGTACGCGGGACGCTCAGCCAGCAGCTCCAGCGCGCGCGCCTCGTTGCCGCTGAGCGCGCAGAACTCCACGTGGTCCGCGTAGGCGCCGCGCATGCTCTCCATGGCCCGCACGAGCCGGAAGCCCCGCAGATGGTTGGCGCGCGCCTCGTCGAGGCGGCCCAGACGCAGCAGCGGCTTCAGGGAGGACGCTAGGACCGCGTGCGGCTCGTGGGCGCAGGTGAACTCGCCCTCCAGGACCGGCGCCCACAGGTCGAGCGCCTCCTCGTCCCGCCCACGCTGCGACTGCCACCAGCCCTGCTCGTGCAGCTCGCAGGCGTGGCAGTCGGCCATGCTGTCCCGGTCGGCGGCCAGCCACGCGGCGTACGCGCGCTCGGCCCGCTCCAGGTCCCCGACGTGCGCGGCCACGCTGTACTCGGCGCTGCGCACGGCCCGTTCGGAGTGCCCGGCCAGCCGGTAGCGGTGCTCCATCTCGCCGAGCCACTTCTCCATGGCGGCGAGCGGGATGTGCGGCTGGTCGAGCATGCCGGTCGTCATCCACTTGAACACCCAGTGCAGCGAGTGCGTCTCGTACTCGTCGAAGTCCTCAGGACGCTCGTCCCACATGCGCAGCAGCCGCGCGAAGGGGACGAACATCTTGGCCTTCTCGGAGCTGTAGTTGTAGACCTTCAGCTGGTGCCCGAGCGCCTCGATCACGGCCAGCGGGATGTTCAGCTTCTCGGCCTCGGCGAGCAACTGCTCCGCGCGCGCGTTGCGGGCGGGCCCCTCCGGCTCCTCGGCGTTCTCCGCCATCGCCCGGCGCAGCGCGTCGAAGGCCGCGCTCCCGTCCACCGCGCTCATCAGCGGCCCTCCTCGCCGTTCGTGGCCCATTCCAGCAGGCCCATGAAAGCCCGGTTCAGCAGCGCCGAGTCCGCGGGCCGCAACGGACGCTGGGCCATCAGCAGCGCCTGCCCGTACAGGGACTCGGTGGCTGTGCCGATCAGCTCCGGATCGCCCAGCGCACCGATCCGCCGTACCAGCGGGTTGAGATGGTTCAGCACGAGACGCGCGCGTGGGGCGCTGCCGCGCAGCGAGCCGAGGATGCCCGCCCACAGGTCGTCCGCCTGGTCCTCGGCCTCCGCCCGCGCCTGCTCGTGCCGGGCGTCCCGGTCGTCCAGGTGCAGCGCGGGCAGGGACAGCGGCCGGAACGCACGCAGGACGACGTCACAGCCCAGCGGGTCGAGCCTGGCCCGCGCGGCGGCGAGGAAACCCGACAGGGCGAGTTCCTCGGCCGGGTCGACCAGGTCCATGTGGGCGGTCACGGTGTCCGCGTCCAGTTCCGTGACGACCGTGCCCGGCCGCACCGAGGGCAGCGCCTCGACCAGGTCGCTGTCGTAGGTGTAACCGCCGTTGACCACCCCGACGCCCTGCGCGGAGGCGATCGGCGCGACCTGCCGGTACTCCTCGACGGTCCGCGTGAAGTGCACCACCGCGTGCCGCTGTGCGAACTCCTCCAGCGACAGCCGCCCGTCGGTCGTCTCGAACGGCAGCCAGGGCAGCATCGTGCGCAGCATGTCCTTGTCGTGCCGCGCGAGCGACTTCACCCCCAGGTGGTGCACGGACAGGAACGCCGCGAGCCGCTCCGGATCCCCGGCGGCGAGCCCCGTCAGCCAGGACCGGATCCGCTCCCCGAGCGCGTCCCGTACGGCGGCCAGCGTCTCGTCCTCGTACAGCGACTCGCGCGACGCCGTGGGCCGCAGGCTGTCGGTGTCCAGGACGCAGCGCACGAAGAACGCCCAGTCCGGCAGGAGCTGTTCGGCCCGCTCGGTCAGCAGCATGCCCTTCAGGTGCACCCGATGGGTGGCCCGTTGGGCGGGACTCACCGCCGAGGGGAGGACGTACGCCACGCCCCGGATCCCGGCCAGCGGCACGTTCAGCTCGATCGAGTCCAAAGGCGTGAAGCCGAACAGCTCGTGGCAGTGCCGGGCCAGGGCGACCCGGCGGGTCGCGGGGGAGGGGTACGGCCGGTCCCAGGGCGCGGGCAGATCGGTGACCGCCTCGTCGCCGACCCGGACGTCGTACGGCAGCAGGGAGCCGAAGTCCCGGGCGAGCTGGAGCACCCGCCCGGGCGCCAGCCACTCGCCGGCCCCCGCCCGCGCCACCAGGTGAACCGTGGTCCCCGGCTCCGGACGGGCGTCGTCGGGCAGCGTCCGCACCCGGTACGAACCGTCGTCGCTCGCCGTCCACTCCACCGGCGGCGCGTCCGGCGTACGGGCACTGCGGCTGACCACGCGGATCCGCTCGGCGACCACGAAGCACGCGAGCAGACCGATCCCGAACTGCCCGAGGAAGTCCGAGCGGACCTCCTGAAGTCCCTCGGCCCGCTTGGAGCTGCGCCCGATGGTGGCCAGCAGGTCGTGCACGTCCGCCTCGGTGAGCCCGACCCCGGAGTCCTCGACCCGCAGGGCGCCCTCTTCCGCGTACAACCGCACCCGGGCCGGGGCGTCCGGCTGCTCGGCCCGCCGGGCCGTGATCGCGTCCACCGCGTTCTGCATCAGCTCGCGCAGATAGACCTTGGGACTGGAGTAGAGGTGATGGGAGAGGAGGTCCACCAGACCGCGCAGGTCGACCTGGAACGTATGAGGTTGCTGAGGTGCCTGGGGTGTCTGTGATGACTCTGAGGTCTGGGAATCCATCGTCGCAGCGCCGGTGGGGGGACGATCGCGCGGCGCGGGGTCGGGCGGTCCCGGTGG
>NZ_LJBR01000500.1 GCF_001282115.1 Streptomyces sp. NRRL B-24085 | reverse complement strand
CCTCCGCGCGGTCGCCCTCCCCGCGCGCTCGTCGACGCAAGCCGCCCCGGCAAGTCCGCCCGCCCCACACCGTTCCGCCGAAGCGAGCCGACGCGCGGGCCCGACGTGCGCTGCCCGGTCGGTTCTCTCACAGTTCCGCGTACACCGCCGACGCGTCGTCGTGGGTCTTGCTGCGGCGCAGGTGGATGCGGGGCTCCGCGTCCGCCCGCTCCAGTTCCCGGACGCGGTCCACCAGGGCCTGGGCGCCCTCCTTGCGGACGAGGGCGAACAGGTCCGGCCAGCCGCCCTCGTGGAACTTCTCCACCCACCGGGCCGCCCCGTCCGTCAGGGCCAGCAGGGCGCGCACCGACGAGCGCGGCAGCACTCCGGTCACCGCGCGCCCCGCCACCGAGGGATCCGCCGCCGCGGTGAAGAAGCCGCCCTCCTTGTTGCGGAGGTTCGCGTCGATCAGCACGTCCGTGGCCAGGGAGGCACGGGGGAGCCGGGAGAGGCGGTCGTCCAGCACCGCCGAGACCGAGCCGTCCGGCGCCTCCACCAGCAGTGCCGAGTCCGACAGGACCAGGTACTCGACCGACTCCGGGGACCACCGCGCCGTCACCACCGTCGCCTGGGGCGTACGCGGGTGAGAAAGGTCACAACCTTCACCATGTGTCTCCGCTGTGCGCACGATCGCCCGGGACAGCACCTCGGCCAGGGGAACATCCATGAGCGAAACGGCCAGTTCGGTCAGCGCCCCGCCCAGCCGGGCCGTGAACCACTCGACCGAATGCAGACAGCCCGTCGGACCGGCGGGCGGGGTGACCCCGTCGAGGACGACCAGGACGCCGCCCCGTCCGGAAGCGGGCAGCGCGACACTCGCGAAGTCCTCGTTGGGACGCTGGACATCGCCGGGCTCCGAGACAAGTTCCGTACGCATCCAGCCAGTCTGCACGAGCCCTTCACAAGCTTCGCCAAAGCGTGGCAACGCCCGCGGAATTGACGTAGTCGCGCAGGTCAGGCGCCAGGTTTGGGCTGGAATGGCGGTCTCCGGGCACGCGTGGTGGCGAATATTGCCATCGGTCTTCGCCGACGTCCAACCGGCCCGCCGGACCGGGCCGGTGCGTGTGCCGCAGGAACTTGCCCGCCAACTCCCGTCCGGGGTTCACTCCTTCGGGTGGCGGCTCAGGCGATGCGCGACCACCGCCCACCGGCGCTGGGAGGGTCGGGAACCGTACCCCGGTGTGCACACCAGTTGACGGAGCGTCACCCCGGGCCCATGGGTATCACGAGTTCAGGAATGCGAGCAGCGGTGCAGAAGACGCGGCCTCGTCGCACAGGCAAGCAGACGGCCTCCGGCAACGGCGCGGAGCGCACAGCCGCCACGCCCGGCGCCCCCGGGACCCCCGTCGGCAAGGGTCGCCCCACCCACGTCCGCACCCGGCTGATTCTCGCCGTCGCCGTCGTGGCCGCCGCGATCGCCGGGGCCGGCGCCCCCTCCCTGGTCACCGCCTCGGGGGAACTCCACGACTCCCAGGACCTGGTGACGCTCGCCGAGCAGACCCAGGACGCCCTGGACCTCGCCCACGCGCTCGCCGACGAACGCGACGAGGTCACCTCCTACATCGCGGCCGGACGGCCCAGGGCGAAGGCGCCCGGCGAGCAGTCGAGCGCCCGCGTCGACCGCCAGGCCGAGGAACTGCGCGCCGACAGCGACCTGCCCGCCACCCTGCGCGCCGACCTCGACGGCATCGACGCCGTACGCCGCTCCGCGCTCACCGGCAGGACCACCGCGCTGGAGACGCACAACGCCTACTCCGCCGCCATCACCGAACTGCACGACCTCGCCGAGGAACTGGCCGAGCGGATGCCGGCCCGGGCCGGCTCCGGCGCCTACGCCCTCGCCGAGCTGGACTCCGCCGTGCAGCAGGCCGCCGCCACCCGCGGACTCCTGCTCGCGGCGCTCAGCGTGCCCACGACGACCCGCAGCGTCTACGACCCGGTCACCGGCCTGACGAACACCGAGAAGGTCTCCTCCAAGGCCGACGCCGCCCAGCGCGCCGCGCTCGCCGCCGCCGCCCAGCAGGCCCGGCTGCGCTCCGACGCGGCCCTCGCCGACTTCCGGGACTCCGCGCCCGCCGCCGCCAGGGCGAGCTACGACTCCACGGTCACCGGCCCCGAGGTCAACTCCGCCGACAAGTACCTCGCCGCCCTCACCGACCAGCCCACCCTCTCCACCAGTGAGCTGAACACCGGCACCGCCAAGCTGGACGCCGCCCTCTCCGCCCGCGTCGACCTCATGCGCGGCGCCGAGTCCGCGCTCTACGACCGCCGGGTCAAGGCGCTCGCCCAGCTCCGCGACGACGACGTCACCGCGCTGGAGCTGCGGGTGGCGATCCTGGGCGCCCTGATGCTGCTGGCCGTCGGCATCAGCACCGCCATGGCCCGCACCCTCACCCGGCCCCTGTCGGTGCTGCGCCGCGGCTCCGCCCGGCTCGCCGGCGCCGAGGACCCCACCACCGAGGAAGCGGTCTCCTTCACCGGCCGCAACGACGAGTTCGCCCAGGTCGTCCGCTCCGTCAACACCCTGCACGCGCACGCCGTGGCGCTCGCCGAGCGGATCAACACCCTGGAGTCCGACCGCAAGCACCTGGTCGGCCAGCGCCAGAAGATGGCGGACGCCCGCGAGCAGCTCAAGAGCGAACTCGCCGAGTCCACCGCCCAGTTGGAGCGGCTGCGCACCACCATCGGCGCCACCTTCGTCAACCTGGCGCTGCGCACCCTCGGCCTGGTCGAGCGGCAACTCGCCGTCATCGAGGGCCTGGAGGAGCGCGAGCAGGACCCGGAGCGGCTCGCGACCCTCTTCAAGCTCGACCACTTCGCCACGGTCATGCGCCGCCACAGCGAGAACCTCCTCGTCCTGGCCGGCACCGAGCACGTGCAGCAGAGCGCCGGACCGGTCCCGCTCGTCGACGTGGTCCGCGCCGCGGTCAGCGAGATCGAGCGCTACGAGCGGGTCCGGATCGCCGCCCTCCCGCCCCACGCCCACGTGGTCGGCTTCGCCGCGGACGACCTCTCGCACCTGCTGGCCGAACTCATGGAGAACGCCACCTCGTTCTGCCCGCCCGACCTGCCCGTCGAGGTCTCCGGCTGGCTCCTGGAGAGCGGCGAGGTCATGCTCTCCGTCCAGGACGAGGGCATCGGCATGACCGCCGAGCGGATGAGCACCCTCAACTCCCGCCTCGCCGACTTCGACCCCGAGGCCGCCTACGAGTCGTACGACGAGGGCGACGAGGGACTGGGCCTCGGCCTGTACGTCGTGGCCCGCCTCGCCCACCGGCACGGTGTCCGCGTGCAACTGCGCGAGCAGAAGCAGGGGGGCGTGGCCGCCGTGGTGGTCCTCCCCAAGACACTGCTCACCGCCGCGCCCCCGTCCGCCGTCCCTGCCTCCGGCACCGGACCGGTCTCCGGCGCGACCCACTCCTTCTCCCTTCCCGGCGCCGACGCGGAGGTCAACTCCAACGTCCTGAGCGGCCGTTCACAGGACGGTGACCCCCTGGTGGCCATGGCCGAGAAGGCCGTACGCCACGCGGAGGCGGAGACCCCCGCCGAGACGACGATGGAACTCCTGGCCCCGATACCCGCCCAGGGGGAGCCGGACCCGGTGCGGCCGGACCCTGTGCCGGACGAGCCGTCGACGCCCGAGCCCGAGCCCGCGGTCGACGCCGAGGCCGAGACCGAACACACCCGCGCCGACGAGGAGCCCCTCACCGACAAGGGCCTCCCCAAGCGCACCCCCAAGATCACCGCGCCCACCGCCCCGGCCCCGCGCCGGCGCAACGCGTCCGTGGACGCCGACGCACTCCGCCGCAGGCTCGGCGGCTTCCGCAGGGGGGCGGAGGCCGGCTACCGCGACGTGGAGGCGGAGATCAAGGAACAGACCGGCGAGACCCAGCTGCCGGCCGCAGAACAACGCACCGCATCCGAAGAAGCCACGGGGGGCACAGCCGAGGAGGCAAGCAGTTGACCGCGCCCAGTACCTTCGGACTGAGTCGTGAAGCCCGCAATCTCCACTTCCTGCTGACCAACCTCGTGGAGGAGGTGCCCGGCGTCCAGTCCGTCGCCGTGGTCTCCTCCGACGGCCTGCTCCTGCTCTCCTCCGACGCCGAGCGGAACGCGGAGGCACGCGAGGCCCGGGACGGGAAGCCGGCCGGCCCGCGCGGCTCGTCCGCCGACCTCGCGACCATCGTCTCCGGCATCGGCAGCCTCACCCTCGGCGCCGCCAAGCTCATGGACTTCGGCACGACGAAGCACACCATGATCGCGATGGACGAGGGCAGCCTGTTCGTGATGTCGATCAGCGACGGTTCGCTGCTCGGCGTGCACGGCTCCGCGGACTGCGACATGAGCGTCGTCGCCTACCACATGGCGCTGTTCGTCGGCCGCGCCGGACACGTCCTGACCCCCGAACTCCGCAGCGAGCTACGGCAGTCGCTGGAGAACGAGGGGACGGGGAGCGCCCGATGACGAACCGGCCCGAACTGCCCGTCCGCGGCGGCGACCGCAAACCGGCCCGCGTCCGGCCGTACTCCCTCACCGGAGGCCGCACCCGCTTCGGCCACGTCCTCCTCGTGGAGACCTTCGTGGCGGCCCTGGAGGCCCCCGAGGAGCGCAAGGAGCTCGGCAACGGCTCGCTGAAGTCGGTCATGCCCGAGCTGCGGGCCATCGTCGAACTGTGCCGCCGGATGCGCACGGTGGCCGAGATCGCCGCGCTGCTGAAGATGCCGCTCGGCGTGGTCCGGGTGCTCCTCAGCGACCTCGCGGACCAGGGAAAGATCCGTGTGTACGGCACCGGGACCGGTCATGGCACGGGCCGTCCCGACCGCGCTCTGCTGGAAAGGGTGCTGAGTGGACTCCGCCGTCTCTGACGCCGCCGCCTCCCGGGAGGCCGGCGTCACCCCGTTCGTCGATGTCGAGACCGACGACGACCTCAAGTCCTGGCAGACGGACCGCACCCGGGCCCCCATCGCCACGAAGATAGTCGTGGCCGGCGGCTTCGGCGTCGGCAAGACCACCCTGGTCAGCACCGTCTCGGAGATCGAGCCCCTCCAGACGGAGGCGCTGATGACCGAGGCCAGCGAGCAGGTCGACGACCTCTCCGGCACCCCGGAGAAGGTCACCACCACCGTGGCCATGGACTACGGCCGCATCACGCTCGACGACGACCTGGTCCTGTACCTGTTCGGCACGCCGGGCCAGGAGCGGTTCTGGTTCATGTGGGACGACCTGGTGCGGGGCGCGATAGGCGCCGTCGTCCTGGCCGACACCCGCCGCCTCAAGGACTCCTTCCCCGCGCTCGACTACTTCGAGAGCTGCGGACTGCCGTACGTCGTCGCGGTCAACCACTTCGACGGCAGCGAGCTGTTCGAGCCGGAGGACGTGCGGGAGGCCCTCAGCATCCCCCGGCACATACCTGTCATGATCATGGACGCGCGGCGGAAGATCTCGGTCATCGAGACCCTGCTGTCCCTCGTCGGCCACGCGCTGGACGAGACCCCCGAGTAGTCCACCCTTAGGAGCCAGCACCCGCATGCGGAAGATACTCGTCGTCGGAGCCGGCCAGTCCGGACTCCAGCTCGCCCTCGGCCTCCAGTCGCACGGGTACGAGGTCACCCTGATGTCCAACCGGACCGCGGACGAGATCCGTTCCGGCCGGGTCATGTCGACGCAGTGCATGTTCCACACGGCACTCCAGCACGAGCGCGATCTCCAGCTGAACTTCTGGGAGTCCCAGGCCCCGAAGATCGAGGGACTCGGCGTCTCGGTGGCGGCACCCGGCTCCTTCGACCCGGGGCCCTCGCAGCGCGCGATCGACTGGCTGGGCAGACTCGACGGGTACGCGCAGTCGGTCGACCAGCGCGTGAAGATGGCCGGCTGGATGGAGACGTTCGCCCAGCGCGGCGGCCAGCTCGTCATCCACGGCGCGGCGGTCGGCGACCTCGACTACTTCTCCCGTACGTACGACCTGGTCCTGGTCTCGGCCGGCAAGGGCGAGCTGGTCTCCATGTTCGCCAGGGACCCGGAGCGCTCCCCGTACAGCGAGCCGCAGCGCGCGCTCGCCGTCTCCTACGTGCACGGCCTGGGCCCGCGCCCCGAGCACCCGGACACCGAGGCCGTCCGCTGCAACCTCGTCCCCGGCGTCGGCGAACTGTTCGTCATGCCGACGCTCACCACGTCCGGACGCGCCGACATCCTGTTCTGGGAGGGCGTACCCGGCGGCCCCCTCGACGTCTTCACCGGCGTGAAGGACCCGGCGCAGCACCTCTCCCTGACCCTGGAACTCATGGAGAAGTTCCTGCCCTGGGAGTACGCGCGCGCCACGAACGTGGAACTCACCGACGCCGGCGGCACGCTGGCCGGCCGCTACGCGCCCACCGTGCGCAACCCGATAGGCCGCCTGCCCGGTGGGGGAGCGGTCCTGGGCGTGGCCGACGTCGTCGTCGCCAACGACCCGATCACCGGGCAGGGCTCCAACTCCGCGTCCAAGTGCGCGGCCTCCTACCTCGCCTCGATCCTGGAGCACGGGGAGAAGGAGTTCGACGAGGAGTGGATGCGCGGGACGTTCGAGCGGTACTGGGCCACCGCCCAGCACGTCACCAAGTGGACGAACGCGATGCTCGCGCCCCCGCCGGAGCACATCCTGAACCTGATCGGTGCGGCCGGGCAGTTGCAGCCGGTGGCGGACCGTTTCGCCAACGGCTTCGACAACCCGGCCGACTTCGAGAACTTCTTCTACGACCCGGAGAAGGCGGACGCGTTCGTGGCCTCGGTGGCCGGGGCCTGACCCCTGTCGTCCGGACGCACGGCTCCGAGGAGCGGGTGAGCGGCGATCGGGGACACCCTGATCCGCTCGCCCGTCCGCGGGGCCTCGATGACCTCGCCCTTCCCGACGTACATCGCCACGTGCGTGGCCCCGCGGAAGTACAGCACCAGGTCACCCGGGCGCAGTCGCTTCAACGGCACCCTCGGCAGCCGGGCCCACTGCTGCTGGCTGGTCCTGGGGATCGGGGTGCCGGCGGACGCCCACGCCTTCGACGTCAGCCCTGAGCAGTCGTACGTCCGCGGGCCCTCAGCACCCCACTCGTACGGCTTCCCGAGCTGCCGTCGGGCGTACCGCAGGGCTCTCTCGCCCGCCGTGGACGGCTTGCGCGCGTCCTCGCCCAGGGCGCCGGACGTCGTCAGCTCCCGCTGGGCCTTCTCGACGCCCTTCTCCTCGAACTCCGCCAGCGCGGTGAGCTGTTCGGCGCTGAGGGAGGCGAGCAGCTCCTCCACACCGTGCAGCTTCGCCCGTACGGCGTCCCGCTCCTTCTTCTGCCGGGCGGCGAGCGTGAGCTGCTGGTCGAGCGCCTTGCGCCCCCTGCGGGCCAGTTCGTCGGCGTGCCGCTCGGTGCCGGTCAGGCGGCCCACCGTCCTGGCCCGGCCCCGCGCCAACCGGCCGATCACATGGCCCTGTTCGATGGCGTGCTGGGGGTCGCGGGCGAGCAGGAGACGGACGTACGGCGAGATGTCGGTGCTGCTCTGGTACTGCTGGCGGGCCAGCCGTCCGGCGGCACCCCGGCTGTCGTGCAGCGAGAGCCTGACCTCGGAGAGCGCCGCGTCCAGGCGGTTCACCTCGGCGCGCTTCGCCTTCAGCTTCTCCTCGGTGGCGTTGTAGGTCTCGGTGGCCTCCTCGGCCTCCTGGTACAGCCGCTGAAGGTCCGTCAGCAGCTGGGTGACGGAGCGCTCGCGCGGCTCCGGCTCCGGTGCGGCGGCCGCGGGCAGCGGCGCGAGGGCGGTGCCGGCCGCCACCGCCGCCGTGCACACCAGACGCAGAAGCCTTCCTGACACGTCATCACCTCCCGTGCGGAGCAGCCCCTCTGTTCCGCACGGCGAGCATCAGGCGGTTCGGGCGTGCGCGCGCGCCGGGTGTGGGCGGTTCGGAGCAACCTCGTCACCCGTCGGTGTCAGCCTGCCTGCCGGGCCTGGACCACGGCCACCTCGGCCGGTCGCTCGCCTTCCCCTCGGGGTCGTACGCGTACTTCCAGCCCTTCTGGATGCCCAGCCTGCTGTGCCCCCTGGGCACCCGGCGGTAGACCAGCACGGTGGGCGGGCCGCCGGCCGCGTCGGGGACGGGGATGCGGTACGTCTTCGGCGGGTGACCGGTCGGTCCCAGCAGCACGGGCAGCACCCGGCCGTCCATGGGACCGCCCTCGAAGGGGGTGTCTTCGCTCTTCACGGCACCAGTGTCAGCCATCCGCCGCGAGGGCCGTGACCAGCGCGGCGGTCTGCGGGTCGCGGTTCGCGGTCACCGAGAGCACGGCGACGAACTGCTCGACCAGCCAGTCGCGCAGCTCCTGGACGGGGGGCTGCTTGTTCTCGTCGAGCCAGATCAGGGAGGCCGCCTCCACCGCGGTGATCCACATCCGCACGGTCATGCGCAGCCGCAGGCCCGGTTCGGCGACACCGAGGTGGCGCAGGATGTGCTCGGCGGCGGCCCGTCGTACGCCGTCGACGATGGCGGTGGTCCGGGACGTCTCGACGACACTGCCGCCCTGGAGCAGGGCGCTGAAGCCGGCGTCGTGCTCGTCGACGAAGGCGAGGTAGCGGTCCAGGGCGCGGGACAGGCGGTCGAGGAGGGGGCCGTCCCGGGGCTCGTCGAAGCACTGCTCCAGTTCGTCCGCGGCGGACCGCAGCGCGGCCTCGTAGAGCTGCTGCTTGCCGCCGGGGAAGTACCGGTAGACGAGGGGACGGGAGACCCCGGCCGCCTCCGCCACGTCGTCGAGGGAGACGTCCTCGGGCACGCGGTGCGCGAAGAGGCCGAGGGCGGCCTCGAGGAGCTGACTGCGTCGCTCCTCGACGCCGAGTCTGCGGTAGGCGGGTGCGGATGGGGTCATGGGTTGCAGGGTAGTCGGCCGCCCGCGGGCGCGTCGTGGCTGGTCGCGCAGTTCCCCGCGCCCCTGAGCGAGTGCGGTCGGAGCCTCGCGACCAACCCCCGCCGGCCCCTGCACCACCGTCAGGCCAGCAGCCCCGACGACTTCCACAGCCGACGCCCGACGCCCCGGAGCACCCCGATGTCGTCCAGGAAGTCGGTCAGCCGCTTCGCACCCGTCTGCATCACTTCCCGCCGGTGCCCGCTCGCCTTCACCTGCGCCAGGGCCTCCCGCTGGTCCAGGCCGACGTTCGTGTAGACCTCGGGGTTCACGAAGGCCACCGAGAACACCCGGGCGAACTCCCCGGAGGTCACCCGGGTGAACTCCTGCGACCACCGCGGGGCGGAGACCATCTGGCGCCGCAGCTCCTCCCGGGCGTAGCGCACGTGCCGCGCCTCCTCCACCACGTGGATCCGCGTCACGCCCCGGATCAACGGCTGCACGCGCTCGTCCGGGAACGTCAGCCGCTGCATCCAGTCGAGGATCTCCTCACCGAGCAGCGTGGCCGTGAACGACCCCGGGGTCGTGGAGATCGTCTTGAACAGCCGCCCGAGCTGCTGATGGGTCCGGCTCACCGGGTACCAGGGCGTGTCGCCCCGGGTGATCAGCCGCGCGAACATCTTGGAGTGCCGGCACTCGTCCTCGATCTCGGTGAGGGCGTAGCGCACATGCGCGCTCGTGGCCGCCTTGTCGTAGATGTGACGGCACAGGAGCTGCATCAGGATGATCTCGAACCAGATCCCCAGCGAGGCCAGCGCCGCGGCCTCGTGCTGCGAGAGCAGGATCCGCTGCTCCTCGCTCATCCGCCGCCACATCGGAGTGTCGTAGAGCGACACCAGCTCCGGCGGCCAGTACCACAGGCCGTCCTCGAAGGGCGCGTCCCAGTCCAGTTCCTTGTCCGGGTCGAAGGAGTGCTTCGCGGAGGAGTCGAGCAGCCGCTCGGCGACCTGCTCCCGGTCCTTGAGCAGGCCGAGGGCGTCACGCAGCCCTTCGAGCGCGTCGACATCTGTCAGACTCGTCATGGCTCTTATGAGACTGCTTGTCAGCAAGGCCGTCAATCCCTTGCGCGCGACTTGTTGACCCGGCGTCTACAAAGGGGCAGCCTGCGGGACATGCCGACTTTCGACCTGTACACCACGGATCCCGGGGACCCCCACTGGCAGGTACCGGCCACGGGCCAGGCCCGTTTCGCCTGGGAGTACGACGACGGCCGCGAACGTCTCCTCGCCCTGTACCAGAAGGGCAAGGACAAGCAGTGGGACGGGCAGAAGCGCATCGACTGGGACCTCGAAGTCGATCCCGCCGACCCCCTCGGCACCCCTGACGAGTCCATCTCCGTCTACGGCACCAAGTACTGGGCGAAGTTCACCGACAAGGACAAGGGCGAACTGCGCAAGCACCTGGCCTCCTGGCAGTTCAGCCAGTTCCTGCACGGCGAGCAGGGCGCGATGGTGTGCGCCGCGCGGATCGTTGAGTCCGTGCCCGACCTCGACGCCAAGCTCTACTCCGCGACCCAGGTGATGGACGAGGCGCGGCACGCGGAGATCTACGGCCGCTTCCTCCACGAGAAGATCGGGATGCTGTACCCGATCAACGACAACCTCCAGTCGCTGCTGGGCGACACGCTGAGCGACTCCCGCTGGGACATGCCCTACCTCGGCATGCAGGTGCTCATCGAGGGCCTCGCGCTGGCCGCGTTCGGCATGATCCGCGACACCACCGACAAGCCGCTGCCAAAGCAGATCCTCGCGTACGTCATGCAGGACGAGGCCCGGCACGTGGCCTTCGGCCGGATGGCCCTGCGCGACTACTACCGGCAGCTCTCCGACGCCGAACTGCGCGAGCGCGAGGAGTTCGTCATCGAGGGCTGCCACCTGATGCGCGACCGGCTGCGCGGGGTCGAGGTCCTGGAGAACTTCGGCATCCCGAAGGCGGAGGCCGAGGAGTACGCCGAACAGTCGGAGTTCCTCGCCCTCTTCCGCCAGTTGCTGTTCTCCCGGATCGTCCCCTGCGTCAAGGACATCGGCCTGTGGGGCAAACGCCTCCAGCAGGCCTACGTCGACATGGGCGTCTTCGAGATGGGCAATTCCAACCTCGACCTCCTCATGGCCCAGGACGAGGAGATCGCCGAGAAACTGGACGCGGAACGCTTCGCGGCCGAGGAGCGGGAGCGGGTCGCGGAGGTCCGGGAGGCGATCGCGGCCGGAGAGGAGTGAGGCGGCCTAGACCGAGCAGCCCAGGTCGTCGGGGAGTTCGAGGACGGTGGCCGGCTCCGCCCCCTGGGCCGGGTACGGCGTGCGCAGGGTGAAGGCGTACGGTGTCGGGCCGTGCGTGCGCAGGTGCAGCAGCCGGGACTCGGCCTCGGCGACCGTGGGGCGGTGGCCGGCCGGGACCCACCACAGGGCCACCATCGCCTCCTGGACCCGCTCGAAGAACTCCCTGCGGCGGGCCAGCATCGCGCGGTGCCGGCCCTGGTACATGTACGACGTCAGCGCGTCGGCGTCCCGCCACACCGACATGTTGATGATCAGCCACTCGTCGCCGAAGACGGCGATGCCGGTGGCGTCGCCCGACTCGCCCTCCAGCCGCCAGACGAAACCGTCGGCGGCGTCCGCGTCGGCGTTCACGGGATCGAGGTTGTCGACGAAGTCCTTCAGCTGCGCGGAGTCCAGCGGGGCCGCGAGACGGCCGATGTTCACCTGGGCGAGTTGGTACGCGGTCGCTTCAGTCATGGACCGAACGGTAGGTCGGTCGCTCGGAGGCCCTCAACCCCCGTCTCATTCCTTGGAGTTGAGCACCGCCTTCATCACCGCCCGCGCGATCGGCGCGGCCACCCCGCCCCCGGTGATGTCC
>NZ_LJBR01000050.1 GCF_001282115.1 Streptomyces sp. NRRL B-24085 | reverse complement strand
CCCCTACACCCGCCCCGCCCCCGTCACCGACATCACCAGCGAGTACAGCGAACTCGTCGCCGCGATGAACATCCGGTTCCCCTTCGGGCCGCCGAAGGTCACGTTGGCCACCCGCTCCGGCACCCGGACCCGGCCGATCAGCGTGCCGTCGGGGTCGTAGCAGTGGATGCCGTCGGTCAGGGCGGCGGCCCACAGCCGGCCCTCGTCGTCGAAGCGGATGTTGTCGAAGCGGACGCCGTCGGGGGCCTCGGCGAAGACCTCGCCGTGCGAGAGCGTGCCGTCGGCGTGGACGTCGTACCGGTGGATCCGGGCGGCCCGTGAGTCGGAGACGTACAGCCGCCGTTCGTCGGGCGAGAGGATCACCCCGTTGGGACCGTCGAGGCCGTCCGCGGCGAGGGACACCTCGCCCGTGCCCGGATCGATCCGGTACACATGGCAGGCCCCGATCTCCGACTCGGCCCGGTGCCCCTCGTAATCGCTGAGGATGCCGAAGTCCGGGTCGGAGAACCAGATCGTGCCGTCGGAGCGTACGACGGCGTCGTTCGGGCTGTTCAGGCGCTTGCCCTGCCAGCGCTCGGCCAGCACGGTCACCGTGCCGTCGGGCTCGGTGCGGGTGACGCGGCGGTTGCCCTGTTCGCAGGTGACGAGCCGGCCCTGCCGGTCGACGGTGATGCCGTTGCTGTTGCCGGCCGGGGAGCGGAAGACGCCGACCGCGCCGGTGGCCTCGTCCCAGCGCAGGATGCGGTCGTTCGGGATGTCGCTCCAGACGAGCTGGCGCCAGGCGGGCAGGTACAGGGGTCCCTCGGCCCAGCGGCTGCCGTCGTGGAGGGTTTCCAGCCTGCTGTCGCCCTTGGTGCAGGGCAGGAAGCGGTCGTCCAGGATCTCGTAGAGGCTGTCGGGCACCGGGGGTCCTCTCGGTAGGGGTGGGACGGGGTCAGCGGCGGCCGGTCCGCCGGAGGTGGTGGCGCACCGCGCGCTGGGCGACCGGCCCGAGGTCCTCCAGTGCGGCGACGAGCACGCCGAGCTGCTCCAGGGCGTCCAGGGCCGACGTGGCGCCCGCCGCGTCGACGCCCTCGTACAGCTCGATGCCCACGAAGGACGCGGCCACCGCCCGGGCCAGGCCCGCGGGGTCGGCGAACTCGCCGAAGGGGGTGGACGCGAGGACTCTGGTGAGGACCTGCTCGATCTCGGTGATCCACAGTTCGAGGCCCGCGGCGGTGGCGGGGCCGAGGGTGGCGTGGGTCTGGGCGCCGGCCAGGAGCTGGCCGAGGAGGGCCACATGGCCTCCGGCCCGCTCCTCCTCGTGGACCCGCCGTCCCACCGCGAGCAGTTCGGACAGCGAGGTCACCTCGGCCAGCCGCTGCCGGTAGCGGGCCACCGAGCGCTCGGCCCCGTAGCGGCAGGCCGCGGCGAGCAGTTCGTCGACCGTGCCGAAGTGGTAGAAGACCAACGCCTGGTTGACGCCCGCGGCCGCCGCGACCGTGCGGGCGGAGGTCTTGGCGATGCCCTGTTCGGTGAGCGTGCGCAGGGCGCCGTCGAGCAGCTTGGTCTTGGTCTCCAGGGACTTGGCGGACTCGGGACTCACGCGCGCGACTCCTCGCGCACGGGACGGAGGCCGGGGCGGACCCCGCACGTCGTGATGTCGCTGTACGTCGCCTCGAAGGACCCCTCGTAGCCGAAGAGCGGGCCGAAGTACCGGTTGACGACCCGGACCCGGATGCGGAAGCGGCCCGCCCGGTCGTCGTACGACTCCCTCACCTCCGCCGTCGCGCCGATCAGCTCGGGCACCCGGGCGTCGACCACGCCCTCCCGGAACCGGTGCTCCCCCGAGCGGATCAGCAGCGAGCCGTCGGGCTCGGCGCTGAAGTGGAGCTCGCTGGCCAGGTGCTGGTGGGTGCCGAGGTAGTCGAGGATGCGGTCGCCCTTGGGGCTCAGCACCATCTGGGCGTCGAAGCGGCGGGGGCGGCCGGGCAGGCGGAAGGTGCGCACGAAGGTCACCGTCTCACGGCCGTGGGTGTCCACGTAGGGCACGTTCTCGATCACGAAGGGCACGTTCCGTCCTGGTGTCGGCACCAGGATGTTGCGGGTCGCGCCGAGGGCCAGGAAGGGCTTCACGAAGGCCCCGCCGTGCCAGACGCGGTCCATCACGCCCCGGCCGGTGCAGGCCTCG
The DNA here is from genome assembly GCF_001282115.1 of Streptomyces sp. NRRL B-24085. Lineage (GTDB taxonomy): Bacteria > Actinomycetota > Actinomycetes > Streptomycetales > Streptomycetaceae > Streptomyces. The sequence goes on along the minus strand of NZ_LJBR01000050.1, from coordinate 1,909 downwards.
CCGGACGCCAGCCCGACCGAGAAGCGGCGCTGGAGCCGGGGGTGGAGGCGGTCGAAGTCGGCGCCCATCACCGTGCGGAACATCGAGGTCATCGCGGGGTCTCCAGGGTGCGCAGGACACGCGGCGCACGCACGCGTGTGGAGGGCCGGCGCAGACAGCGCCGGGCGGCCGGGGTGCCGGGCAGGGGCGACTTGAACAGGGCCACGCAGATGGCGAGGGCGAGGAGGAGCGGCGAGAGGTAGGCCATCGGCGCGGCCAGCGGGCCGAAGAGGTGCAGGAAGCGCTCCAGGCCGAGGCCGGTGCCGGCGACGAGCACGACGAGGGCGCGGACCAGGAGCTCGGCGAGCCAGTTCCGCAGGGCCCGCTCCGGGGTGATCCCGCGTTCCAGCCACAGTCTCAGCCGGTCGAAGGACCAGGCGGTCGCCCAGCCGATCAGGGGACGGAACAGCAGGCGGTCGGCCACGGCGCCGAAGCGGCCCCAGCGGGGGCGGTAGTCGTAGCCGGTGAGGAAGAGGACGCCGTCGCCGTCCGGAAGGTAGCGCCAGTAGCCGCTGCCCTCCGCCAGGAGCGAGAGGGGGTGCGGGGAGGAGAAGCGCAGGGCGGAGGTGCGGGTGCCGTCGGGGCGCTCGCGCTCCCCCGCGGCGACACCGGTGCCGGCGACGGTGAGACCGGGCAGCACGCGTGTGGCGTAGCGGAAGCGCTGCGGCTCGTCCGCCTCGTGCGGGAGGTAGGTGATGCGGGTGAAGCGGAGATCCCAGCGCTGGTGCTGGGACGGCTCCTGGGTCCGCGTCCAGAGGTCGTCGAGATCGGCACGGATGCGTGCCTCTATGTAGAGCCCCAATGTTCCCCCAGGTGAGCTCGGTGTTTGAGCGACCGCTCAAACTCTCAGGAAGGGAAGGTACACGTTTTTGAGCGACTGCTCAATCAGCGGGCACGAGAAAACCCCGGCCCGCGCGGGCCGGGGTTCGTCTGAACTGGTCAGCCGGCGAGGTGCCGTTCCACCGTCTCCACCTTGGAGGTCAGACCGTCCGTGACTCCGGGACGGATGTCCGCCTTGAGCACCAGCGACACGCGCGGCGCCCGTGCCTCCACGGCGGCCACAGCACGCTTCACGACGTCCATGACCTCGTCCCACTCGCCCTCGATCGAGGTGAACATGGCGTCGGTGCGGTTGGGCAGCCCCGACTCGCGCACGATCCGCACCGCGTCGGCGACGTACTCCCCCACGTCCTCGCCGACCCCGAGCGGGGTCACGGAGAAGGCGACGATCATGCGTTCACGATCCCTTCCTGGCGGGCCCGGGAGGCGATCACGGCGTCCTCGGCCTCACGCTTGAGCCTGCGCTCGGCGAAGAAGCCGCCGGTGGGCAGCACGGAGAGCACGAAGTACCAGATCCCGGTCTTCGCGGACCACTTGGTGCGGTTCCAGGCGTCGAGCCAGAAGATCACGTACAGGATGAACAGGAAGGCGTGCACATAGCCCATCACCGGGACGGCGTTGAAGTCCGTGGTCCGCTTCAGCACCGAGCAGATGAGCAGAACGAGGAACGAGATCGCCTCGGGAGCGGAGACCAGGCGGAGGCGTCGGATGGCGGAGGCTGTCTTGAGGTCCACGGGTCACCTTCGGTGGGAGGTCGGTCGACAGCTTGTGAACGAACGCACAAGCGTGCCTCCATTGTGACAAACGGGTTCGGGGGGCCTTGTGCCGGGGGCGACTGCGGGTCCGTCGTGGCCGGTCGCGCAGTTCCCCGCGCCCCTGAGTAGACGCACTCACCCGCGCCACGACGAACCGTTGGCCTCGACCTCAAGCGACTGCGGGCCGGTGGGGGCTGGTCGCGCAGTTCCCCGCGCCCCTGGGTGGGTCATGTGGACGCTCGTGCAGACGCTCACGGCGGTGAGGGGACGGGGTG
>NZ_LJBR01000005.1 GCF_001282115.1 Streptomyces sp. NRRL B-24085 | reverse complement strand
GCCCCCGCCTCCGCCGCCACCCGTGACGTGGACGTCGCGATCGTCGGCGCCGGTCTCGCCGGGCTCACCGCGGCCCGTGACCTGGTGGCGGGCGGGAAGACGGTCGCCGTCCTGGAGGCCCGCGACCGCGTCGGCGGCCGGGTCCTCAACCTGAACCTGGCCAACGGCGGTGTCACCGAGGGCGGCGGCGAGTTCATCGGCCCCACCCAGGACCGCATCAAGGCGCTCGCCGACTCGCTGGGCGTGGGCACCTTCGCCACCTACAACACCGGCAAGAACCTGCTCTACAAGGACGGCAGGAGGACCCCCTACGCCACCGACGGCCTCCTCGGTTCGGTCCCGCCGATCGACGCGGCAGGACTCGCCAACGCGGCGATCGTGCAGGCCTCCCTCGACGACATGGCCAAGCAGGTCCCGGTGGACGCGCCCTGGACCGCCGCCAAGGCCGATGAGTGGGACCGGCAGACCTTCGAGACCTGGCTGCGCGCCAACGCGGTGGTCCCGTCGGCCAAGTTCCTCCTGGACGTGGCCTGCACGTCGATCTTCTCGGCGGAACCCCGGGAACTGTCCCTGCTGTTCGTCCTCTTCTACATCGCCGCCGCCGGCAACGAGTCCACCCCCGGCACCCTGGAGCGCCTCACCGAGACCGCGGGCGGCGCCCAGGAACTGCGCTTCGTCGGCGGTTCCCAGCTCGTGCCGGTCAAGCTCGCCGCCACGCTGGGCGACCGGGTGGTGCTGAACGCCCCGGTGCGCACGATCGCCAGGTCCGGCGCGAAGTACGTCGTCACGGCCGGCGGGGTCACCGTCACCGCCAAGCGGGTCGTCGTCGCCGTACCCCCGCCGCTCGCGGCCCGCATCACCTACGACCCGCTGCTGCCCGCCGCCCGCGACCAGCTCACCCAGCGCCTGCCGATGGCCTCGGTGGCCAAGGCGATCGCGATCTACGACACGCCCTTCTGGCGGGCCGACGGCCTCAACGGCCAGGTCGTCAGCGACACCGGCGTGATCAGCTCGACCTTCGACAACTCGCCGCCGGACGCCTCCTACGGCGCCCTGATGGGCTTCATCGAGGCCGACGAGGCGCGCAGGTTCGACGCGGCGAGCGAGGCGGAGGTCAAGGCCGCCGTCCTCAAGGACTACGTGACGTACTTCGGCGCGAAAGCGGCCTCCCCCACCTCTTTCGTCCTGCAACGCTGGAACAACGAGGCCTACACCCGCGGCGGCCCCGTCTCCATCGGCGCGCCCGGGGTGCTCACCCAGTACGGCCCCGCCCTGCGTGCCCCCGTGGGCGGCATCCACTGGGCCGGGACGGAGACGTCGGTCCACTGGATGGGCTTCATGGACGGTGCCGTGCGGTCGGGCGAGCGGGTGGCGAAGGAGGTGCTGGCGGTGCTGTAGGCCCGGTCCGCGCCGGTCCACGGCGTGGCGCGGCCCCTCCCGGTCCGTTCGTTTCTGTGTGCACGACCATTCCTGACACCTCGTCAGTTCTGTAATCTGACACAGCGTCAGTTGTTCAGGCTGTCACACAGGAGCGGGCGGACCGATGCTTGGATCAACCCACGGCACCCTCACCACCGACTCCCGCCGGGCCCGGGTCATCGCGTGCGGCGAGCCACCCGGGCCCGCCGTCCACGGCCGGCCCGCCGCCGTCGACGACCTCGACGTCGGCGGCCGTCCGCTGTACGCCGACGTCCCCGACCTGGACCGCTTCTTCCGGCCGGAGTCGGTCGCCGTGATCGGCGCCTCGGACACCGAGGGCCGCCCGAACACCGGCGTCACCCGGCAGCTGATCGACTGGGCGGACCGGGTGGGCGCCCGGCTGCACCCGGTTCACCCGACCCGCGAGGCCGTCTTCGGCATCCCGTGCGTGCCGTCCGTGGCCGAGCTGCCCGAGCAGGTCGACCTCGCCGTCCTGCTGGTCGCCGAGCCCCTGCCGGTGATCGAGCAACTGGGAGAGGCCAAGGTGAGGTTCGCGGTCGTCTTCGCCTCCGGGTTCGCGGAGACGGGCACGGAGGGAGCGGCGGCACAGGAGCGGCTGGCGGCCGCCGTGGCCCGGTCGGGGATGCGGCTGCTCGGGCCGAACACCAACCTGAACGCCTTCGAGCGCTTCCGCGAGGACCTCGACGGCCCGGGGATCGCCCTGATCACCCAGTCCGGCCACCAGGGCCGCCCCGTCTTCGCCCTCCAGGAACTCGGCGTCCGCCTCACCCACTGGGCACCCACCGGCAACGAGGCCGACCTGGAGACCGCGGACTTCCTCTCCTGGTTCGCCGAACGCCCCGAGGTGGGCGCCATCGCCTGCTATCTGGAGGGCCTCAAGGACGGCCGCTCCTTCCTGCTCGCCGCGGACCGGGCCGCCCGCCGCGGGGTGCCGGTCGTCGCGGTCAAGGTGGGCCGCACCGAGACCGGCGCCCGCACGGCCGCCTCCCACACCGGCAAGCTCACCGGCGCGGACGCGGTGGTGGACGCGGCGATGCAGCAGTACGGCGTGATCCGCGTCGACGGACTCGACGAACTCCAGGACACCGCGGCCCTGTTGGCCCGCGCGAGGCCACCGCGGGCGGAGGGAGTGGTCGTCTACTCGATATCCGGCGGCACCGGCGCCCACTTCGCCGACCTGGCGACGGAGGCGGGGCTGGAACTGCCGCCCCTGTCGGCGGCCAAGCAGGCCGAACTGCACCAGTGGATACCGGAGTTCCTCAGCGTGGCCAACCCCGTGGACAACGGCGGGCACCCGGTCGGGGACGAACGCGGCCGGAAGATCATCGACGCGATCCTCGCCGATCCCTCGGTGGGGGTGCTGATCTGCCCGGTGACCGGCCCCTTCCCGCCCCTGAGCGACCGGCTCGTCCAGGACCTAGTGGACGCGGCCGAGGAGACCGACAAGCTGGTGTGCGTGGTCTGGGGCTCGCCCGTCGGCACCGAACCGGCCTACCGCGAGGTCCTGCTCGGCTCCTCCCGGGTGGCCACCTTCCGCACGGTCGGCAACTGCATCACCGCCGTGCGCGCCTACCTCGGCCACCACCACTTCGTCACCGGCTACCGCTCCCCCTTCGACGAGGCCCCGCGCACCCCCTCGCCCTCCTTCCGCAAGGCGCAGGCCCTGATGCGCCCCGGCCAGCAGCTCAGCGAGCACGCGGCCAAGCAACTGCTGCGGGCCTACGGGATCCGGGTGCCGCGCGAGCAGTTGGTGACCAGCGCCGCGGCGGCCGTCCGGGCGGCGGGCCTGGTGGGCTACCCGGTCGTGATGAAGGCGTCCGGCGCCAGGATCGCCCACAAGACCGAGCTGGGCCTGGTGAAGATCGGCCTGACCTCCGCGAGCCAGGTCCGTGACGCCTACCGCGAGCTGACCGACGTCGCCCGCTACGAGGACGTGTCCCTGGACGGCGTCCTGGTCTGCCAGATGGTCGAGCAGGGCGTGGAGATGGTCGTGGGGGCCGCGCACGACGAGCTGTTCGGGCCGACGGTGACGGTCGGGCTCGGCGGGGTCCTGGTCGAGGTGCTGCGGGACACGGCCGTACGGGTGCCGCCGTTCGGTGAGGAGCAGGCCCGGGACATGCTGGAGGACCTGCGCGGGCGGGCGCTCCTGGACGGGGTGCGGGGACGGCCCCCCGCGGATCTCGACGCGCTCGTGGAAGTCGTGCTCCGCGTGCAGCGGATGGTGGTGGAGCTCGGGGACGAGGTCGCGGAGCTGGACATCAACCCGCTGATGGTGCTGCCCCGGGGGCAGGGGGCGGTGGCGCTGGACGCGTTGGTGGTGTGCCGGTGAGCGAGGTGACCCACACCGTCGACGGCCACGTCTCGTACCTCACCCTGAACAGGCCGGAGGTCCTCAACGCCCTCACGCCCGGCGGGCGGGACCTGCTCATCGAGCTGTTGGCGCACGCGTCGGCCGACCCGGACGTACGGGCGGTGGTCCTCACCGGCACGGGACGCGGCTTCTGCGCGGGCGCGGACCTGCGCGGCGCACCCGCGGCCACGGCCCCCGGCGACGTCGCCCGTACGATCCGCCTCGGCGCCCAGCGTCTGGTCGCCGCCGTCCTCGACTGCGAGAAGCCGGTGGTCGCGGCGGTCAACGGGACGGCGGCCGGGCTCGGCGCGCATCTCGCCTTCGCCTGCGACCTGGTCCTGGCCGCCGAGTCGGCCCGGTTCATCGAGGTGTTCGTCCGCCGCGGCCTGGTCCCCGACGGCGGCGGCGCCCATCTCCTGACCCGCCTGATCGGCCCGCAGCGCGCCAAGGAGCTGATGTTCTTCGGGGACGCGCTCGGCGCCGCCGACGCCGAGCGCCTGGGCCTGGTCAACCGGGTCGTCCCGGACGGTGAGTTGGAGAAGACGGCCCGCGAGTGGGCGACCCGACTCGCCACGGGTCCGACCCGCGCCCTCGCCCTGACCAAGCAGCTGGTGAACACCGCCCTGGACACCGACCGCAGCACCGCCTTCGCCGCGGAGGCCGCCGCTCAGGAGATCAACATGACGACGACGGACGCGAAGGAGGGCGTGGCGAGCTTCGTGGAGCGCAGGGCCCCGGTGTTCCGCGGCCGTTGAGGACGTCGGTACGACCGGCCCACCCCTTCCCATCTGACGGCCCGTCAGCTTCAATGGGGATGTGATGGGACAAGCAGGAATGGCGGAGGCGGCCGTCCGCTATCTCAGGTCGGGCAAGGGCCGCCCCGTCGAGGCGCTGCCCCGGCCCGAGCTCCGGTGCGTCCGCGAGGACGAGCGGGCCCCGGTCGACCCGGCCGGGTTCCGGCGGGTGCTGGGCGAGTTCGCGACCGGGGTCACGGTGATCACGGCTCCCGGCACACCTCCGGCCGGTTTCGCCTGTCAGTCCTTCTCGTCCCTCTCCCTCGACCCCCCGCTCGTCGCGTTCATGGTGGGCCGTACGTCGACCACCTGGCCGCGCATCGCCCGGGCGGGCGTCTTCTGCGTGAACGTGCTGAGCGCGGACCAGGGCGGGCTGTGCCGGGCGTTCGCGGTGAGCGGCGCGGACAAGTTCGCGGGCGTCGCCCACGACCCGGCCCCGGCCACCGGCGCCCCGCGCCTGGCCGGCACGCTCGCGTGGATCGACTGCACGATCCACGCGGTGCACACCGGCGGGGACCACCTCGTCGTGGTGGGCCGGGTGGCGGCGCTGGGTACCGGCGAGGGCGGGGCTCCGCTGCTGTTCCACCGGGGCCGGTTCCTCTAGGCCGTCGCCGCCAGGGGCACCGGGGCCGGCCGCCGCCGGATCACCAGCGCCATCAGCGCCGCCGCCGCGCACAGCGCTCCCGACGCGTACCAGACCATGTCGTAGGTGCCGAAGACGTCCCGGGCCACGCCGCCGAGGAAGGCGATCAGGGCCGCGCCGACCTGGTGGGAGGCGAGGACCCAGCCGAAGACGATGGCGCTGTCGTCGCCGTACTGCTCACGGCACAGGGCGACGGTGGGCGGGACCGTGGCGACCCAGTCGAGGCCGTAGAAGACGATGAAGAAGAGCATCGGCGGGTGCACGGAGGGGGCCAGCAGCATGGGCAGGAACAGCAGCGAGACACCGCGCAGGGCGTAGTAGACGGCGAGCAGGCGGCGCGGTTCGAAGCGGTCGGTGAACCAGCCGGAGGCCACCGTGCCGACGACGTCGAAGACGCCGATGACCGCGAGCAGCGAGGCGGCGGCCGTGACCGGCATGCCGTGGTCGTGGGCGGCGGGCACGAAGTGGGTCTGGACCAGGCCGTTGGTGGAGGCGCCGCAGATCGCGAAGGTGCCGGCGAGCAGCCAGAAGGGTCCGGTGCGGGCGGCCTTGAACAGGACCGTGACCGCCCGGCGCGCGGCGCCCTGGACCGGCGCCGGCTTCGGCACGAACTCCAGGGCGCCGTACGGCTTCAGGCCCACGTCGGCCGGGTGGTCGCGCAGCAGCAGCCAGACGAAGGGGACCACCGCGAGGGCCGCGAGGGCGACCGTGATCGCCGCCGGGCGCCAGTCGTGCCTCTCCACCATCCAGGACAGCACCGGCAGGAAGATCAGCTGGCCGGAGGCGGAGGCGGCGGTCAGGATGCCGGTCACCAGGCCGCGCCGCTCGGTGAACCAGCGGTTGGTGACGGTCGCGGCGAAGGCCAGCGCCATCGAGCCGCTGCCGAGGCCGACGAGCAGGCCCCAGTAGAGCATCAGCTGCCAGGCGGCCGTCATCCACACGGTCAGGCCCGAGCCGACCGCGATGACGGTCAGGGCGACCGCGACGACCCGCCGGATGCCGAAGCGGTCCATCAGCGCGGCCGCGAAGGGCGCGGTCAGCCCGTAGAGCGCGAGGTTGACGGAGACGGCCGCGCCGATGGTGCCGCGCGACCAGCCGAAGTCCTGGTGCAGGGGGTCGATGAGCAGGCCCGGCAGGGAACGGAAGGCGGCCGCGCCGATGATCGTCACGAAGGTGACGGCGGCCACGAACCAGGCGCGGTGGATGCGGGATCCTCCGGAGGAGCGGCTTTCCTCGACGGCTGCGGCTTCGGTTGTCTGGGTCACGCCATAGAGCTTGCGGCCCGCGGCCCGGCGGATCCATTGGCCCGAAGGACAGTATTCGTTAGGATCGGGCCATGCAGCCGCACTGCGTCGTCGTCCTCGCCATGGACGGAGTGCTCCCCTTCGAGCTGGGCATCCCGCACCGGATCTTCGGCCGCCCCCGGGACGCCGAGGGACGGCTGCTGTACGACGTCGTCACCTGCTCGATCCGCCCGCCGGGCCCGGTGCAGACCGACGCCGACTTCGCCGTCCAGGTCGAGCACGGCCCGGAGGCCCTGGCCACCGCGGACACCGTGATCGTCCCGGCGTCGTACGAACTGGGCCCGGTCTTCGAGCAGGGCACGCTGACCGACGAACTGGCCGCCGCCCTCGCCCACATCCGCCCCGGCACCCGGCTCGCCTCGATCTGCACCGGCGTCTACGTCCTGGCGGCCGCCGGCTTCCTCGACGGCCGTCCCGCGACCACGCACTGGGCCGACTCCGAGCGTCTCCAGCGGCTCTTCCCGCAGATCAGGGTCGACCCGGACGTCCTGTTCATCGACGACGGAGACGTGCTGACCTCGGCGGGCGTCGCCGCCGGCATCGACCTGTGCCTGCACATGGTGCGCCGCGACCACGGCACGGCGGTCGCCACCGACGTGGCCCGCCGCACCGTCGTACCGCCGCACCGCGACGGCGGCCAGGCGCAGTACATCCACCGGCCCGTGCCCGAACCGCAGCAGTCGACCACGACCTCGGCCCGGGCCTGGGCGCTGGGCCGCCTGCACGAGCCGATCCAGCTGCGGGACATGGCCGCGCAGGAGGCCATGTCGGTGCGCACCTTCACCCGGCGCTTCCGCGAGGAGGTCGGCGTCAGCCCCGGCCAGTGGCTCACCCAGCAGCGCGTGGAGCGCGCCCGGCACCTGCTGGAGTCCACCGACCTCTCCGTCGACCAGGTCGCCCACGACGCGGGCTTCGGCACCGCCCAGTCGATGCGCCAGCACCTTCAGGCGGCCCTCGGGGTCACGCCGACCGCGTACCGGCGCACGTTCCGGTCCGGGGTCCTCAGCGGCTAGAAGGTCAGCACCCCCCGGGCCACCCGCCCCGCCTCGGCGTCGTCCACGGCCTTCTCGAAGTCCTCGATCGGGTAGGTCTCGGTGACCAGTTCGTCGAGGAACAGCCGGCCCTGCCGGTAGAGCTCCGCGTACAGCGGGATGTCGCGCTGGGGGCGGGAGGAGCCGTAGCGGCAGCCCAGGATCGACTTGTCCAGGTAGAGGGAGGAGACGAGGAAGGAGGCCTCGGCCCCCGACGGAGGCACCCCGAGCAACACGGCCTGGCCGTGTCGGTCGAGCAGGTCGATCGCCTGGCGGATCAGCTCCACGCGTCCGACGCACTCGAAGGCGTGGTCCACCCCGTGCGGCAGCAGCTCCCGCACGCCGTCCGCCGAGGGCAGGAAGTCCGTCGCCCCGAACTGCCGGGCCACCGCTTCCTTGGCCGGGTTGGCGTCCACGGCCACGATCCGCGCGGCACCGGCGATCCGGGCGCCCTGGATCACGTTGAGCCCGATCCCGCCGGTCCCGATCACCAGCACGCTCTCCCCGTGGTCCACCCGGGCCCGGTTGAGCACGGCCCCCACCCCGGTCAGCACCCCGCACCCGATGAGCGCGGCGGACGGCAGCGGGATGTCCTGCGGGATGCGGACCGCCTGCACCGCCTTCACCACGGTCCGTTCCGCGAAGGCGGAGTTGCACGCGAACTGGAACACCGGCTCCCCGCCCCGCGTGAACGGCTTCCCCGGGCGCCCGATGGCCTTGCGGCACATGGTCGGCCGGCCCCGGTCGCAGTCGGCGCAGGCACCGCAGTTGGCGAGGGTGGACAGCGCCACGTGGTCCCCGGGCCCGACATGCGTGACCCCCTCCCCGACCGCCTCGACCACGCCCGCGCCCTCGTGCCCCAGCACCACCGGGACCGGGAACGGGATGGTCCCGTCCACGACGGACAGGTCGCTGTGGCACAGCCCGGCCGCCGCGACCGCGACCCGGACCTCGCCCGGCCCCGGGTCCCGTACCTCCAGGTCGTCGACGACCTGGACCGTCCTCCCGTCGAACAGCACGCCACGCATCAGACGACCCCCTTGGGCTCCCTGGGCAGGCCGAGCACGCGCTCGGCGATGATGGTGCGCTGGACCTGGTCCGAGCCGCCGTAGATGGTGTCGGCCCGCGAGAACAGGAACAGCTGCTGCTGCGCGTCGAGTTCGTACGGCGCGGAAGGGGACCAGTCACCGGGTCCGACCGTGGCCCGCGCCCCGCGCACGAGCATCGCCAGTTCGCCGAGCCGCTGGTGCCAGCCCGCCCACAGCAGTTTGGCCACGCTGGCGGCTCCGGCGTCCCGCGAACCCCCCAGCGTCCGCAGGGCGTTCCAGCGCATGGTCCGCAACTCGGCCCACTGCCGCACGAGCAGGGCGCGTACGACCGGATCGGCGACGGCACCCGTCCGTACGGCGCTCCGCAGCACCGCGCTCAACTCCTGGGCGAAACCGACCTGCTGGGCCAGCGTGGACACCCCGCGCTCGAAGCCCAGCAGGCTCATCGCCACCCGCCAGCCCTGTCCCTCGCCCCCGACGACATGCTCGGCACGCGCGTGTGCCCCGTCGAAGAACACCTCGTTGAAGTCACTGGTCCCGGTCATCTGCCGAATGGGCCGCACCTCGATGCGCCCCGGCTGGTCCATGGGTACGAGGAGGAAGGTCAGCCCGTGATGCCGACGGGCCTCCGGATCGGTGCGGGCGAGCACGAAGCACCAGTCCGCCTCGTGGGCGAGGGACGTCCAGATCTTCTGACCGCTGATCCGGTACGTCCCGTCCCCGGCGCGCGCGGCCCTGGTCCGCACTCCGGCGAGGTCGGACCCCGCGCCGGGTTCGCTGTACCCCTGGCACCACAGCTCCTCCCCGGCGGCGACGGGAGGCAGGAAGCGCGCCTTCTGCTCGTCGGTGCCGTGCGCGAGGAGGGTCGGCGCGAGCAGTTTCTCCCCGATGTGCCCGGACCGCGGGGGCGCCCCCGACCGCGCGTACTCCTCGGCCCAGACGACCTGCTGGGTGAGCGTGGCGGTCCGGTTCCCGTAGCCGGATTCCGACCAACCGAGCCCGATCCAGCCGGACTTACCGAGAGTCCGTTCCCAGGTACGACGGTCCTGAGTACCATCGGCGTGGACCGAGAGCCACTCCCGCACTTCCGCACGGAACGCCTCGTCCTCCTCGGTGAACCCGAATTCCACGAAGTCCTCCTCTCCACACCGGCCCAGGTGAGTCACTCAGGGGCGCGGGGAAACGCGCGACCAGCTAGCTAGGCACCCGGCCCCGAGAGCAACGGCATCGGATCCACCCCCACACTCCCCGGCAGGAACTCCGCGATCGACTCCGGCGTCCACCCGCCGGAGGCATACGCGGCACGCAGCTCCCGCGGCTGCGCCCACACCGCGATCTTCGGCCCCGCCACGGTGTACACCTGCCCGGTGATCTCCCGGGCCCGTTCGGAGAGCAGGTAGACCACCATGGCGGCCACGTCCTCCGGCTCCCCGATCTCCGCCAGGTCGAAGGGCACGTTCGCCGACATCCGGGTACGGGCGACCGGCGCCACCGCGTTCGCGGTCACCCCGTACTTGTGCATCCCGAGCGCGGCACTGCGCACCAGCGAGATGATCCCGCCCTTGGCCGCGCTGTAGTTGGCCTGCGAGTAGGAGCCCTGGTGATTGCCGCTGGTGAAGCCGATCAGGGTCCCGGCCCGCTGCTGCCGCATCACCGCGGAAGCGGCCCGGAAGACGGTGAACGTCCCCTTCAGATGGGTGGCGAGGACCGGATCCCATTCCTCCTCGGACATGTTGAACAACATCCGCTCACGCAGGATCCCGGCCACGCAGACCACGCCGTCGAGCCGCCCGTAGGACGACAGGGCGGTGTCGACGACCCGCTGTCCACCCGCCATCGTCGAGATGTCGTCGGCCACGGCGACGGCCTCACCGCCGGCCGCCTCGATCTCCTTCACCACCCCCGAGGCGACCTCACTGGTGGGGGACGCCCCGTCGACGGAGACGCCGTAGTCGTTGACGACGACCCGCGCGCCCTCCGCGGCCGCCGCCAGCGCGACCGCCCGCCCGATCCCGCGTCCCGCGCCCGTCACGGCGACGGCCCTGCCTGCCAAGAAGTTCCCCACGCCCGGCCCCTTCCCGCGGTTTCTGACGGACCGTTAGATTTTATGACCCGTCAGATGTGCGGACACAAGCCCCGGGGAGGGCCCGATGTCACTTCCGGCCGCGTTCCACGACATCGCCAAGCGCGTGAACAACTGGGGGCGTTGGGGCGCCGACGACGAGATCGGCACCCTGAACCTGATCACCGACGAGGTCGTCCGCGAGGCCGTCGCGACCGTCCGCACCGGCCGCCGGATCCCCCTGGCGCTGCCGTTGCGGCAGGACGGCGTGCAGACCGGGATGATGCCGGGCCGGGTCAACCCGCTGCACACGATGGTGCAGATCAACCAGGAGATCTTCGGCCCGGGGACGGTCGCGTGCAGCGACGACGCCGTGACCATGGGCCTTCAGGCGGCCACCCACTGGGACGCCCTCACCCATGTCTCGCACTCCGGCATGCTCTACAACGGCCGCCCCGCCGCCACCGTCACCGCGCACGGCGGCGCCGAGTTCGGCGGCATCGACAAGGCCCGGTACGTCGTCTCGCGCGGGGTGCTGCTCGACGTGGCCCGCGCGCGGGGCGTGGACCGGCTCGACGGGGCGCACGCCGTGACCCCCGAGGACCTGGAGGCCGCCGAGGAGCTCGCGGGCACCCGGGTGCGCGCCGGGGACGTCGTACTCGTGCGGACGGGGCAGATCCAGGTGTATCTCGCCGGGGACCGGGAGGGGTACGCCCACCCGTCGCCGGGCCTGTCGGTCCGCACCCCGGAGTGGTTCCACGCGCGCGATGTGGCCGCGGTCGCCGACGACACGCTCACCTTCGAGATCTTCCCGCCCGAGATCGAGGACCTGTGGCTGCCCGTGCACGCGCTGGACCTCGTGGAGATGGGGATGCTCCAGGGCCAGAACTGGAACCTGGAAGAGTTGTCCACAGCCTGTGGAGAGAGCGGCCGGTACGCGTTCCTGCTGTCGGCGATGCCCGAGCCGTTCGTCGGCGCCACCGGAACGCCCGTGGCACCGGTCGCCGTTCTGTGAGGTCGGCCGGCGGCGCGCAGGTCCGCCCCGAGCACGGCATCGCGCGCCGCCGTCATCGACTTCCTTCCGCCCTGAGGAAATCGACACCGCGTCACGATCCGCACTCGTCGAGGGCTCCCGTCACCGGACCCCTCGCCGTCCCCTCGCGGCGAATCGCTGACCACCAGCGTCATCAATCGAACACACTGCGTCAACACCCGTAGGGGGATTTATTACTTACGACCCTTTGGTCACGACCGCGCACGGGTGCACGTTCCGGCGCACCGCCCCGCGGCGAGGACGGGGTCCGGGCGGTCCCTGCCACCGTGCGCCGGTCACACCGCCTCGAACGCCAGCCCCTCGTAGGCCGACGCCTCGACGCCGTAGGCCTCCATGGCCTTGCGCGGCCGCTCGCAGCGGTCGAGTTCGCACCAGATGCTCTTGCCGGCACCCTCGGGACTCCAGCCCCAGCGGTCCGCGAGACCGTCGACGAGGGCCAGGCCGCGGCCGCCGGTCGCGTCACTGTCCACACAGCGCGGCACGGGGGCCCGGCCGCTGCGGTCGGCGACCTCGAGGCGGACGGTGGCCCACTCCTCCTCGGTGCCCGGCAGGGACAGCCGCAGGACGGCGGGCCGGCCGGTGTGCACCACTGCGTTGGTGACCAGTTCGGACACGAGCAGGATCAGCGTCTCGGCGAGCGGTTCGTCGACCTCCATCCCGGACCCGGCGAGCCGCGAGCGGGCCCATCTCCGGGCTCGCCCCACCTCCGCGGGGTCGGGCCGGATCTCAAGCTGCACCTGAAGCACCTGCACCGCTCACACCATCCGAACCGGCGGGCACATGGCCTCGCGCCTCACGAGGGCCACGATCGTAGCCATTTTTTGCATGACCCGAACAATGACCGAAGCCGGGGTCACGGAACGTGAATCCCTTACGGGACAGCATGGTTGACGTACAGTCACGCCAACAAGCGCTTCGGGCATATTCCAGCGCGAAGGAGTACCCCCGCGGGATACTGTGCGACGGTCGCCGCGAGGAGTCGAACAGGCGGTGGCCACCGGCCTTCCCGCCCTGCGAGCAGCGGCGCGCATCGCCGGGTCCGGCGCCGCCCCATCGGCAACACCGGCACCGCTGGTGCTCGGAACCACTCGCATCTCACACAAGGTACCGGAGCGGGGCACCGACTCCAGGACGTGACGAGTCACACATAGGACACAACCCGATATCAACGCTCCGTGATTCCGGTGTGCCACGATCCGCGACATCCGCTGCGGGCGTCCCGGAGAGCGGGCCGGTCGCGGCCGCCTCAGGTCAGCAGATCGGCGGCGAGCGACTCCTCACCCTCCGCACCGCCGCCGGCCCGACGAGCCCGTAGCCAGGCCCGCTTCAGATGCAGGTGCACCTCGCCCTCCCAGGTGAAGCCCATCCCGCCGTGCACCTGGAGGCAGTCCCGGGCACCCCGCTCGGCCGCCTCGTCGGCCAGCAGCCGGGCCGCGGCGATGTCCACCGGGTCCGCGGTCACGGCGGCGGCGTACACCGCAGCCCGGGCCGTCTCCGTGCGCACCAGCATCTGCGCGCACAGGTGCTTGACCGCCTGGAAGGCCCCGATCGGCTGCCCGAACTGCTGCCGCGTCCGCGCGTGTTGCACCGCGAGCTCACCCACGCGCGCGGCCGTGCCCAGTTGCTCGGCAGCGGTGAGGAGCACGCCGACGGGATCGACCGCACCCGGGCGCGCTCCCGGAACCCGGTGGAGCGGAGTGAGCGGATCCACCGATCTCAGGGCCACGGCCCCGACGGCGTCGTCCCCGCGCACCACGTCAGCCTCCTCCAGCCACTCCACGAGCCCGTCCCGGTCGACTCCGGTGACGACGGCCTCCCCCTCGGCGGCCCCGTCCACCACACCCGCGGCGAGGTGGGTCGCCGCCAGCGGCCCGGGCAGCAGCACCCGCCCGGCCTCCTCGAACGCCAACACCGCCTCGGGCAGCCCCAGTCCGACCCCACCCTCCGACTCCGGCACCCGCAGCGCGAAGAACCCGGCGTCCCCGAGCTCCCGCCACAGGGCGCGGTCCAGCCCGGGCGCGTCCACGGCGGTACGCAGTGCTGCCCCGTCGAAGCGCCGGGCGAGCAGCTCCCGCACGCCGGCCCGCAAGGCCACCTGCTCATCGCTCAGTTGGAACCGCATGCCACGCCTCTCCTCTCCACGTGCCACGGCAGCCACCCCAGGGGCGCAGGGAACTGCGCGACCAGCCACAACCGATCCGCACCCGGCACACGACCACTACCGCCCCCGTCGAAGCGCCGGCCGAACAGCCCCGCACCCCACCCACAAGGCCACCTCGCCATCGCCCAGTTGCAACCGCATGCCACGCCCCTCCTCTCCACGGGCCACGGCAGCCACCCCAGGGGCGCGGGGAACTGCGCGACCAGCCACGACCGATCCGCACCCGGCACGCGACCGCTACCGCCCCTTCGGCAGCCCGAGGATCCGCTCGGCCACGATGTTCCGCTGGATCTGCGAGGTTCCGGCCGCGATGGTGTACGAGAGCGAGGACAACCGCTCCAGCACCCAAGGCCGTTCGAGGTCCAGTGCCTCCACGCCGAGGACCTCCGCCGCCGCGTCGTACAGCTCCTGCCGCGCGTGCGAGTACCGGAGTTTGAAGACCGAGCCTCCCGTCCCGGGCACTGCCCCGCTCGCCTCCGCCTCGCTCACGTTCCACTGCGTGAGCCGCCACAGCGCCCGGAACTCGGCGTTCAGCCGCCCGAGCCCGCGCCGCAGCACCGGGTCGTCCCAGCGGCCGTTCTCCCGGGCCGTACGGGCGAGTTCGCGCAGCACCCGCCGGCAGGCGACGACCTCGCCCACGAAGGCGGTGCCGCGCTCGAAGGACAGCGTCACCATCGTCACGCGCCAGCCGTCGTTCTCCTCGCCCACCCGGTTCGCCACCGGCACCCGCACCTCGTCGAGGAACACCTCGGCGAACTCGGCGGACCCGGCGAGCGTGCGCAGCGGACGCACCACGACCCCGGGTGCGGACATCGGCATCGCCAGCCAGGTGATGCCCCGGTGCCTGGGCGCCGCCGGATCCGTCCGCACCAGCAGCTCGCACCAGTCGGCGACCTCGGCGTGCGAGGTCCAGATCTTGGACCCGGTCACGACGTAGTGGTCGCCGTCCCGGCGCGCGCGGGTGCGCAGTGCCGCGAGGTCGCTCCCGGCGTCCGGTTCGCTGAACCCCTGGCACCAGACCTCCTCGCCGCGCAGGATCGGCGGCAGCCAGCGCTCGCGCTGTCCGGGCGTCCCCTCGGCGGCGATCGTGGGCCCGGCGTGCAGCAGTCCGACGAACCCGGCGCCGACATAGGGCGCGCCCGCGGTCTCCGTCTCCTCCAGGAAGATCAGCCGGGTGGTGGGCGAGGCGTCCCAGTGGACGTGCGCGTACCCGGCGTCGTAGAGCATGCGCTGCCAGCCGAGGTCGTACGCCCTGCGGCCGGGCCAGTCGTGCGGGGACGGCTTCGGCGGCAGCGTGGGGAGCGCCTTGGCGAGCCACTCGCGCAGCCGTGCCCGGAACTCCTCCTCCTCCGGCGTGTACGCGAGATCCATGACGCCACCCCATATCTGATGACTCGTCAGATACAGCTCGTGCACGAAGGCTAGGTCGCACACCCCTGGACCGGCAAGGCGTCGAGCCCTACGCTCTGCCCACGATCTGACGATCCGTCAGCTCCGTTGCCTCACAAGGGGGCCGCCGTGACCGACACCGCCCACGCGCTCAGCGCGTCCCGCACCCTCTGGGACCTGGTCGCCCGCCGCGCCGACCTGACCCCGGACCGCCCGGTCCTGCTCCAGGACGACCGCACGCTCACCTTCGGCGCACTGCGCACGCGTGCCGAGCGGGTGGCGGCGGGGCTGTACGACCTGGGCGTACGCCCCCACACGGTCGTCGCCTGGCAGTTGCCCACCCGTATCGAGACGGCCCTGCTCTCCTTCGCCCTGGCCCGCCTGGGCGCCGTGCAGTCACCGGTCATCCCCTTCTACCGGGACCGCGAGGTCGGCTTCGCCCTCCGCGAGTCGAAGGCGGAGTTCTTCGCGGTACCGGGCACCTGGCGCGGCTTCGACCACACGGAGATGGCCCGGAGGCTCGGCGCCAGGGGGATCCTGGAGGCGTACGACGACCTCCCGGACGGCGACCCCGCCGTGCTCCCGCCCCCGCCCGCCGAGGGCACCTCGGTCCGGTGGATCTACTGGACCTCGGGCACCACCTCCGACCCCAAGGGCGTCCTGCACACGGACCGTTCGCTGATCGCGGGCGGCTCCTGCCTCGCGCACGCACTGCGTCTCACGGCGGACGACGTGGGCTCGATGGCCTTCCCCTACGCGCACATCGCGGGCCCCGACTACACGGTGATGCTGCTGCTGTACGGCTTCCCGGCGGTGCTGTTCGAGCAGTTCGCGCTGCCGGACGCGCTGGAGGACTACCGCAGGCACGGGGTGACGGTGGCGGGCGGTTCGACGGCGTTCTACTCGATGTTCCTCGCCGAGCAGCGCAAGCGCCCGGGTGAGCGGATCATCCCGACCCTGCGGCTGCTGGCCGGCGGCGGGGCGCCCAAGCCGCCGGAGGTCTACCACGCCGTCGTACGGGAGCTGGGGGTGCAGCTCACGCACGGGTACGGCATGACCGAGGTGCCGATGATCACCATGGGGGCGCCGGACGACACGGCGGAGAACCTGGCGACGACCGAGGGGCGGCCGCCGGAGGGGATGTCGGTGCGGATCGTGGACGGGGAGGTGCGGCTGAAGGGGGAGGCGGTCTGCCAGGGGTACCTCGACCCGTCCCAGACGGCAGAGGCCTTCGACGAGCAGGGCTATCTGCGCACCGGTGACCTGGGGTTCGTCAAGGACAGCGGCCATCTCGTGCTCACCGGCCGGCTCAAGGACGTGATCATCCGCAAGGGCGAGAACATCTCGGCACGGGAGATCGAGGACCTGCTGGCCGCGCATCCGGCCGTCGGGGACGTGGCGGTGATCGGGCTGCCGGACGCCGAGCGCGGGGAACGCGTGTGTGCCGTGGTGGAACAGCCGGAAGGCGCGCCGGAGTTGTCCCTGGACGCCGTGACCGGCTATCTGCGCGCGGAAGGGCTGTCGCCGCACAAGCTGCCGGAGCAACTGGAGGTGGTGGACGCCCTTCCGCGCAACGAGACCCTGCGCAAGGTCCTCAAGTACAAGCTCAGGGAGCGCTATTCGGGAACGGTGAAGTAGCGCGCGAAGGCGGGCACGATCTCCGCCTCGCCGACCTTGCCGTCGCCGTCGGTGTCCAGCGTGGCCGCGGCCGCCCGTGCGACGTCCTCGCCGACGCCCAGGATGCGCAGCACGCGCGCGGTGTCCTCGACGGTGGCGCGTCCGTCGCCGTCCTGGTCGGCGACGTCGATCGCCGCGTGCAGGAAGGGGCGCGCGATCTCGGCGAACCGGTCCGGGTTGTCGCGCAGCCGCTTGAGCGCGCCGTTCACGAACTCGTCGCGGGTGATCCGCTGGTCGCCGTCCCTGTCGGCGATCCCGGCCATGCCCTGCCAGAACGCCTCGGCCCCGACGTACAGCGCCTGTCCCTTGTCGGAGCGTGCCGCCGTGCCGAACTCCGTGAGCAGCGCCTTGGCCGCCACGTTGAAGTCCTCGCGGTCGATGTAGCCGTTGCCGTCCTGGTCGAAGGTGGCGAACCGGTCGGCGATCCTGCGCTCGTACTCGCTGCTGACCATGTCTCTTCGGGCCGCCTCACATCACATCGGGTGCATCTGGCACGGAGCGTACGACGCGAGCGGCGCCCAGGGGACCGGAAGGTGGCGCTTGTGCCAGGACCGGGGGAATTTCGGGACAACGGTGTGGCAGACGGGGTGCCCCAGGTCACAGCCGAGCGGACGGAAGGGCTTGCCGGTGCCGGGTCAGGCGGACAGTGGTCCCGCCTCCTCGTCGGTCGCCGAGTCCAGGTCGGGGTGGACCTCGAACAGGCGGCGGACGCCCAGCGCACCGAGGACGCGGTTGACGTGGGAGCCGTCGGCGGCGCCCTGGGCCGGGAGGATCAGCCGCAGCTCGCCCCGGCAGGAGCGGATCAGGCGGCGGGAGGCGATGAGGACGCCGACACCGCTGGAGTCGCAGAAGTAGACCTCGGAGAGGTCGAGGACGAGGCTGTGGCGGCCCTCGGCCACCGCGTCGTGCACCCGCTGGCGGAGCACCGGCGAGGTCACCAGGTCCAGCTCGCCCGACACACTGAGCACGGTCCAGTCGCCCTGCTCTTCGCCGGTCACATTGAACGCCACCACCATGCCCTTCATTCGCCGGAAAGCAAACGGAAGCCTTGCCTACGCTTCCTTGCAGCGTGGCTGCCCAGCGGCCGTTCCCTGAAACACAGAGCGAGAAACGGAAAGCGTTCGAAAGAGGCTTGTTTTAGTCGACTTCGATCCTGTTCGATCAGGTCTGATCAAAGGGCAAACGGGTAGAGGAACGTCCACTACCACCTGAGGCCCCTCGGGGGGCGCGCATTGGAACAAAGGGGCGTGCGCTGTCGGGGGTGCCGACTACATTCGAGGAGACGGTCGGCGCAGGCTTGACCGGACACTTCCGGGGGTGAGGGGGCCGCATGGCGAAGAAGGACGCACCGCCCCGCTGGGACCGCAAGATGCAGCAGCGGCTCGCACGCGGTGAGGCGGCCGCCCTCGGCGAGCTCTACGACCGTTTCGCTTCCCTCGTGCACGGCCTCGCCCACCGCGTACTCGGCGACGAACGCGCCGCCGACGGCATCACCCGGGACGTCTTCGCCCACGTCTGGGAGCACCCCGAGACCTACGACCCCAAGCAGGGCCCGCTGCGCTCCTGGGTCGCGGCCCTGACCCACCGCCTGGCCGTGCAGCGGCTGCGCGCCACCGAGACCGCCGCGCTCACCCGGGCCGGCGAGGGCTCCGCCGAGGAACTGGAGCGCAAGGTGCGGCACGCCTCGGTCGCCGCCCGGGCCGACTACATCGTCCAGTCCATGCCCACCCCGCTGCGGGCCGCCCTGGAGCTGGCCTACTTCCAGCGCCGCGACTACCGCCAGGCCGCCGCCGACCTCAGCATCACCGAGGACGAGGCCCGTCGCCGCCTGCGCCTGGGCCTCCAGCTCCTGTCCACGGCCCACGACACCGGAGCGCCCGGCGCACCGCCGGGATACGGGGGCGCGGCATGAGCGGAACAGAGGGCTTCGAGGCGTACGACGACCAGAACGACCACGGTGCCGGCGGCGACGGGACCGGCGGGCCCAGCGACCAGGGCGACCCCGGCCGTCCGGCCCGTATACCGCTCCCCCGCGCCTCCGTCGAGGACACCGGCCGCCCGCTGCCGGCCCTGGACGAGCAGGCCCCGTCCACTCCCCTGGTCCTGGAGCACCGCGTGCTGAAGTCGCTGCTCGGGGCCTGGGCGCTGGCCGCGTGCTCCGCCGAGGAGACGGCCGCCGTGGAGGACCACCTCGGCGAGTGCGGCACCTGTGCCGAGGAGGCGCTGCGGCTGCGCGGCGCGGTGGGCCTCCTGCAGCGGCCGGAGAGCCTCGACCTGGACCCCGGCCTGCGCACCCGCGTCCTCGACGGCTGCCTCGACCGGCGCCCGCCGCGCATCCCGATCCCCGACTGGGCCACGCCGTACGACGCCGAGACCGCCCGCCTCGACGCCCTGCTCCAGGACTTCGGCGACGCCGAGTGGCACGCCCCGGTGAGGCTGCGCTGGTTCGACGCCGACGAGGCCACCAGCCGCCGTACGACGGTCGCCGGGGTCATAGCCCACCTGCTGTCGGTCGACGGCCTCGTCGCGGTCGCCCTGGGCCTGGACGACCCGCTGGACGGGTCCCCCGCGGACGCGCCCACACCGTCGGGCCGCACCGAGGCGTTCTGGCGCGCCTCGCACTTCCCGCCGACCCGCTCGGTCCGGCCCCGGTGGCGCGAGCAGAGCCACGACCTCGTGCGCACGGTCTCCTTCACCGGCGGCACGGCCGGGAAGCTGGAGGTGGCCTACGGCGACTTCACGCTGCCCCTGCACGACGCGATGCTGGACCGCGCCTTCGAGTGCTGGGTCCACGCCGAGGACATCGCGGAGGCGGTCGACTACCCGTACGACCCGCCGTCCCCCCGCCACCTCAACCGCATGATCGACCTGGCGGCCAGGATGCTGCCCGCGGTGCTGGCGGAACGGCGGCAGAAGGGGCTGACGTCACCGGCACCCGGACGGCATCTGGTGAGCGCCGGCGGCCCCGGCCGCACCCTGCGCCTGGAGATCGAGGGCCTGGGCGGCGGCGAGTGGCTGATCCCCCTCGACTCCCCGGCCGCGCTGGGGTCGGCGGAGCACGAGGTGGCGCATGTGGCGCTGGACGGGGTGGAGTTCTGCCAGCTGGCGGCCGGCCACGTGTCTCCTGCGGAAGCCGCGGCGGGGCAGGGGGGTGACCGTGAGGCGATCAGGGACGTGCTGTTCGCCGCAGCCAGCTTGAGCCGCATGTAGGTGGGGGCGGGTC
>NZ_LJBR01000499.1 GCF_001282115.1 Streptomyces sp. NRRL B-24085 | reverse complement strand
CCCGACGACCCCGGCCACCCCCACCCAGTCGGTGCACCACCTGGAGGACTCGGGCACCGCGAAGCTCACCGCCATGGCGGGCGACGCGTTCACCGAGAAGATCAGCACCAAGGCGGAGAACGCCGCCGGCAAGGGCGTCGCCAAGGTCCGGATCCGCTACACGATCGTCGGCGACACCGACGCCACCTTCGCCGGCGGCGAGAAGGTCGCCACCGCCCTCACCGACGCCTCCGGCGTGGCCACCGCGCCCGCGCTCCAGGCGGGCGAGACCACCGGCAGCTTCGCGGTCAGGGCGACGCTCATCGGCCGTACCGTCACCGGCCCGATCTACACGGCCACCGTCACCCAGCGCGTCGCCGACACCCTCGTCCGCACCAGCGACACCGCGCTGACCTGCGCCCCGGGCGGCCAGTTCGCCGACGCGGTCCAGGTGAAGGCCACGTACAAGGACGCCGTCGCCGGCAAGGTCGCCGCCACCGCGACCCTGATCAAGTCGGCCGACGACGCGACCGCGAACGACAAGGGCCCCTACTTCAAGGACGCCGACGGCAAGACCGTCCGCACCCTGACGGGCCTCACGACGGACGCGAACGGCCTGCTGAAGCTGCCGCAGCTCTACGCCGACGACACGGCCGGCACCTATCTGCTCCGCATCACCACCGTGGGCGGCGCGACGCTCGACGTGACGCTGACCGTGGCGGCCGCCACGGACACCTCCACGGACGCCCCGGCGAGCCCCTCGCCGAGCCCCAGCGCTTCCTGAGCACCGGCCCACCACGAAGGGCGTCCTTTCCGCCATGGCGGAGGGGGCGCCCTTCGTGCGTGCGCGAGCTGTTCTCATCTCGCCCGCCCGTTGCTACCGTGCCGGGACCTGACGATGTATCAGTTCCCGTGCGCCGGGAGGTGGACATGCGCGCCCTCATCGCCGCCGCGACCGGCCTCGCCCTCGCGTTCGCACTGGTCCTCACCCTCACCGCCCTCGGCACCCCGACCGGCAAGACGTCCCCGAAGCCGCTGCTGACCACGGTGCCCGCACACCCGTGACCCCCGGGAGGCCGAGATGCGCCGCAAGACCAGCCTGGTCCTGCTCGCCCTCGCCGTGTTCTTCGCGGCGCTGTCCCCGCTGCTGCGCTGGTACGCCTTCCCGCGCCTCGCCAAGATCCCCGCGAACCAGTACCAGGACATGGTCCTGGAGGCCAAGGACGCCACCCTCGTCGACTACGGCTCGATGACCGCGAGGAAGGTCTCCAAGGTCACCATCGTGCAGACCCTCAGGGGCAACGTGGAGGCCTCCGAGAAGATCGAGAAGACGGCAGGGAAGGACGTCGTCGTCTGGGACGGCCTGTCCTACGTCGTCGGACCCGACGGCAAGATGGTCTCCAGGATCCCCGAGCGCTACATCTTCGACGCCCACACCCAGGACCCCGTCCACGCCACCGGCGAGATGGTCGACGGCGACCCCGTCAGGCGCGAGGGCATCGAGTTCAAGTGGCCCTTCCTCACCGAGAAGCGCGACTACGAGTACTTCGACGCGCAGGCCCGCACCTCGGCCCCCATCCACTACAAGGGCACCCGGGACTTCCGCGGCCTCGACGTCTACTACTTCGAGCAGACCATCCCCTGGACCAAGGTGCCCTTCCCGAAGACCATGCCGGTCCAGGGCATCACCCCCGAGTCCATCGCGAAGACCGGCACCACCCGCTGGTACACCACGGTCCGCAGGTTCTGGGTCGAACCCCTCACCGGAGCCCCCGTCTACGGCGAGGAACTCCACAAGGAGGAACTGCGCGGCGGCACCCTGCTCGGCGACCGCGACAAGGTGACGGTCTTCGCCGGCGACGTGAAGATGCGCGAGGACTACATCAGGCACACCGTCGACCTGGTCAAGTCGAAGCGCACCCTCGTCCTCCTCATGACCTCGTACCTGCCGTGGGGCTTCCTGGTCCTGGGCGTCCTGCTGCTGGCGCTCGCGCTGCTGCTCGAAGCCCGCGGCCGCCGCCCGGCCCCCGCGAAGGCCGAAGAACCCGAACCGGTCACCGCCTGAGCCGCGCGGTGGTGTGCCGCGTCGGCTCCGCGCCCGCCGGGTCCTCCGGCCACGGATGCTTCGGATACCGGCCGCGCAGCTCCGCCCGCACGCCCTTGTAGCCGTCCCGCCAGAACGAGGCCAGGTCGGCGGTGACCGCGGCGGGCCGCCCGGCGGGGGAGAGGAGATGGACCAGGAGCGGCACACCGGCGATCCGGGGCGACTCCTGCAACCCGAACATCTCCTGCAACTTCACCGCGAGGACCGGCTGTTCGGGAGAGGCGTAGTCGATCCGGATCCGGGACCCGCTCGGTACGGCGATCCGCTCGGGCGCCAGCTCGTCGAGCCGCGTGGCCTCACCGGAGGCCCAGGGCAGCAGCCTGTGCAGCGCCTGCCCGGCGTCGATGCGCGCCAGGTCGGCCCGGCGCCGGGCACGGCTCAGCTCGGGCTCCAGCCATTCGTCCACGCGCGCGTGCAGTGCCTCCTCGGAGACCTCGGGCCACGGCTCGCCGAGGTGGTGGCGCAGGAACGCCAGCCGCTGCCGCAGGACGTCCGCGTCGGGCGACCACCGCAGCAGCCGCAGCCCGTCCTGGCGCAGCCCGTCCAGAAGGGCCTCGCGTACGAGGGCGGGGTCCGGGTCCCGCAGCGGCCGTACCGCGAGCTCGATCGCCCCGAGCCGCTCCACCCGGCGGGCCACGACGTCCCCGTCCGCCCAGTGCACCTCCTGGCGCTCGGAGTGCAGGGACGCGGCCGCCGACCGGGCCGTGTCCTCGTCGATCACGGCGGCGAGCCGCACCCGCGCGTGCCCCTTGCCGGCAGGACGGTCCGCGACGGCGACAGCGATCCAGGGGGCGTCACGGAGAGCGGAGCCGGCGGGGAGTTCGGCGCGGGTTCCGGAGGCCATCAAGTAGGAGCCGCCGTCGGCCCTGGCCACGCGCTCGGGGAAGGCCAGGGCGGCCACGAGGCCGACGACGCCGTCCTCGCCGAGGGCCGCGGGCCGTGGACCACGCGGGGCGGTCGACCGCGGGGACTCCGCGGCGAGATTCCGCAGCCGCCGCACCTCCGCCCGCCACCGCGCCGCGTACGCGTCATTTCCGCGCCGGGCGGCCCGCAACGCGCCCGCGAGGTCGTCCCCGTACTCCCGCGGCGCCTCCTCGCTCAGCAGCGCGCCGACCTCGGCGGCACGCTCGCCCCCGACCGCCACGGCCGCGTCCAGCAGCGCCCGTCCCACCCGCGGGTGCAGGCCCAGCCGCGCCAGCCGCACACCCCGCTCCGTGGCACGCCCGGCCGGGTCCACCGCGTCCACCGCCGCGAGAGCGGCCCGCGCGGCCGCCATCGCCCCGCCCGGCGGCGGATCCAGCAGCGCGAGACCGGAGGCGTCCGGATCGCCCCAGCAGGCCACCTGGAGCGCGAACGCCGTCAGGTCGGCCACCTTGATCTCCGGCGACGGGAAACGCGGCAGGCGGGCGTCCTCGGCCTCCGCCCAGCACCGGTACACCACGCCCGGCGCCTCCCGCCCGGCCCGCCCCGCCCGCTGCCGCCCGG
>NZ_LJBR01000498.1 GCF_001282115.1 Streptomyces sp. NRRL B-24085 | reverse complement strand
CCCCCCGCAGGCTCACCGCGACCGCCCTCCTCGTCCTCCTCGTCCTCCTCGCCCTCACCGCCCTGACGGGCTGCAAGGACGGCCAGGGCGTGCGCGACGAGGGTCCGGCCGCCGACCGGGCGGCCGCCGCCACCGCCGGGGAGAACCAGAAGGCCGCCCGGGACTGACCGGGCGGCCTCGCAGCAGATCTACCGCATCACACGTGCGCCGGGGCGAAGCCCTTCGGGTTGGCGCCGTACTTGTTCTCGCCCGGCTCACCGTCGAGGCAGGTGAAGACGAAGAGGGTGATGCCACCGACCAGCGGAACCAGACCGAACAGGACCCACCAGCCGCTGCGGCCGGTGTCGTGCAGGCGGCGCACGAGGACGGCGAGGCTGGGGAGCAGGACGGCGACGTAGAAGACGATCGGGATCCACGCCTGCTTGGCCACGACACCGATGACGGCCAGCACGATGTAGATGATCGCGACGAACAGGGTGTACATCCAGTATTCCTTGCGGCGCGCGCGGCCGCTGAACACGGCGTACTTCTTCAGCACATCGAGGAAGTAGTTCATGGTGGTGTCCCCCAGGGATCGACGTTCGGACCATTCCGAATGGATCAGGCCAGGCGCAGAAGATATGGAGGATGTCGAGAACTCGTCAATTCGACGGATGTAAGCGGTTCATCAAGTCGCACACCTGCCAGACTCCGACAAATCCACCACCCCTGAGGGCGGATTCCGGACAGACCGCCAGAAGATCACCGCGCCGCTCAGGGGCCGTTGTCGGACGTTGGCCGGAACGAGCCCCGCCCGTGTCCGGACCGAGCTCGAACCGTTGCCGCGACACGCCGCCCGGCGGCTTCGTCAGCCGAGCTTCTGCGCCACCTCGGTGGCCCAGTAGGTGAGGATGTTCCGCGCCCCGGCACGCTTGATACCGGTCAGCGTCTCCAGGATCGCCCGGTCCCGGTCGATCCAGCCCTTCTCGGCGGCGGCCTCGATCATCGAGTACTCACCGGAGATCTGGTAGGCGGCGACCGGCACGTCGACGGCGTCCGCGACCCGCGCGAGGATGTCGAGATAGGGGCCGGCCGGCTTGACCATCACCATGTCGGCGCCCTCCTCCAGGTCGAGGGCGAGCTCCCGCAGCGACTCGCGCGCGTTCGCGGGATCCTGCTGGTAGGTCTTGCGGTCCCCCTGCAACGAGGAAGCGACGGCCTCCCGGAACGGCCCGTAGAAGGCCGACGCGTACTTGGCCGTGTACGCGAGGATGGCGACGTCCTCCCGCCCGATCTGATCGAGGGCGTCCCGTACGACCCCGATCTGGCCGTCCATCATCCCGCTGGGCCCCACGACATGGGCGCCCGCGTCGGCCTGGACCTGGGCCATCTCGGCGTACCGCTCCAGGGTGGCGTCGTTGTCGACCCGTCCCTCGGCGTCCAGCACCCCGCAGTGCCCGTGGTCGGTGGTCTCGTCCAGGCACAGGTCGGACATCACGAGCAGCTCGTCGCCGACCTCGGCCCGCACGTCCCGGATGGCGACCTGCAGGATCCCGTCCGGATCGGTCCCCGGCGTGCCGACAGCGTCCTTCTTCGACTCCTCCGGCACCCCGAAGAGCATGATCCCGGAGACGCCGGCCGCCACGGCCTCCGCGGCCGCCTTCTTCAGACTGTCCCGCGTGTGCTGCACGACCCCGGGCATCGCCGAGATCGGCACGGGCTCGCTCGCCCCTTCCAGCACAAACGCCGGAAGGATGAAGTCGGCGGGGTGCAGGCGGGTCTCGGCGACCATGCGGCGCATGACGGGGTTGGTCCGCAGCCGACGGGGCCGGGTACCGGGAAAGGATCCGTACGTCGTCATATCCCTACGCTACGCCCGCCCCGAGCCCCCCTTTGCCGACGCGACGTCGGACGGACCGCTGCGCTGGGCCGGGGAGGCCCGCCGGGCGCCTGCGGGCACACGGTGGCTGGTCGCGCAGTTCCCCGCGCCCCTGATGCGTCATGGCGGACGAGGGCGGCGAACGGCCCGTCGTGGCCCGGGCGACTGCACCCCCTCAGGGGCGCGGGGAACTGCGCGACCAGCCCCCACCGACCCGCACCCGACAACGCCCCCCGCTCCACCCC
>NZ_LJBR01000497.1 GCF_001282115.1 Streptomyces sp. NRRL B-24085 | reverse complement strand
CACCCACATCGCCCCTTTTGTCGGTTTTTCCTACCGTGAGGGCATGACCGCGCCGATACCGAGGGACCTCCCGGACCTCCCCGCCCTCCCGGGCGTGCCAGCCTTCCTGCCCTCGCCCGTCCCCGCCACGGCGGTGGTGGCCCCCGTACGCCACCCCGTGGCCGCCGCCTACCGCGTGCTGGTGGCGCTGGTGGCCGCGGGAACCGTGACCGTCGAACTGCTCCTGAGCAGCGCGGTCCGCACCCTGAGCCATTTCTCGGTCCAGAGCACGATCCTGCTGGCGCTGGTGCTCCTGCTGTCGGCCCGCAGGGCGTGGACCGCCCGCCGCCCCCTGCCGTCCGCCCTGACGGGCGCGGCACTCCTCTACGTCGTGATCACGGCCCTGGTGCACCACGTGCTGCTGGCGAACGCGGCGAGCCCCTTCCTTTTGACGGGCGAGGCGGCGCACCCGACTGGCTGGCACGCGGTGACCGCCCACCTCCTGCACACGGCGATCCCCGCGGCGGCCCTGGCGGACTGGCTCCTGCTGACACCCCCCGGCCGCCTGCACCTGCGCCAGGCGGCCACGTGGCTCCTGTACCCCCTGGCCTACCTGCTGTTCTCCTTCACCCGAGGCGAACTGATCCCGCCGGGCACACCGGGCCGCTACCTCTACTCTTTCCTGGACGTCGACCTCCACGGCTACAAGAACGTCCTCGGAAACGCCCTCCTCCTCGGCCTCTCCTTCTACGCCCTCGCGATCCTCCTGGTCGCCCTCGACCACGCCCGCCCGAACCCCACCCGCCACCGCTCCAAAACCGGATTTCGTCTCCAGCCACCGGTGGGCTAAAGTAAACGACGTCGCCGCGACGAGCAGCGACGATCGGGGTGTAGCGCAGCTTGGCAGCGCGCTTCGTTCGGGACGAAGAGGTCGTGGGTTCAAATCCCGCCACCCCGACAGCCGAAACACCAGGTGAGGCACCTAGGAACGTTCCTAGGTGCCTCACCTGTTTCCGCGTGCGTGTCTATCTGCGTGACCAGCGCTCCGGGCCCCCGCGTGAAGATGCCGTCCATGACCACGCCGCCGGTCTGGATCACGGGCCCGGTGGGTTGTGCCCGGTCACGAGCGGGGATTCAAGTCGGACGTTGCCCGTGATGCGTTTTCCAGCACTGGACGCTCTCTTGCGATGCAAAAGGTCATTCCCTCACTCTGGCGCTGGGGCAGGTCGCGCAGTCTGGGGGGCGCATGGGAATGGCACTGGCAGGACTCCTCGGACCGATAGTCGGTGGGGTCGCCGTGGCACTCACGACCTACTGGACAACGCGGCCCAAGGCGCGAGCGGAAGCGCGAAAGCTTGAAGCCGAAGCAGATCGGACCCGTGCCGAGACGACCAAGATTCTCTCAGAGGTCGAGGGGCGCCGGCCATCTGTCGCTCCTCAAGACACCACCCCGAAGG
Organism: Streptomyces sp. NRRL B-24085; assembly: GCF_001282115.1. Lineage (GTDB taxonomy): Bacteria > Actinomycetota > Actinomycetes > Streptomycetales > Streptomycetaceae > Streptomyces. Next base: position 1,028 of record NZ_LJBR01000497.1, on the reverse strand, counting down.
GGTGGGATGTCTCGGGATCGGTGCCTGAGGACTACGAGGTCGGCTTGGACTTCGAGGTGTTCTCCGTAGGTCGGGCCAGCGCCTTCATCCGCTCCCGCCATGAGAATCCCGCAAGCTACGCATCGCTGGTTCAGTCGATCAAGGCGGATGACTATCAAGGCACACGCCTCCAGATGACCGCTCAGGTGAAGGCACGAAACGTCGTCGGGTGGGCCGGTATCTGGATGCGAGTCGACGACGCCCACGAAAGGACAATTGCCTTCGACAACATGAGCAGCCCCGACCGTCGGATCGCCGGGACGGTGGGCTGGCGTGGATACAGCGTCACGCTGGATATCCCTCCGAACGGGGCCTACATCAGCTTCGGCGCAGTCCTGCAGCGAACGGGGCAGATCTGGGTGGACGACGTTCGTCTTGATGTCGTTGACGACTCTGTGCCAGTGACCGACATCGTTTCGAACCTCCCCCGCCGTCCCGTCAATCTGGACTTCGAAAACGGGACCCACTGACTGCAGAGAGAACGGCTCGAAGGGTGGAGGAGTGCCGGATAGGGTGCCGCCGACTGGCACCGCACGGGGCGGAACCTGTCAGGAGGGGGATGGTGCGTTGCTGGTGGAGACCGAGAAGCAGCGGTGGCCGTTCGTGCCTCTTGTCAGCGTAGGACCGCTGCCGTTCGGAATGAGTCGCGACCAAGTCGTTGATCAGGTTGCGGTCACACTAGGCGCCTGCCCGAACGCCGAAGCGCCAGGCGACTGGATCACGTTCAGTGACCCGAACTCCTTCGCACGGCCATTGACGACGTACTTTTCAGCGGCCGGGGGCCTCGCCTGTGTCGCCGTTGACGCACGCCATGGTCCACAGATCACGTTGGGACATCTGAACTTGGTGGGGCAAGTCCCTTCCAATGAACCGCCGCCTCGACGCGGTGGATTGCGCCGGCACGGCAGGCGTCGTCGCCTTGATTGGGGGCGCACGAGCGCGGTTCAGGGGCCTGGCTCGGTGGGGATCGGGTCCCCGGAGGGCGGGTG
>NZ_LJBR01000496.1 GCF_001282115.1 Streptomyces sp. NRRL B-24085 | reverse complement strand
ACCAGCAGCAGCCCCCGCCCGCCCTCGTCGAAGACCCGCGCCCGGCGCAGGTGCGGAGCCGTACTGCTGCCGTCGGAGACCTCGCAGATCAGCGCCGAGTCCCGGATCAGCCGCAGGACGACGGGGTCGTCGCCGTAGCGGACGGCGTTGGTGACGAGCTCGCTGACGACGAGTTCCGTCGCGAAGGACGCCTCCCCGAGTCCCCACGCCGTGACCTGTTCGCTCGCCGCCTTCCGCGCCCGTGCCACCGCCGCCGGATCCCGCTGGAGGTTCCAGGTGCGGACCTGCGCCGCGTCCAGCGCCGAGGTGCGGGCCAGCATCAGGACGATGTCGTCGGCGGGGCGGGCCGGGAGGACCGTCCGCAGGACCTGGTCGCAGGTCTCCTCCAGCGGGCCCGACTTGTCGGCGAGGGCCCCGCGCAGCAGGTTCAGGCCGACCTCGATGTCGCGGTCGGCGGCCTCCACGAGACCGTCGGTGTAGAGCGCGAGCAGGCTGCCCTCCGCCAGCTCCACCTCGACGGACTCGAAGGGCAGGCCGCCGAGGCCGAGGGGCGGGCCGGTCGGGAGGTGCAGGAAGCGGACCTCGCCGCCGGGGGTGACCACGGCCGGTGGCGGGTGGCCGGCGCGGGCCATCGTGCAGCGGCGCGAGACCGGGTCGTAGACGGCGTACAGGCAGGTGGCCCCCACCTCGCCGGGTGTGGAAGCCTCCGCGGCCCCGTCGCGGGTGTCCGGGCCCTCCTCCCGGTCGAGCCGGACGACCAAGTCGTCGAGCTGGGTGAGGAGTTCGTCGGGGGCGAGGTCCACGTCCGCGAGGGTGCGTACGGCCGTGCGCAGGCGGCCCATCGTCGCCGAGGCGTGGATGCCGTGGCCCACCACGTCGCCCACGACCAGGGCGACCCGGGCGCCGGACAGCGGGATGACGTCGAACCAGTCGCCGCCCACGTCCGCGCCGGAGCCCGCCGGGAGATACCGGTACGCCACGTCCATGGCCGCGAGGCGCGGCGGCCGCTCGGGCAGCAGACTGCGCTGGAGGGTGAGCGCGGTCCGGCGCTCGTGGGTGTAGCGGCGGGCGTTGTCCACGCTCACCGCGGCCCTCGCGACGATCTCCTCCGCGAGCAGCAGGTCGTCGTCGCTGAAGGGCTCGGCCGTACGGTGCCGCAGGAAGTGCACCAGGCCCAGGGTGACCCCGCGGGCGCGCAGTGGCACCATCATCACCGAGTGGATCATGTACTTGGCCACGGACTCGGCACGGGCCCGGGAGGAGTCGACCCACTCCCGCATCCCCGGGTCCCAGGTCTCCGGCCGGGTGCCGCGGCCGGCGATCAGGGCCAGCATCGGGGGCGTGCCCACCGGGTAGAACGTCTGCTCACCGGTCGGCACCACCGACTCCGGGCAGCCGTCGAGGACGGACCGCTGGGCCGTACGGCGTACCGTGACCGACCGGTCCGGCGGCACGGGTTCCGGTTCCTCGCCGAGGGCGACCGACTCCAGCAGGTCCACGGTGACGAAGTCCGCGAAGCCGGTCACGGCCACCTCGGCCAGTTCCTCTGCGGTCCGGGTCACGTCGAGGGTGCTGCCGATGCGGAGGCTGGCGTCGTTGAGGACGGCGAGGCGGCGGCGGGCCCAGTACTGCTCGGTGGTGTCGAAGACGGCCGCGGACATGCCCCGCACCGCTCCGCTCCCGTCCTTCAGCGGGGAGAGGAACATCGACCAGGCGTGGCCCCGGACCTCGCCGGGGGCCTGTCCGTAGTTCTCGTGGAAGATCGGCTCACCGGTGCGCAGCACCTGCCGCTGGAGGCGGTCGTACAGGTCGAAGGGCGGGTTCGGTTCGATCTCCCACAGGGTCAGCCCGCGCATCTCGGCCACGCTGCGGCCCATCACCCGGGTCATGACCTCGTTGGCGGACACCAGCCGGGCGTCGGTGTCGTAGACCGCCACCGGCACGGGCAGCTGCGCGAGCGTGAGGTCCCACAGGGCCTCCGCGTCCGGTTCGACGGGGCCGGCCATGTGCTCGGGGGCGGCGGCGGTCACCAGCCACGGCCGCGCGCCGTCGCCGTCCGCGAGCGGTGTCGCCTTCAGCCGTACGACGACCCGGCCGCCGGCCCGGTGCCGCAGCGCGACCTCGGTGGCCCAGCTCCGGCCCTGGGCGACGTGGCGGCGCGCGGACCCCGGCAGGTCGGCGGCGAGCAGTCCGGCCGCCGGCCGTCCCACGATCTCTTCGGCCTCGTATCCGAGGAGCCGGTGCGCCCCGGCGCTCCACGCCGTGATCGTCCCGCCGGCGTCGACGACGACCGCGAGGTCCTCGGGTACGCGTCCCTCCACGGTGCCTCCGGGTGTGCCGCCCCTGCTGTCCATGCTCCCAGCGTCGCGCCGCGCGGCTTCCCGCTCAAGCGATGACGGACGGAGACAGGTGGGACACGGCGGCGCCGCCGTGAGGAGCCGCAGTCTCGCACGAGGGGACGGCGGCCGGGAACGGAACGCGATGATCCCGGGCGCCGCACGGCGGCGAGTCGCGCGGGGGAGGGTCCGCGGCCGCCGTGCCGGGCGCCCGGGTGACGTCAGCCCAGCGGGGTGTCGGCCCAGGGGAGGGACGCGGCCGGGTCGTTGAAGGCCTCCTGGCGGGGCGGCTGGACCTCGTGGCAGGTGAAGCCGAGCCGGGTCAGGGCCCGGCCCACCTCACTGGCGGTGAAGTCACGGCGGTCCTGGCGGGTGATCACCTGGCCGACCTGCTTGACCGGGTAGACGTGGGGGCCGACGGTCACGCACAGGCCGGTGGCGGGTTCGGGCTGGACGCCGTCCATCGACCTCTCGACCTCGCTCATGGTCAGGTCGAAGGGAAAACGTGCGATGACGATGCGCATGGTGCCTCCACGGGGGGCGGTCGGGACGTGACGGTGAGAACGGCCAGGGAGCGGCCCTGTTCGTCTCCTTCTCGACGGGGACACCGGCGGCGCGGCCGCCGGGCCCGTCAGTCGGTCGTACGGCTATCGGCTGGTGGGGGTGGAGCGGCGGCGGCCCCGCGCGGAGCGGCTGCTGCGGTTGCGTCCCGCGGCCCCGGAGCGCTTCGGTGCCTCGGCGGGCGCGGGAGCGGGGAGGACGACGGGCACGCCGGAGGGGGTGCGGGCGCCGGTGATGCGGTTCAGCTCGGCCTCGCCCGGGCGGACCCGGGTGATCCGTGCGGTGACGCCGGCGTCGGTCATCAGACGGTCCACCGAGCGCCGCTGGTGCGGCAGGACCAGCGTGACGACGGTGCCGGACTCGCCGGCGCGTGCGGTACGGCCGCCGCGGTGCAGGTAGTCCTTGTGGTCCGCGGGCGGGTCGAAGTTGACGACGAGGTCGACGTCGTCCACGTGGATGCCGCGGGCCGCGACGTTGGTGGCCACCAGGACGGTCACCTGGCCGTCCTTGAACTGGCCGAGGGTGCGGGTGCGCTGCGGCTGCGACTTGCCGCCGTGCAGCGCCGAGGCCCGCACGCCGACCGACAGCAGGTGCTTGGCGAGGCGCTCGGCCGCGTGCTTGGTGTCCAGGAACATGATCACGCGGCCGTCGCGGGCGGCGATCTCGGTGGCGGTGGCGTGCTTGTCGTCGTCCCGGACGTGCAGGAGGTGGTGGTCCATCGTGGTGACGGTGCCCGCGGACGGGTCGACCGAGTGGACGACGGGGTCGTGCAGGTAGTTCCGCACCAGCCGGTCGATGTTGCGGTCGAGCGTCGCCGAGAACAGCATCCGCTGGCCGTCCGGGCGCACCTGGTCGAGCAGGGCGGTGACCTGGGGCATGAAGCCCATGTCGGTCATCTGGTCGGCCTCGTCGAGCACGGTCATGCCGACCTGGCTCAGGTTGCAGTCGCCGCGCTCGATGAGGTCCTTGAGCCGGCCGGGGGTGGCCACGAGGACCTCGGCTCCGGCCCGCAGCGCGGACGCCTGCCGGCCGATCGACATGCCGCCGACGACGGTGGCCGCGCGCAGCCGCAGCGCCCGCGCGTAGGGGGTGAGCGCGTCGGTGACCTGCTGGGCCAGTTCGCGGGTCGGCACGAGGACCAGGGCGAGCGGGTGCCGGGGCTCGGCGCGCTGTCCGTCCAGGCGGGCCAGCAGCGGCAGGCCGAAGGCGAGGGTCTTGCCCGAGCCGGTGCGGCCGCGGCCGAGGACGTCACGGCCGGCCAGCGAGTTCGGCAGGGTCGCCGCCTGGATGGGGAACGGCGTGGTCACACCCTCGGCGAGGAGCGCGGCCTGCAGGCGCTCGGGCAGGTCGAGGTCGGTGAACGCCTCCACCGCGGGCAGGGCCTCGGTGACGGTGGTGGGGAGGGTGAACTCGCCGCGGGGTGCGGCGGCCGGGCGGGAGCGCTGGTGGCTCGCGCCGCGGGAGCGGTGGCGGGACGTGCTGTTCCCGTTGGTCCCGGTACGGCGGGTGCGGTTCATGGGAGGGAACCCTTCCTCGATGCGTGCGGCACGTGTCGAGGAATTCCTCCGGGGCGCGGCGAAACCGCACGAGAATTCGCAAGAAAGAGCCGGGGAGAAACGAAGAAAATCAGATTCTTCGGACTGTCAGATTCTTGGGTGCCGACAGGTTCATCGACCTGCCGGATTCTTCCGGGGCAATGGGACAGGGCCCGCACCCCAAGAGTGCGGGCCCCAGCCGTGAAGATACGCGTCAGCGTCAGGCGGGAACGATGTTCTCGGCCTGCGGGCCCTTCTGGCCCTGCGTGACGTCGAAGGTAACCTTCTGGCCTTCCTGAAGCTCGCGGAAGCCGGAGGTGGCGATGTTCGAGTAGTGCGCGAACACGTCGGCGCCGCCGCCGTCCTGCTCGATGAAGCCGAAGCCCTTTTCCGCGTTGAACCACTTCACGGTGCCAGATGCCATATTGAATCTCCCTAGGGGGCAGTGCCGGGACCCGCACTGTACGGACCCGAGTCGCCGCGATGGACTCCCCTCCGGAAGACCCGGAAAGACGCCGGAGAACTTCAGAATTCTCCGGAAACCAAAACTGCAACTTTTATCACGGTAACACACGGTAGGTGGGCGGCTCTACGGCGTCCCGAATTCTGGTGGCGACCGGCCCGAAAACTTCGCCGCGTCCCGCACGCGATTCTGTCGCGGCGGTGACAGTTATTCGTCCGGACGGTCGGCGCGCCCCCTCGTTCTGTGCGGTGGGCCGCCTCCATGGACCGTCCCGGTCGACGAGCGCGCGGGCCCGGACGGCGCGGCGCGGCGCCGATGGCGACCCTCGGACCCTGAGGTCGACGTATCCGAAAATGTGGTGCCACGAGACCAGACTTTCGCACCCGGTCCAAGGCCGACGAGAGGCGCCCCGACGCCCACAGTGATCCGCCACACGTGTGGTCACCCGGACCGCGCCGGCCCGCGGCTCCTCGGTGACCGGTGGGCGGTGTTCGATTAGCGCCGCGATGTCATACCCTGCATCTTCGGTGAGCCGGGCTTCTCAGGGGGGACACAGGAACCCGGACCGCGATCGTTCCCTCTTCCTCAGTCGGGCGGGCGGTTCTCTGACGAGCATCTAGTGAAACTGGCTGGAATTGATACAAATGCCACCGCGGATGGGTTCGCGGGCGAGACTCTGGGCCGTGGCGGCCGTCGTGGCCCTCGGGTTCTTCGTCGCGATGGAGTGCCTCGCGCACCACTACGGTCTGCCCGGACCGCTCGGCACCCAGGCGCGGGAGTTCGTCAGCCCGCCCAAGTCGGGCCCCCTGCTGTACGCGGGGCTGGCCCTGACGATGGTGGTGCTGACCTGGCGGCAGCGGTTCGTCGCGCTCGGCGCCGCGCTCGGCATCGACCTCGTCCTCGCGGTGGTCCGGTGGGTCTGCGACATCGAGGTGACCCACGGCCACCCCTTCGGCAACGGCGCGCTGTGGGTGATCGTGGGCTGCGCGGTCGTCGCCCTCACCCGCCGCACCGGCCCGGAACGCGTCCTGCTGCTGAAGGGCGTCGGCCTGGGCCTGCTGCTGGTGGCCGGCCGCAAGACCGGTGACTCCTGGCTCCTCATCACCTCGAAGTCCCGGCACCTGGTCCTCGACCCGTACCTGGCGAACGCCGACCACGCCCTGGGCAATCCCTCGTGGCTGATGGGGCGGCTGGTCACGGCCACCGGAGCGGTCGGCTTCAACTTCCTCGACACCATCTACGGCCAGCTCGCGGTGGCCGCGGTGGTCGTCGCGCTGTACCAACTGCGTCACGTGGCGGCGGAGCGCCGCTTCCCCCGCCACCACCTCGTGCGCACGTTCCTGCTGATCGGCCTGCTCGGACCGGGCATCTACATGATCTTCCCGGTGGTCGGCCCGGTCTTCGCCTACGGCACCGGCACCGACCACTGGGCGTCGATCGCCCTGTGGTCGCCGCAGATACCGAGCGACGGGCACTGGGCGGTGGCGGACCTGTGGCCCCAGACCCCGCCGCCGATATCCGCGCCGCACGCCATCCCGTTCGACGGCGTCACCCCGCGCAACTGCATGCCCAGCCTGCACACCGCATGGGCCACCGCGATCTTCATCCACTCCCGCAAGGGCCCCCGCCTCCTGCGGTACGCGGGTACCTTCTGGCTGATCGCCACCCTCTGCGCCACGCTGGGCTTCGGCTACCACTACGGGGTGGACCTCGTCGCCGGGGTGGTGTTCACCCTCACCATCGAGGCGGGAGTGCGTTCGTTCGACCGCGGCTGGGACCGGTCCGGGCTGCGGCTGACGGCCTACGGCACGGCGGTCTTCGTCGCGCTGCTGGTGTCGTACCGCTTCCTGCCGGTGCGGATGGCCGAGTACCCCTGGCTGGCCGGCCCGCTGCTCCTGCTGGCGATGGGCTCGGTGATCTACGGCTATCTGCGGACCGTCACCCGCTGGGAACCGGCGACCGAGCCGGAACGCGCGCCGCAGCCGCAACCCGAACTGCTGTGAACGGCGGCGGAGGCCCGGATCAGCCGCCGACCCGCTCGATCCACTCGCCGCCGCCCAGCGGATAGTCGTAGCCGGGGCGGCCCACGTCGGCGCTGGTGCGGAACGGCCGGCCCGCGTCGTCGATGTGGAGGGTGCCGCTGCGGCCGCCGCTGGACCAGTCCAGGCTGAGGTCCCAGCGCACGTCGTGCGCCTTGGTGTGGGCGCTGATGTAGAAGACCTCCGGGTCGGACTCGCTCACCTTGTACGGGAAGTCGCGCTGGCCGTTCTTCACGGTGACGGTGGGGCTGCCGTTGTCCAGGTCGATGTCGAACGACTTGGTGCCGACCCCGCCTCCGCAGCCGACGCCCATCGAGTAGTCGTTCCAGGCGAGCGGCGCGCCCTTGGTGAGGAAGCGGACGTGCAGGGCGTTCAGTACGACGGTCTCGGCACCGGTGCCCTGGACGGTGAGCGCGATCCGCTGCTCGCCCGAGGAGACCGCCCCGTAGGCGCCGGCCCAGCGCCGCGCGTCCTGCTCGGTGGCCGGCGGCCCGACCTGCTCGGGCTCGCTGTCGACGAGGAAGTGCTGGCTGCACGGGTCCTCGTAGACGTAGGGGCGGACGCCGACGGTGAGCGGGACCGTGTCGGTGGCGCCGCCGGTGGACCGGGCCGCGCCCGGCTCGCCGCCGCCCTGGGAGGTGCCGGCTCCGGCGTGCCCGGAAGCGGCGGTCGCGGTCGGGGAGGCGGTGGCCGACGCGGACGGGCTGTGTCCGCCGCCGTCGGCGGACGGGGCGGCGGAAGGCCGGCCGGCGGCTCCGGCGTCCGGGGCGCCGGTGGACGTCGGCGCGGTGGTGTCCCCGGCCCCGACGATCGTCGGGCTCAGGGCGAACGCGACGGCGCCCAGCGCGGAGGCCACGGCGACGGCGGCGATCAGGGCGCTGCGGCGACGGCGGAGCCAGGAGGGGTGGTGGGGCGGAGAACCCGTGGGCTCACCGCCGTCCTCGGGGGCCTCGGTCCGGTGCGTCCCCTCCGTGCTCTCCGGGGCCTCCGCGCTCTCCGGGGCCTCCGTGCTCGCCGGACGGTCCGGGTCCTCCGTACCGTCCGCACCGGTCCCGCCCGCAGGGGCCTGCGCCGCGGGCTGGTCCGGCCTGCGCCCCCGTTCGGCGTCCGCGAGGATCCAGTGCCGGTGCAGCTCCACCAGCTCCTGCGGGGTGGCCCGGCAGACCCGGGCGAGGCGCTCCACCGGTGCGTACTCGACCGGCACGGCGGTGCCGTTGCAGTAGCGGTGCAGCGTCGACGTACTCATGTGCAGACGCTTGGCGAGCGTCCCGTAACTCAGTCCCGACCGGTCCTTGAGTTCCCGCAGCCGACGCGCGAACGCCTCCGTCCGCTCGGTCCCCGTTGCCCCTGACACCCGTTCCCCTCAACCCCGCGCATCCCGGTCACGCATTCCAGGGTGAGCGCGTTCCCCCTGGTCACAGCCCATTTCGGCGTTCCAGCGTCCCCAACTGTCCGCTGCCCGTGGCGGCCGGGACGGATCACCTCACAAGCTTCGGTCATCCAATCACCACCGCCACCCGAACTCCGAAGGGGCACAGCACCATGTCCAAGACCTCCCGCGCCCGTCTCCTCACCGCCGCCGCGTCCACCGTCCTCGCCGCGCTCTCGCTGACCGCGTGCAACGACGGGACGGGCACCCAGGACGAGGGCCGCGCGGCCGGCACGAGCCCTTCCGCCACGGCCTCTTCCCCGGGCGCGGCCCCGGACTCCCCGGCCCCCTCGACCACCACGGACCAGTCGGCCTCGACGGGCTCCACCGGCTCCTCGGCCACCACGGGCTCCTCCGGCACCGGGTCCGGGGGCGGCGGCGGGACGTCCACCGCGCGTACCCCCGTGAGCAAGGCACCCGCCGGGAAGCCGGTCACCTGCGAGGGCTCCGTCACCAGGACGGTCGCCGCGCCGCTGACCCGTCCCGTGAACCACATGCTGCTCACGGTCACCAACACCGGCAGCAAGACCTGCTACCTGTACGGCTACCCGGCGGTCCGCTTCGGCGAGGCCCAGTCCGTGCCGCCGGTCATCGAGGCCTCGCAGCCGCAGGCGGTCGTCACGCTCGCGCCGGGCGAGTCCGGCTACGCCTCCGTGAACCTGTCCGCCACCGACGGCAGCGCCGCGAACGGCCACACCGTCAAGTCCCTGGCCGTCTACTTCCACGGCCGCTCCGGCAGCGAGAGCGTCGGCACCGGCGCCCGCCCGTCACTGCCCGCGAAGGGCGTCTACGTCGACGACTCGCTGGCGGTCACGTACTGGCAGCAGTCGATGGACGACGCCGTGAGCTGGTGACACCTCAGCTGGCGCGGGACTCCGGACCATCGGCGCCCGCCTTCGCGGCACGGCGGTACTCGGCGTTGATGCGCTGTGCCTCCTCCAGCTGGTCCTCGAGGATGACGATGCGGCAGGCGGCCTCGATCGGGGTCCCCCGGTCGACGAGCTCACGGGCACGGGCGGCGATCCGCAGCTGGTAGCGGGAGTACCGGCGGTGTCCGCCCTCCGAGCGCAGAGGCGTGATCAGCCGGGCCTCGCCGATGGCCCGGAGGAAGCCCGGGGTGGTGCCGAGCATCTCCGCGGCACGGCCCATCGTGTACGCGGGGTAGTCGTCGTCGTCCAGGCGATCGCCGAGTGGGTTATCTGCTGCCATGTCACCTCGTTGTGCAACGCGTCGAGGGGCCCCGATGCCGTACGGCACCAGGGCCCCGAAGGGAATTCAACACCATCTGTCGGCCCTCATGCTGTGCCGACCTTCTGTTTCCGCTACCCGGCCCGATGACGGGCGGGGTGCGGGGATCGCGGCTGCGTGACCGGGGACCACCATCCAATCCGGGGTCTTGCGGTACCCGGGCCGAGAACATCGGGCCGGGCGATCCTGATGGCGTCTGCTCCTCCGTCCTTGCTCTGAACCTCGTCTACGAGAAAAACAGTAACCCCGTCAGGAGCCAATGTCTACTCTGACAAGAGCAGATTTTGGTGTTCGAGGGACGCAGGGATTTTCGCTCCCGGGCACACGACGAAGGGGCCCCGCCGACGCGCGTCGGCGGGGCCCCTTCGGGCTGGGCGGGCGGACCGCAAGGCGGCCGCGGGGGTACGGATCAGCGGGCGGGGCTCACACGACGTCCCGCAGCCGGAGCCGGTCCGTGTAGGCGGCACTGTCCCGGAGGACGGCGAGCCCGGCCAGGGTGACCAGGCCCGTGCGCTGCTCGTCCCCGTCGCACAGGACGAGGTGGTCGACACGGGCACCGGCCATGAGGGACAGGGCCACCTCGACCGTCATGTCGTCACTGACCCGGGGTCCGGACCCCGGCCGGTCGAGGACCGCGTGCTGCGTCCGGGTCGGCGTCATGGGTGCCTCCTGCTGGAAAGGGGGGTGGGTGCGGGGGCCGGCGGCACTGCCGCCTAGGCGGCGGAGTCGTAGCCGGTCCGTCGTGGTGCGCCGCGGCGTGCCGCCTCGCCCGCGGGGCGGCCCTGGCCCGCCTGGCCCCTACGGCCGCGACGGCCCCGGGACGGGGACGGGGACGAGGAGGACGCGCGGCGCGGACGTTCCGCCTGCGGGGCGGTGATGACGACCGGGACGCCGGACGGGGCCTGGGCCCCGGTGATGCGGCTCAACTCCGCCTCGCCGGAACGCACCTGGGCGATCCGGGGACTGATGCCCGCCGCGGCCATCAGCCGGCTCATGCCGCGGCGCTGGGCCGGGGTCACCAGGGTGACGACGCTCCCGGACTCGCCGGCGCGTGCGGTACGGCCGCCGCGATGCAGGTAGTCCTTGTGGTCGGTGGGCGGATCGACGTTGACGACCAGGTCGAGGTTGTCGACATGGATGCCGCGGGCCGCCACGTTGGTCGCCACCAGCACGGTCACGTGCCCGGTCCTGAACTGGGCGAGGGTGCGCGTGCGCTGGGGCTGGGACTTGCCGCCGTGCAGGGCCGCGGCGCGGACGCCGCTGCTCAGCAGGTGCTTGGTCAGCCGGTCTACGGCGTGCTTGGTGTCCAGGAACATGATCACGCGGCCGTCGCGGGCGGCGATCTCGGTGGTCGTCCGGTGCTTGTCCGCGTCGTGCACGTGCAGGACGTGGTGCTCCATCGTGGTGACCGCGCCGGCGGAGGGGTCGACCGAGTGGACGACGGGGTCGTGCAGGTAGGTGCGCACCAGCCGGTCGACGTTGCGGTCCAGGGTGGCCGAGAACAGCATGCGCTGCCCGTCGGGGCGTACCTGGTCGAGCAGGGCGGTGACCTGGGGCATGAAGCCCATGTCGGCCATCTGGTCGGCTTCGTCCAGGACGGTGGTCGCCACCTCGTCCAGTCGGCAGTCGCCCCGGTCGATGAGGTCCTTGAGCCGGCCCGGCGTCGCGACGACCACCTCGGCCCCGGCGCGCAGCGCACCGGCCTGCCTGCCCAGCGACATGCCGCCGACGACGGTGGCCAGCCGCAGGTTCACGGAGCGGGCGTAGGGGGTGAGGGCCTCGGTGACCTGCTGGGCGAGCTCGCGGGTGGGGACGAGGACGAGGGCCAGCGGCTGCCGCGGCTCGGCACGGCGTCCGGCCGTACGGGCCAGGGTGGCGAGGCCGAAGGCGAGCGTCTTGCCCGAGCCGGTGCGGCCGCGGCCGAGGACGTCACGGCCGGCCAGGGAGTTCGGCAGGGTCGCCGCCTGGATCGGGAACGGCACGGTCACGCCCTCGTGGCCCAGCGTGGCCAGCAGCCCCGCCGGCATGGCGAGGTCGGCGAACGTCTCGACCGCGGGCAGCGCGGGTGTGATCGTCCTGGGCGGTGCGAACTCACCCGAGACGGTCTGCCGGTTTCCGTGGGGCCCGGAAGCGCGGCGGGGACCGCCGGAGCGGCCTCGGGCGGAATAAGAGCGTGTGCGGTTCATGCGAGAGAAACCTTCCTTGATGCGGCACGTGTCAAGGAAGTCCCGCAGCCGGTGAGCGGCGCAGAGAATCGCGAGAACGAGCCGGAGGCGATGTGCCTGAAATGCAGGGCCCGAAAAATGCCCTGAAAAAACCGCGAGCTGGGGCCCGCACCCCAAGGTGCGGGCCCCAGCTGTGAAAAGATGCGCGGCGGTGCCGGGATCAGGCCGGGACGATGTTCTCGGCCGTCGGGCCCTTCTGGCCCTGCGCGATGTCGAACGACACCTTCTGGCCTTCCAGCAGCTCACGGAAGCCCTGGGTGGCGATGTTGGAGTAGTGGGCGAAGACGTCGGCGCCGCCGCCGTCCTGCTCGATGAAGCCGAAGCCCTTTTCCGCGTTGAACCACTTCACGGTGCCGGTAGCCATGTCATATCTCCTTCGGAGGCGGTTTCGGAACGCACCCTGCGTGCATTCCGTGTCGCCGTGCTGATTAGCCCGTCGGAAATGAACCTTGTGGCAACCACACCTGCAACTGAGATCGACAGTAGCACGGGGTCATCGGCCCTGCGTGGGCGATGATTTTTGATTCGGCCGACGTTCGGGGAATACGTTTCGCGTCCCGGCCCTGTTTCTCATTTTGCCGGCACAGATATTGCGGTCCCTCGGGCGTGACCTACCTCCCGTGCGGGCCCTGCGCACCCCTGTGACCTCCCATGACGGCTGTTCCGCCGCCGTCACGGGCGTCGGTGGGCGGCGCGGCAGTGGAGGCCCCGGAAATCCGCCGGCACGACGAACGTCACATCGTGGCGTCGTCCGCCGGACCGGTCAGCTCGTCCAGCTCGGCGGCGTAGTACCGCGCGGGGTCGAAGCCCATGCCGGTGAAGTGGCCGGCGAGCTCCAGGGACAGGGTGCCGTGCAGCCGGGTCCAGAAGGTGAGGGCCCGGTGGAGGACCGCGGTGGGGGCGGGATGGCCGCCCGCCCAGTGCCGGTGCTCGTCGAGGTGGGCGTCGAACGCAGTCTCCCGGCCGCTCGGCGGCAGCCCGGTGAAGGCGTCGAGGAGCGCCGCCATGATCTCGGACGCGATCGCGGTGATGTCGTCGGGCGCGTGGTAGCCGGGGACGGGGGTGCCGTAGATGAGGAAGTAGCGGTGGGGGTCCGCGAGGGCCCAGGTCCGCAGGGCTTCGGCCAGCACGGTCACGTCGGCGCCGGGCCGGGCGGAGACCGTGCGGAAGGTGTCGGCGAGGCTCCGGTACGCGTCCCTGACGAGTTCGGTGATCAGTTCGTCGCGCCCCGCGTAGTACCGGTACAGCGCGGGTCCGCTCATGCCGAGCTGCTTGGCGATCGCGTTGAGGGAGAGCGCGGACGCGCCCGCGGTGGCGATCTGCTCCCACGCGCGTTCCTTGATCTCCGTGCGCACCTGGGCGCGGTAGCGCTCGCGCGGGGTCTTCGCTTCCGATTTCACCATGGTTAGAGGCTATCACTGAAGTTATTGACACTTCCCCACGCGTGCAGTTATAACTTCTAACGAACGCGAGGCCGAGTAACCGGCCGCGTGCAGCCAGCCGTCCGTGTGGAGGTCGTCATGAACACCGAAGAACTCGTCGAGGTCGTTCTGCCGGGCAAGGTCGAGCCCGAGGGGCTGGAGCTCCGGCACGGCACCGTCCCCGCCGCGGGCCCGGGCCAGGTCGTGGTGCGGATGGAGGCCACCGGCGTCTCCTTCGCCGAGCAGCAGATGCGGCGCGGTCGCTATTACGACCAGCCGCCTTTCCCCTTCGTCCCCGGCTACGACCTCGTCGGCACGGTGCTGACGACCGGCGAGGGCGTCGATCCGCACCTGGCCGGCACCCGGGTCGCCGCCCTGGTCAAGGTCGGCGCCTGGGCCAGCCATGTGCTGGTCGACGCCGCGGACGTGGTGCCGGTGCCCGACGGGATCGGCGCGGCGGAGGCCGAGACCCTGGTCGTCAACGGCGTCACCGCCTGGCAGATGCTGCACCGCAAGGCCCGCGTCCGCGCCGGGCAGACCGTCGTCGTGCACGGCGCCAACGGCGGTGTCGGTTCGGTCCTGGTCCAGCTCGCCCTGGCAGCGGGCGCCCAGGTGATCGGTACGGCCTCCCCGCGCCACCACGACACCCTCCGGGAGCGGGGAGTCGTCCCGGTCGACTACCGCGCCGACGACCTCGCGGCACGGATCCGCGAACTCGCCCCGCGCGAGGGCGTCCACGCCGTCTTCGACCACGTCGGCGGGCGCGGCATCGTCGACTCCTGGCGCCTGCTCGCCCCCGGCGGCACGCTCGTGTCGTACGGCACCGCCGCCACCCGTGACGCCGAGGGCTCCAAGCAGTGGCCGGTGCTCAAGCTCCTCGGCCGGGTGTGGCTGTGGAACGCCCTGCCCAACCGCCGCCGCGCCCTCTTCTTCAACGTGTGGGCCGGCAGGGCCCTGTCCAGGAACCGCTTCCGGGCCCGTCTGCGCGCCGACCTCACCCAGGTCTTCGCCGCCCTCCAGCGCGGCGAGGTCACCGCGCAGATCGCCGCCCGGCTGCCGCTCGCCCGCGTCGCCGACGCCCTGCGGCTGGCCGAGTCCGGCACCGTCGCCGGCAAGGTCGTCCTCCACCCGTAGCGAGCAGACCCGGACCCCGACCGACCGTCACCACGAGAGGAACACCATGTCCCGCATCTCCCGCCCCCGCGCGCTCGCGGTCTCGCTCGCCGTCACCGGCGTCCTCACGAGCGCCGTCCCGGTCGCGCAGGCGGCCCACCACGGGGAACCGTCCCGGTGCGGCGGCCGTGGCGTCGACGCCGACGCCCGCATCCGCTACACGTCCGACGTGCTGGTCAAGGCGCCGCTGAGCACCGTCTGGAAGCTCCAGACCGACGTCGAACGCTGGCCGTCCTGGCAGCCCCCGGTCCTCACGGCCGAACGGCTCGACCCGGGCCGGCTCGCGAAGGGGTCGCGGTTCCGCTGGACGACCCCCGCGCCCGCCACCCCGGGT
>NZ_LJBR01000495.1 GCF_001282115.1 Streptomyces sp. NRRL B-24085 | reverse complement strand
GGCCTCTCACGGCTTGCCTACTGCGTACCGCAGTTCCCGACGACCTGCTTCTCCTCGTCGGAGAGGGTGGGGCGGGGGGTGGGAGTGGGCTTCGGGGACGCGGAAGCGTTCGGGGACGGGGAGGACGTGCTCGTCGGGGTCGGTGTGGCCTTGGACGTCAGGGAGGACAGAGTGGTTCCCGTGGTGCCCCCGGCCTGGCCCTCGCCCGTCTTGGAGTTCTTCCTGCTGTCCGTGGCCTGTGCCTCGGCCTGCTTGCGGCACGCGGCGGCCTGCACGCCCAGTTCGTCGATCTTCTTCTGGGCCGTCTTCAGGTCGCCCTCGGCGATGGTGCCCTCGACCGACTTCTGCTGGTACGGCGGCAGGTACTTGAGTTCGATCTCGGGGTGGTCCTTGGACACCTTCGAGAGCGACACCCACGCCAGGTCCTGGCTGATGCCCCGGTACAGCGCCACGTGCTCGCCGTTGACGCCGACGTAGTACTGGGTCTGCGTCCAGCGGTAACCGCCGTACAGGCCACCGCCGATGACGGCGAGCGCGAGCACCGAGTAGAAGGATCTCTTCAGCCACCTGCGGCTCTTGCGGGGCTTGACGAAGTCGTCGTCGGAGTAGTCGCCGAAGCCGTCCGCGGGGATGTAGCCGGTGGTGTCGGAGGAGCCGGGCGGCCCGAACTCGCCGCCCCCGCCCTGTCCGTGGCCCTGCCGGCCGAGCCCGGAGGCGCGGCCCGCGGGGGTCTGCATGATGCCGTTGTCGTGGAGCTGGTGCTGGTTCTCGGCGACCGCGCCGACCACGACCGGGGTGTCGGAGAGCTGCCCGGCGAGGGTGTCCCCGGTGTCCAGGTCGAGGACGTCGGCCACGATGACCGTGATGTTGTCGGGGCCGCCGCCGCGCAGCGCGAGCTGGATGAGCTCCTGCACGGTCTCCTGGGGGCCCTGGTAGCTGGCGAGGGTGTCTTCCAGCGTCTGGTGCGAGACGACGCCGGAGAGGCCGTCGGAGCAGATCAGGTAGCGGTCGCCGGCGCGGACCTCGCGGATGGACAGGTCGGGCTCGACGTGTTCGCCGCTGCCCAACGCCCGCATCAGCAGGGAGCGTTGGGGGTGGGTGGTGGCCTCTTCCTCGGTGATGCGGCCCTCGTCGACCAGGCGCTGCACCCAGGTGTGGTCCTGGGTGATCTGGGTGAGGACACCGTCGCGCAGCAGGTACGCGCGCGAGTCGCCGACGTGCACGAGGCCGAGCCGCTGGCCGGTCCACAGCAGGGCGGTGAGGGTGGTCCCCATGCCTTCGAGCTGGGGGTCCTCCTCGACCATGGAGCGCAGTTGGTCGTTGGCGCGCTGGACGGCCACGCCGAGCGAGGTGAGGACGTCGGAGCCGGGGACGTCGTCGTCGAGGGCGACGATGGTGGAGATGGCCTCGGAGGAGGCGACCTCGCCGGCGGCGGCGCCGCCCATGCCGTCGGCGATGGCGAGCAGGCGGGGCCCGGCGTATCCGGAGTCCTCGTTGCCCTCCCGGATCATGCCTTTGTGCGATCCGGCGGCGAAGCGCAGTGACAGACTCATGCGCACCTCGCCCGTCGGCTCCGGGTACATCCGCACGGTGCCCACCCTCCGGTCGGGAGCGCGCCGGGGCCCGGGGTGGGGGCCCACGCCGCGTGCTCGCTCCGCTCGCGCCTATTCATGATGTAGCACTACTTCCGCAGCTCGATGACGGTCTTGCCGATGCGGATCGGCGCGCCCAGCGGAATCGGCGTCGGGGTCGTCAGCCGCGTTCGGTCGAGGTACGTGCCGTTGGTGGAGCCCAGGTCCTCGACGATCCACTGGCCGTCGCGGTCCGGGTAGATCCTGGCATGCCGGCTGGAGGCGTAGTCGTCGTCCAGCACGATGGTGCTGTCGTGCGCCCGGCCCAGCGTGATGGTCTGGCCCTGGAGCGCCACGGTGGTGCCGGTGAGGGTGCCCTCGGACACGACGAGCTTGGTGGGGGCGTTACGGCGCTGCCGGCCCCCGGCGGCCGGCTGCTGGCGCTGCTGCGGGGGCGCCTGCCGCTGGGCCTGCTGGGCCCGGCCGGCCTCCCGGCGCGAGCCGCGCTGGGTGACGCGCGTACCGAACAGGTCGCTGCGGATGACCTGCACGGCCACGATCACGAACAGCCACAGTACGGCCAGGAAACCCAGCCGCATGACCGTGAGGGTCAGCTCTGACATTGCCCCCGCTTCACCCTTCGGCTTGCCGGTAAATGATGGTGGTGCTGCCCACGACGATCCGCGAGCCGTCGCGGAGCGTAGCGCGGGTGGTGTGCTGCCCGTCCACCACGATGCCGTTGGTGGACCCGAGATCCTGGATCGTCGAGGGCGTTCCGGTCCGGATCTCGCAGTGCCGGCGCGAGACGCCGGGGTCGTCGATCCGCACGTCGGCCTCGGTGCTGCGGCCCAGCACCAGCGTGGCGCGGGAGATCTGGTGGCGGGTGCCGTTGATCTCGATCCAGTGGCGGGTGCGGGAGCCCGGCGCGGGCGCGCCGACCGGGCCGCCGGCGCCGGGGCGCGGGGCCTGGGCGGGCTGCGGGTAGCCGTAGCCGCCGCGGCCGGGCGGCGGGGCGGCCGGCATGGGCGGGGCGCCCGCCGGAGCGGCCGGCGGGTAGCCGTAGCCACCGGGTGCCGGCGCGCCGGGCCGGCCGGCCGGGGCCGAGGTGCCGGGGCCCTGCTGGTTGGTGGAGGAGGCGAGCGTACGGCTGCGCACCCGGTACAGACCGGTGTCGAGGTCGTCCGCCTTCTCCAGGTTGACCTTGATGGGGCCCATGAAGGTGTAGCGCTGCTGCTTGGCGTAGTCGCCGACCATGCCGGCGAGTTCGTCGCCGAGCTGGCCCGAGTAGGGGCTGAGCCGCTCGAAGTCCGGCGTGCTCAGCTCCACGATGAAGTCGTTGGGCACGACCGTGCGGTCGCGGTTCCAGATGGTCGCGTTGTTGTCGCACTCCCGCTGGAGTGCTCCCGCGATCTCCACGGGCTGGACCTCGGACTTGAACACCTTGGCGAAGGTGCCGTTGACCAGACCTTCGAGACGCTGCTCGAACTTCTTCAGGACTCCCATGAGGCACCTCCTCCGTCCTTGCCGCCCTGGGTACTGCGCCGGCTGCTGCTTACCTGGTACTGCTTACTGATCGTATCCACGCGCCGGTGAATCGGCTGGTTCCCCCTGTCGGCACGGTCGACGGGTGTCGACGCCTCCGAAGTTCCCTGCGGAGCCCCACTTCGAACTCCGCTGTCGAACTCCTCTGTCAAGGATCGTAGAGGCGGCCGCAGACCAGTGTCCCGCACCTGACTGTGGACCCCTGCCCGCTCCTGGGGAGACGGGCGTTACCGGTACGAGGTTGATACGTGAACCGGCACTGGCCGGCACATGGCCGGCGGCACCCCGGACCGGTGGCCCGCCACCGAAGCCGCTGGTGGGCGGCTGCCCCCGGACAACGGATGTGAACCCACCCTCTCCAGCGTGCTAATGTTCTGCGTGTCGGAAGGCGCCGCACCGCAAGGCGAGGGGCCCGAGGACACACCCAATGCGCGGGTGGCGGAATAGGCAGACGCGCTGGATTCAGGTTCCAGTGCCCGAAAGGGCGTGGGGGTTCAACTCCCCCCTCGCGCACCATTGGAAGCCCCCCAGGTCCTGGACCTGGGGGGCTTCTTGCTGTCCCGTGGGGGCTCCGGTGGTGGCGGGTCTCACGCTGTGAGGTCTCTCTCACTGGTCCTCCATGGTCCTCACCGGTCCTGGCTCGTTGTCGTCGGGTCCGCTGGCATCAAGCTGCACCTCCCTGGGCCGGGTTCCGGCTCGTGACGGCGGGCGGCGTCCGCGGCGGGGGCGTGCGGAGGGGGGAGC
>NZ_LJBR01000494.1 GCF_001282115.1 Streptomyces sp. NRRL B-24085 | reverse complement strand
CCACCAGCACGACCGCCCCCGCGATCGCCGCCCCCTGCATCCCGTGGGTGAACGCCTCCCGGGCCGCCGCGGCCAGGCCCGGTACCCGGTCCGCGACCGTCAGCGCCCCGCCCAGCGTCTCGCGGGCCGGGTCCGGGGCCGAGGACGGGACGTCGTGGCGGTAGATCGCCGTACCGATGGAGCCGAGGACCGCCATCCCGAGGGCGCCGCCGAACTCCGCGGCGGTCTCCATCAGGGAGGACGCCGAGCCCGCCCGCTCCACGGGTGCGCTGGACAGGGCGAGATCCGTGATCAGGGAGATGACCACGACGACCCCGCAGGCCAGGACCCCGCACGCGGTCAGGACCAGCCAGAGGGAGTCCGTGCCCGCGAGGGACAGCAGCGCGTAGCCGGCCGCGCCGATCGCGAAGCCCGCGGTGACGACGTGGGCCCGGGCTACGCCCTTCTGGACGAGGGCGGTCGCCGCCGGGGCGGCCGCGCCGATCGGCACGGAGGGCAGCAGCGCCCACAGGGCCGCCTCCAGCGCGCTCTTGCCGAGCACCGACTGGAGGTACTGCGTGGTGAAGAACGCCGAGCCCATCATGGCGAACGAGGAGATCAGGTTGAGCACCACGGACGGGGCGAAGCCGTGGCCGCGGAACAGCGCCGGGTCGATCATCGGTGAGGCCGCGGTGCGCTGACGGCGGACGAAGAGGGCCGCGAAGAGCAGGCCGAGGGTGATCGGGACGGCGTACCGGACGGCGAAGCCCTCGGAGGCGATCTCCTTGAGGCCGTAGACGACGGGCAGGACGGCGGCCATCGACAGCGGGACGCTCGGCCAGTCGAAGCGGCCGGGTGCGGGATCCTTCGACTCGGGGAGCAGGAACGGGCCGAGGACCAGCAGCAGGGCCATCGCGGGCAGGTTGACCAGGAAGATCGAGCCCCACCAGAAGTACTCGACCAGCACCCCGCTCATCACCGAGCCGAGCGCGATGCCGGCCGTCATGACCCCGGACCACATGCCGATCGCCCTCGCGCGCTGCCCCGGGTCGGTGAACATCGTGCGGATCAGGGCCATCGTCGACGGCATCAGGGTCGCGCCGCCGATGCCGAGCACCGCGCGGGCCGCGATCAGCATCTCGGCGCTGTGCGCGTAGGCCGCCGCGAGGGAGGCCGCGCCGAAGGCGACCGCGCCGATCAGCAGCAGTCTGCGGCGGCCGATGCGGTCGCCCAGGGAGCCCATGGTCATCAGCAGGCCGGCCAGGACGAAGGCGTAGATGTCGAAGATCCACAGCTGTTGGGTGCCGCTCGGTTCCAGGTCCGCGCTGATCGCCGGGATCGCGAAGTACAGGACGGACACGTCCATCGAGACCAGGAGCAGCGGAAGCATCAGGACGCCGAGGGCGGTCCATTCGCGGCGGCCGGCCAGGGCACCGGCGGGAGTCGGGTTCGTCATGCCGGTGACTGTACGGGTGTATTAAACGATTGTCTATGACGCTTGTATAAATCGCTTGTCTAGATAGGCTGGGCGCATGGGACATCGCGAGGATCTGCTCGAAGGCGCCAAGCGCTGCCTGCTGGAGAAGGGGTTCCTGCGGACGACCGCACGGGACATCGTCAAGGAGTCGGGGACCAACCTGGCGTCCATCGGCTACCACTACGGGTCGAAGGACGCGCTGCTGGGACAGGCGTACATCGCGCTGGTGGAGGACCTCTCCTTCGAGGGCGGCACCGGGTTCACCACCCCGCCCGGCTCGCTGGAGCGCTTCCGGGAAGTGTGGGCGAACATCGTCGACACCATGCGGGAGCCCGGCTCGATGTGGCGCCTCAGCCTGGAGGTCATGGGCATGGGCGACCAACTGCCCGAGGTGCGCGACCAGTTGGCCCGAGCCCAGCGCGAGGGCGGGCGCGGCCTGGTCTCCATGCTCATGGGCGTGCCGGAGGAGGAGGTCACGGACGAGACCGCGGACACCCTGGGCCGGTTCTATCTGGCGCTGATGACCGGCCTGATCGGCCAGTGGTCCTTCGACCCGAAGAGCGCGCCCGACGCCGACACCCTCACCGAGGGCCTGCGCCAGGTCATCGAGGCCGCCACGCGCGCGTGATCCGCCCCTCGCGCATCTCCAGCACCCGGTCCGCGAAATGCCGTACGACCGCCCGGTCGTGGCAGATGAACAGGTACCCGAGGCCCAGTTCGTCCTGGAGGTCGGCGAGCAGGTTGAGGATGCCGGCCCGGACGGAGGGGTCCAGCGCCGACACCGGCTCGTCGAGGACCAGCAGTCGTGGCTGGCACGCCAACGCCCGGGCTATGCCCACGCGTTGGCACTGGCCGCCGGAGAGTTCGTTCGGCGACCTCGGCGGCCGTGGGCCTTCGTCCCTGGAGCCGCAGCGGTTCCGCGACCGCGTCCCGGATGCGGTGCCGCGGGCTGAGGGAGCCGTACGGGTCCTGGAAGACCGGCTGCATACGGGAGCGGAGGGGGCGCAGTCCCCGCTCGGACAGGGCGGTCAACTCCCTTCCTTCGAAGCGCACTTCACCGCTGTCCGGGCGGCGAAGCTGGAGTACGGCGTGGGCGGTGGACGACTTGCCGCAGCCGCTCGGGCCGTCGAGGGCGAGGGTCTCGCCCGGCGCCAGGGTGAAGGACACGTGATCCACCGCGGTGACCGTGCCGTGGCGGACGACCAGGTCGCGGACGTCGAGAAGGGGTGTGTTCACGCCTCCTCCCCGTGGTGGCAGGCGACCAGCCGGTTATCTGTCCGCCGCGGTTCCGGGTCCCGGTGGCGGCACACGTCCGTCGCCAGGGGGCAGCGCGGGGCGAAGGCGCAGCCCGGCGGGAGGG
>NZ_LJBR01000493.1 GCF_001282115.1 Streptomyces sp. NRRL B-24085 | reverse complement strand
GATGTGGAGCCGGCGGAGGCGCGCGCGGGGTGGGCGACGGCCCCGGTGGTGCCGCATCCGGCGGTCAGCGCGAGACCGGCGGTGGCGAGCAGCACGGCCCGGCGATCGGTCGTAGTCACCCGCACCATTTAAGGCGCTTTGTCCGCTCTTACCGGTCAGCCACCCGCATCTCGAACCAAGTTGTCTTCCCGCGGGGCAGCAGATCGACCCCCCACCGGTCCGACAGCTTGTCCACGAGGAACAGCCCGCGCCCGCTGATGTCCGTCTCCTGGACCGGCATCAGACAGGGCAGTCCGCGCGAGGGGTCACGGACCTCCACCCGGATCCATCCACGCCGACGCCGCATCCGCAGACCGAACACCCGGGCCCCGGTGTGCCGCACCGCGTTGCCCACCAGTTCGGACACGAGTAACACCGCGTCCTCGGTCATCTTCGGGGTGAGCCCCCAGTGGCGGAGGACGATCACCTGGGTCAGGCGCCGCGCGGCGGCCGCGGACTCCGGCCGGGAGGGCAGCGGAACTTCGGCCTCCGTGGGATTTCCGAACAGTTCGAGCACCTTCTGTGCGTGCTCGTCCTCGACCGCCGGAGACCAGCGCGCCGCCGTCGCCCGGCCGTCTCCCCGCGGCTGTTCGAAACCCTCCAGCCCCGCCATGCCCCCATCATGGCCGCCCGATGCGGCCCCCGGGGCCGTTCCTGACGAATACGCCCCCCGGAACACATCGTTCCGATGAAGTCGATCGGCATATGCCATGGGCACTTCAGTGCCCGTAACAGTCCTTCTGACCTGCGGCGGAGGCTCACTGGGAGGCAATCGACGGACTCCCTCGACAAGACAGACTTAAGGTTGCGTTAAGGCTCCCATAAACCGCCCCATCGAGGGACCCGGATCAGACATCGCGTCAATTGCAAGAGGTTCAGAGGAATTTCGCCTTGCCGGGGCCCTCCTCGACGAAGCTCTTCATGCCCCGCTCGCGGTCCTCCGTGGCGAACAGCCCTGCGAACCAGTTCCGTTCCACCGCGAGGCCCGTCTCGATGTCCGTCTCCAGACCGGTGTCGATCGACTCCTTCGCGGCGCGCAGCGCCATCGCCGGTCCCTGCGCGAGCTTCGCGGCCCAGGCGTGCGCCTCGGTGTAGACCTCGGCGGCGGGCACGACCCGGTCCACGAGACCGAGCGTCAGCGCCTCGTCGGCCTTGACCATACGGCCCGTGAAGATCAGGTCCTTCGCCTTCGACGGACCGACCAGCCGGGCCAGGCGCTGGGTGCCGCCGGCGCCGGGGATCAGACCGAGCAGGATCTCCGGCTGGCCCAGCTTGGCGTTCTCCGCGGCGATGCGGAAGTCCGCGCACAGGGCGAGTTCGCAGCCGCCGCCCAGGGCGTAGCCGGTGACGGCCGCGACGACCGGCTTGGGGATGCGGGCCACCGCCGTGAACGAGTCCTGGAGCGCGCGGGCGCGCAGGACCATCGCGGTGTGGTCCATGGCCTGCATCTCCTTGATGTCCGCGCCGGCCGCGAACACCTTCTCCCCGCCGTACACGACCACCGCGCGCACGTCCTCGCGCCGGGCCGCCTCCTCGGCGAGCTCCTTGAGCCGGTCCTGGGTGGCCACGTCCAGGGCGTTCATGGGCGGGCGGTCGAGACGGATGGTGCCGACGCCTTCGGCGACTTCGAGATTCACGGTCATGGCAGCAGGTTAACGGCCACTAACGGCAACGGCCCCGGTGCCGTATCTCACAGCACCGGGGCCGCCCGTCGGCGGGAGAGCTACGCCTTCCACTTCTCCCAGGACATGTTCCAGCCGTTCAGCCCGTTCTCCGGTGCGACCGTCGCGTCGTCGGAGTTCTTGACCACGACCACGTCGCCGATCAGCGAGTGGTTGAAGAACCAGGCGGCCGGCACTCCGCTGTCGTAGCCGCCCTTGACGTCACGCAGGCCCACGCAGCCGTGGCTGGCGTTGTAGTTGCCGAAGGCGTCGCCGCCCCAGTAGTTGCCGTGGATGAAGGTGCCGCTGTCGGTGAGGCGGGCGGCGTGCGGAACGTCCTTGATGTCGTACTCGCCGCCGTAGCCGACGGTCTCGCCGTTCATTCGGGTCACCGCGAGCTTCTCGCTGATGACCATCTGGCCGTTCCAGGTGTCGTAACCGGGCTTGCCGGTGGTGACCTTGATGGTCTTGATGGTCTTGCCGTCCTGGGTGACCTTCATCGTGTGCTTCTTGGCGTCCACGACGGAGACCTGGTTGCGGCCGATGGTGAAGGAGACGGTCTTGTGCTGCTTGCCGTAGACGCCCTTGCGGCCCTCGACCCCGTTCAGGTTGAGGTCGACGGTGACCTTGGTGCCTTCCTTCCAGTACTGCTCGGGACGGAAGTCCAGACGGTCGTTGCCGAACCAGTGGCCCTCGACCTCGACGGCCGGCGTGGTCTTGATCGTGATGGCCTTCTCGACGTCCTCGGGGCTCGTGATGCCCCGGGTGAAGCGGACGGAGAACGGCATTCCGACGCCGACCGTCGAGCCGTCCTCGGGGGTGAAGGTGCCGATGAAGGTGTTCTTCGGGGTCAGGGTGGTGAAGCGGGAGTCCTCGGCGGCGGTGCGGCCCGCGGCGTCCTTCGCGACGGCGTGCACGGTGTAGGCGGTGCCGGAGGCGAGGTGGGTGGACGGCGTCCAGGAGGCGCCGTCGGCGGCTATCTTCCCGGCTATCGCGGTGCCCTTGGCGTCCTTGACCTGGACCTCGGTCAACCTGCCCTTGGCGGCGGCGACTTTGAGGGCGCCGCTGGTGTCCACGGACTTCGCCCCGTCCTTCGGGGAGATGGAGACGACCGCCTCGGACTGCTCGGTCGCGGCGGCGGACGAGTCGCCCTTCTCCGCCTTGGCGTCACCGGAGCCGGACCCTCCCCCGCCGCAGGCGGTGACGGTCAGCAGCAGAGCGCCGAGCACCAGCGCCGGCAGTCCCTTGGCCCTGCGCCCCCGCGCGTCAACCGACGCCCCCGATATCGGTCGCACGTTCAAGTCCTTCTCCCCTCGAAGGGCCTGGTCAGGCCCGCTCCCCGGCGTGTTCTACGCACGCGTTGGCGAATATTAACCGCAGACTTTTGAGCATCGTGTAAGTCCAAGGTCACCATTCCGTCCCAACTTCAACGGAAAGTTGGGCCAAGCCGCCCCTTCGTCGGGTTACTTCACCGCACTGCCCGACTTCCACTCCTTCCAACCCATGTTCCAGCCCCCGAGGCCATTGTCGGGAGCGACCTTTTTGTCATCGCTGTGGACCACCTCGACGACGTCCCCGACGAGGCTGCGGTCGAAGAACCAGCCGGCGGGCGTGTCCGAGCTGCCGCCCTTCACGTCCCTGAGCCCCACGCAGCCGTGGCTGACATTGACCCGGCCGGGGGCGGTGGGCGCCCAGTAGTTGCCGTGCAGGAAGGTTCCGGAGTCGGTCAGGCGCAGGGCGTGCGGGACGTCCGGGATGTCGTACTCGCCGCCGAAGCCGACCGTGCGGCTGTTCATGCGGGTCACCTCGAGCATCTCCGTGACGACCATCTTGCCGTTGTACGTGGTCGTCTTCGGGGCACCGGCGGTGATCGGCACGGTGGCGAGCAGCGCGCCGTCCCGTCGGACCTGCATGGTGTGCGTGGCCGCGTCGACGAGGGAGACCTGGCTGCGGCCGACGGTGAAGGAGAAGGTCCGGTGCTGGAGGCCGTAGACCCCGGGTGCGCCCTCCACGTCGCGGAGCCGGAGAGCGACGGTCACCCGGGTGCCGGGGGTCCAGTAGTGCTCGGGCCGGAAGTCGAGGCGGCCCTTGCCGAACCAGTGCGGGCGGATCTCGACGGGCGGCTTCGCGGTGACGTGGACGGCGCGTTCGACGGCGGCGCGGTCCTCGATCTCCCGGTTGAACTCCAGGGAGACGATCATCCCGGTGCCGACGGTGGAGCGGTTCTCCGGGCTGACGTACCCGATGAAGCGCTCCTCGGGGACGTAGGTGGTGAAGGTGGTGTGCCGGGCCGAGCGGCGGCCGTGCGCGTCGAGCGCGACCGCGTCGACGGTGTACTCGGCGGCCAGCGAGAGCCGTGCCTCGTCGGGTTCCCAGCGCAGTCCGTCGTCGGAGATGTGCCCGGGCACCGGGAACTCCTGCGCGTCCTGGGACTTGACGACGGTGACCGACTCCAGGCGTCCGCTGGGCACCCGGACCCGGAGTCCCTCCTCGGGCGGCACGCCCTTGGTGCCGTCGTCGGGGGCGACCCGGATGACGTCCTCGGGCGCGGGAGGCTTCCCGAACCCGCCGACGCCCCCGATCCCGCCGCCCGCGTCCGCGGTGCAGCCGGCGGCCCCGGCCAGCAGTCCTGCCCATGTCACTACGGCGGCCAGAACGGCCCCTGCGCGCCGAGCGCGCCCATGTCCATGCCTCACGCCCACCCAACGACGGTGCCCACCCAGGAGAAACGTGACCTTCGGGCCCCTGAAGGGGCGCGGGGAACCGCGCGGCAAGCCCCCACGCACCCGCCGCCGCCCGACGGCAGGCCCCCCCTCCCCG
>NZ_LJBR01000492.1 GCF_001282115.1 Streptomyces sp. NRRL B-24085 | reverse complement strand
CGGGGGCGAGCAGGGCCTGTGCTCTCGCCTTGGCCGTCTCCTTGGTCTCGCAGGCGGTGGTGGGGGACCAGTGGAGGCGGGCCGGGGTGTCGCAGAGGTGGGTGGGGTCGTAGACGTGGACCGGGCCGAGTTTGGCCCGGGCGTCCTTGGTGTCCTGCCAGACGGCCGGGTTCGAGGTGATGACGAGGGCGGGGCCCTCCGCGTCCCTGATGGTCTGGGTTGCGGTGGCGTGGCGGGTTGCTGCCGGGGCGTAGAGGATCGCGCCTTCGGCGCGAGACGTTTCCCACCCGCCCACCTGGTCACCCTTGGACAGAGAAGTGGGCAGCTTGGCAGCGGTCGGCGGCACGCCTGGTGGCTCGGTGGGCTGTCGGAGCCCCATCGGGTTGCTCGCCCCCATCGGGTTGCTCGCCCCCATCGGGTTGCTCGCCGTCGGCGTCTGCGGGGACCCGGAGAGGGAGGCTGCGGTCGGCTGTGGCCGTGGCTCCGGAGCCGGTCTCGGGATCGGGACCTCGTGGGCCGGTACGTCATGGGCCGGCTCCGGGGCCGCGCGCCGTTCGCGGGCCGCCAGTTTCTCCGCTCTCGTCCTCGCGCGGACCGCGCGCCAGCGGGCCAGGGTGCCCATCACGAAGATCGTCAGGACGGTCAGGACCAGCAGCTCGCCGATGAGCAGGCCCCAGACCAGGCCGTATCCGGAGAGTTGGCCGGCGGGGGTGTCGGGCCAGGCGCCGGGGACGTCCTGGGGGTGGCCGACGAGGTGGCGCATGGCGAGGGGTGTGCGGGTGAAGGTGACGCCCTCGGGCCAGCCGCCGTGGGCGAACAGGCCCGCCAGGCCCGTCGCCGTCCAGACCAGCACGGTCGTGCCGAGGAGGAAGGCGAGTATGCCGACCAACAGGCCGTCCGGGACGCCTCCCTGGCCTCCCTGACCGCCCTGTCGGCGGTCGTCAGGTCTCACCACTGCCCGCCCCCTACGCCACCGTCGACTCGGAGTCGCCCATGTGCTGTTCCACGAAGGCCGCCGCCCGTTCCTCCGCCTCCAGCTCCGCGGCGCGCAGGGCGTCGTCGGTGAGGTCGCTGGAGGACTCGGTCATCGCCCGGTCGGTGAAGACCAGGGGGCGTTCGGTCTCGGTGACCAGGTGTTTGACCACCTGGACATTGCCGTTGACGTCCCAGACGGCGATGCCGGGGGTGAGGGAGGGGATGATCTCCACGGCCCAGCGGGGCAGGCCGAGGACCCGGCCCGTCGCCCGTGCCTCGTCGGCCTTCTGGGCGTAGATCGTCCTGGTCGAGGCCATCTTGAGGATCGCGGCGGCCTCCTTCGCGGCCGCTCCGTCCACCACGTCGGACAGGTGGTGGACCACCGCCACGAAGGACAGGCCGAGCCGGCGGCCGAACTTCAGCAGGCGCTGGAAGAGCTGGGCCACGAAGGGGCTGTTGATGATGTGCCAGGCCTCCTCGACGAGGAAGATGCGCTTCTTCCGGTCGGGGCGGATCCAGGTGTGTTCCAGCCAAACTCCGACGATCGCCATGAGGATGGGCATGGCGATGGAGTTGCGGTCGATGTGGGACAAATCGAAGACGATCAGCGGCGCGTCGAGATCGATGCCGACCGTGGTCGGGCCGTCGAACATGCCCCGCAGGTCACCGTCGACCAGGCGGTCCAGGACCAGGGCGACGTCGAGGCCCCACGCGCGCACGTCCTCTATGTCGACGTTCATCGCCTCGGCCGACTCGGGCTCGGGGTGCCGTAGTTGCTCCACGATGTCCGTGAGGATCGGCTGGCGTTCGACGATCGTCTCGTTCACATAGGCGTGCGCGACCTTGAGGGCGAAGCCGGAGCGCTCGTCGAGGCCGTGGCCCATCGCCACCTCGATGATGGTCCGCAGCAGGGCGAGCTGGCCGGTCGTGGTGATCGCCGGGTCGAGCGGGTTGAGACGGATCCCCATGTCCAGGGCGGCCATGGGGTCCAGGCGGATGGGGGTTATCCCCAACTCCTGCGCGATGAGGTTCCATTCGCCGACGCCGTCCTCGCCCTGGGCGTCGAGGACGACGACTTGGCGGTCGCGGAAGCGCAACTGGCGCAGGACGTACGTCTTCTCCAGCGCCGATTTGCCGTTTCCGGACTCGCCCAGGACCAGCCAGTGCGGAGCCGGGAGCTGCTGGCCGTAGAGCTGGAAGGGGTCGTAGATGTAGCCCTTGCCGGAGTACACCTCCCGGCCGATGATCACGCCCGAGTCGCCGAGACCCGGTGCCGCGGTCGGGAGGTAGACCGCCTGTGCCTGGCCGGTGGAGGTGCGGACCGGCAGGCGGGTCGTCTCGACCTTTCCGAAGAGGAAGGACGTGAAGGCGTCGGAGAGGACGGACAGCGGATCCCGCATGCTTTTGCCCCTACCTTCGAATACCGGTGGCGAACGGAAGCGTGTTCACGAAGGCGCGATGGTGCTCGCGGTCGCACCACTCCAGTTTCAGGTACGACTTCCCGGCCGAGGCCCGGATGGTCCGCTTGTCGCGGGCCAGGGCCTCGGGGGTCCGGGAGGAGACGGTGATGTAGCCGACCAGGTTGACGCCGGCCGCGCCGCTCGCGAGGTCCTCGCCGCGCTGGTCGAGCCGGTTGTGGGCGGCGATGTCACGGGGGTCGACGGTCCGGTTCATCTTGGCGGCCCGGGAGGCCTCCGCCTCGTCGTTGGTCTTCTCGGTCAGCATGCGCTCGATGGCGATCTCGGTGGGTTCGAGGTCCATCGTGACGGCGACCGTGCGGATGACGTCCGGGGTGTGGACGAGGAGCGGGGCGAGGAAGTTGACGCCGACGGGGGTCATCGGCCACTCCTTCACCCAGGCCGTGGCGTGGCACCAAGGCGCGCGGGTGGAGGACTCCCGGGTCTTCGCCTGGAGGAACGTCGGTTCCATGGCGTCGAGTTCGGCCGGCCAGGCGTTGCGCTTGGTCATCGCCTGGATGTGGTCGATGGGGTGGTCGGGGTCGTACATGGAGTGGATCAGCGAGGCCAGCCGGCCCTGGCCGAGGGGCTGGCGCACCCGGATGTCGGCCTCCTGGAGGCGCGAGCAGATGTCGGTCAGCTCGCGCGCCATGACGACGGCGAGACCCGCGTCCTTGTCCAGTCTGCGGCCGTTCTGCGGGCGGGCGGCCCGCGCCATCGCGTGTGCCTCCGCGGCCAGTTCCCGGGTGTAGTGCATGCACGCGACGAGGTAGGCGCGGTGCTGCTCGCTGCTGGTGGACACCATCGACTGGAGTTGGTCGTACGACGTCTGGAGCCAGGGCAGTGCCTTGTCGTCCCCGCGCATCGCGACGTCCTTGGCGTGGGCGTCGGGGTCGGCGGGGAGGGTGCGGGCGAGCATCTGGAGGCGGGTGACGAAGCCGTCGCCGTTGGCCACGTGCTTGAGGAGGGTGCCGAAGCGGTCGACGAGGGCTTCCTGGTCCTCGGAGTCGCGCAGGCCGACGCCGGGGCCCTCGATCTCGATGGCCGCGGTGACGGTACGCCGGTCCGCGTGCAGCAGTACGGCGATCTCGTCGGGCCCGAACGGGGCGGCGAGCCAGTTGATCCGGCCGATGCCGGGCGGCGGGCCGACCTCGACCTCGCGGCCGTCGATGTGGGTGCCGGCCTCCATCACCGGGGAGCGGTAGGTGGTGCCCTGGCGCAGGGTGCGCTTGTAACTGCGGTTGATCTCGAACCACTTGTAGAAGGTGCGGCGCTTGTACGGCACGTAGACCGCGGCCAGCGCGAGCAGCGGGAAGCCCATCAGCAGGACGATGCGCAGGGACAGGACCGGGACGAGGAGCCCGCACATCATGCCGAGGAACGCGCCCACGATGATGAGCGCGATCTCGCCGGTCTCACGGTTGCGGCCGACGATCGCGTTCGGCCGGGCGCGGCCGATCAGATATGTACGGCGGGGCGTGACCGTATGCGACACGTGGGACTCGGTCGTCAACGCCCGTCACCTCCTGTGCTGTTGCTGCCGTTGCGGGTGTTGCTGGCGTGCGGGGTGTTCACCGGACTGCCGGCGCGGGGAGCGGGAGCGGCGGAGGGGACAGATCCGCCGCCTCCGTTCGGGGTGCGCGAGCTGTGGGCGGCGACTCCGCCGGACGCCGGGTTGCTCGGGCGGGCGCCCGAGCCTCCGGAGGCCTGACCGTTGCTGTCGGCCCGGGAGCTGTGGGTCTTGATGCCCTGGGCGACCAGGGTGGCCGGGGAGCTGATGACCGCGGCGGCCTTGCCCTCGGCGTTCTGCATGATGCGGTTGTTGCGGGAGCCGGCGATCTCGTCGCCGAAGCCGGGGACGAAACGGTAGATCATCGCGCTGGCGAAGATGGCGAGCAGGATGATGGCGAGCCCGGAGACGACGGCGGAAAAGGCGTCGGGGCCGTCGTCGGAGGAGAGCGCGCCGGCGAGGCCGAGGACGATGACGATCACCGGTTTGACCAGGATGACGGCGATCATGATGCCGGCCCAGCGGCGGACGTGGCCCCAGAGGTTCTTGTCGACGAGGCCGGCGTAGACGACGGTGCCGAGGAGGGCGCCGACGTAGAGCAGGGCGGCGCGGATGACGAGCTCCAGCCACAGGACGCCGGCGGCGAGGATGCTCACGAGGGACACGACGATGAGCATGATCGGGCCGCCGCCGATGTCGTTGCCCTTCTCCAGGGCGCCGGAGAAGGTGCCGAAGAAGGTGTCGGTCTGGTCGCCGGTGGCCTTCGCGAGGACCTCCGAGACGCCGTCCGTGGCGGAGACGACGGTGTAGAGGATGAGCGGGGTGAAGGCGGACGCGAGGACGGTCAGCCAGAGGAAGCCGATCGCCTCGCTGATGGCGGTGGTGAGGGGGACGCCTCGCACCGCGCGCTTGGCGACCGCGAGCAGCCACAGGAGGAGGGTGAGGATGGTCGACGCGGCGAAGACGACCGCGTACTGCTGGAGAAACTTCTGGTTGGTGAAGTCGACGTTCGCGGTCTCCTTCACGGCCTCGCTGAGCTTGTCGATGGTCCAGGCGGCGGCCTTGGCGCAGCTCTTGGCGAGGGAGGACATCGGGTCGAGGGTGGAGGTGGGGTCCAGGGACGGGGATCCGCCGGAGGACCCGCCCGAGGAGTCGCCCTCGCAGATCTGCTTGGCCTGGCCCGACAGGAGGCTGCAGTTGTCGGCGGACCCGGTGGGGGTCGGCGTGGGCGTGGGGGCCGCCGCGGCTCGGGTGGCGAGCAGCACGGCGGCGGTCTGCACGGTG
>NZ_LJBR01000491.1 GCF_001282115.1 Streptomyces sp. NRRL B-24085 | reverse complement strand
GCCCTGCACCTGGATGAGGACGAGGAGCGCTACCTCTACCAACTCGCCGGCCGCACCGACGACCGCCCACAACGCCGCGGCCGACGACCCCAACGCCTACGGCCCGCCATGCGCCGCCTCCTCGACCAACTCACCCACACCCCCGCACTCGTCCTCGGCAGACGCCTCGACATCCTCGCCTGGAACCCCACCGCCACCGCCCTCTACACCGACTTCGCCGCCGTACCGGCCCACCAGCGCAACTACCTGCGGCTGATGTTCACCGACCCGACGATCCGGGAGCTGGACCTGGACTGGGAACGCGACGCGCGCGACGCGGTCGCCGCCCTGCGCCTGGAGGCCGCGGCCGACCCCGGCGACCCGGAGCTCGCCCGCCTGGTCGGCGAACTGTCGGTACGGGACGCCGACTTCCGCACCTGGTGGGCCGAACACCGGGTCAGCAGCGCGTCCTACGGCACGAAGCACTACCGTCACCCCGTGGTCGGCGATCTCACCCTCGACTGCGACACCTGGGCCAGTCCCGACGGTTCCGGGCAACGCCTGATGGTCCTCACCGCCGAACCCGGCACCTCGTCCCACGACGGCCTGCGCATCCTCGCCTCCTGGACCGCCCGGACGCCCAGCAACGAGGACCTGCACCGATGACCGCCTGGACACCCGAGGACCGGACCCTCTTCTCCGAGACCTACTCCCTCGTCCTGACAGCCGGGGACACGGGTCGCCCCGGGGTGGAGATCGGCATGGTGGTCGTCGACGGCGCACTGTACGTCCGCGCCTACCGGGGAGTGGGTTCCCTCTGGTACCGGGCGGCCCGGGAGCACGGCCACGGAACGATCCGGGTGGGTGCCGTCCGCCGTGACGTCCTGCTCACGACCGGTGGCCTGGAACCGCCCGCCGGGCTCGACGCCGCCTTCCGCGCCAAGTTCGGCCCGGTCGCCGAGGCCCTCGTCGCGAGCCCGGAGGCCCGGGCTGCGACGATCCGCATCGACCCGGCGCCCGCTCCTTCGCCTTGAGCCCCATGGGTCCACTGTTCGGTGAGGTCATGCCGGGGACGATGACTTACGTCACCGCGGTCCCCCGCCCCGTCCGGTGGCCGTGCGCGGCCCTGCCACGTCCTCGTCGGCGCAGGAGGCCGACCGTCAAGTGACCGATGTGCGGGTTCCGTTCCCGGCGAAGAGTGGGACACACAGACTTCGTCCCACGGAGGGAACTTCCGTCATGCACCGCGATCAGTCATCCCTGGAGGCGTCTTCGGCGCCCCAGCAGTCCGTGCCTCCGCTGTTCCTGGACCTCGATCAGATGCTGGACGAATTCACCCCGCTGCCGATACGCGCGGAGTTCCACTTCGACGCGGACACACCCGCGGTGATCACGGTCGAGTTCCTGGCGGAGCGCGGGCCGGGCATCGTCTGGCGCATCGGCCGCGAGCTCCTGCACCGCGGCCTGACGGCGATGAGCGGCTGCGGCGACGTACGCATGTGGCCCGCGCTGCCCAGGGAGCGGCCCTCGTCCTGGCTGCTCCTCGAATCGCAGGAAATGGAGGCCCTGTTCGAGGTTCCTGCGGCGCCGCTGGCGCAGTGGCTGGACGCGACGTACCGGATCACCCCGGCCGAGTCGGAGATGGACGGTCTGAACTGGGACGGCTTTCTCCGGCAGCTCCTCGCCGGACCGATGGCACCCACCGCCGAATGACCGCAACCGGCCCTGGGTGACGGCCGCGTCCGGGCGTGCCGGGAACGACTTGCCTCCTCTTGCGTCACCTGTCAGAGTGGTGACGGAAGAGGGGATGCGTCGTCGGCCCGGCCGTCGTCGTCCACTGCCACACGTATGCCGTCCCGGGCACCCGATGACAACCCTTTGCCGCAGGCCGCGAGCGTGCGGCGGACGAGGAGGAAACGACATGAACACCAGCAACCCGATCTTCTCCCGCTGGGGCGCCGCCCGTGACGGGGGCCCGTCCCAGGCCTACGCGCGGCGCCCGGTGGGAGCGGCGGTCGGTGGCGCGCCGACGGACGACCACACGGCCAACCCCTACGCCCCCGGAGCCGACACCGCGCCGCGGACCTCCGGAACCGCGGTGACCATGGACGACGTCATCGTCCGCACCGCGACGACACTCGGCGCGGTGGCCCTGACGGCCGTCCTGTCCTGGCTGCTGCTCCCCGTCGACGAGGCGAACCTCAGCCGGTCGTACGGCATCGCGGTGGGCGCGGCTCTCGTCGCCTTCGTGCTGTCGCTGGTCCAGTCCTTCAAGCGGACCCCGTCCCCGGCGCTGATCCTCGGGTACGCGGCGCTCGAGGGTGTTTTCCTCGGTGTGCTCTCCAGCACGATCTCGACGTACATCGCGCCGGGTGTGGTGGTCCAGGCGGTGCTCGGCACCTTCGCGGTCTCCGCGGGTGTGCTCCTGGCGTACCGGATGCGGTGGATCAGGGTGACCCGGCGGTTCACCGGGTTCGTCGCCGCCGCCGCGACCGGCTTCGTCCTGCTGCTCGTCGCCGACCTGCTCTTCTCCGCCTTCGGCGCGGGCAACGGCCTCGGCTTCCACAGCGGCGGCCTCGGCATCCTCTTCGGTGTCGTCGGCATCCTGCTCGGCGCGGCCTTCCTCGCCATGGACTTCAAGCAGGTCGAGGACGCCGTAGCGTACGGGGCCCCGCGCGAGGAGGCATGGCTTGCCGCGTTCGGTCTCACCCTGACGCTGGTGTGGATCTACCTGGAGGTGCTGCGGGTGCTGACTCTTCTCAACAGCGACAACTGAGTTCACCTGCAACTGGAGGGGCCCGCGCTGTGCGCGGGCCCCTTTCGTCGTGCCGGCGTCACCCCATGGCCTGTCCGCAGCGGCCCGACCGATGCCACGACTCGCCCTGCGGTGCAACGAGAACTGGTCCTGTCCCCACGGGAGTTGCCACCCGCTTCCACATGATGCGCCCTGCTGCGACAGCCCTTCCCCGAGGCGGTGCACAGCCAGACGGGTCGGCGAATCGCGCTGCACCGGCTCTCTCTCGCCCCGGGAATTCCTGACATGTCGAGAGCCCATCCCCACCACCAGGCGCCCCCCTCTCAGGTGCGCATCGGCCTGCCCC
>NZ_LJBR01000490.1 GCF_001282115.1 Streptomyces sp. NRRL B-24085 | reverse complement strand
CGGGATGCGGCCCGCGGTGACGTGGCGGCGCGCTTCGACAGTACGGGTGCGACGGTAGAAACCGCTTTCGTCCTCGGGGAGTTCTACCGGCGTCAGGGTGTTTGGAAATTCCGTGCCGTCGGACAGGGCTACGACAGCGGACTGGAAGGACTGGCGACGGACTTCGGGATCACCGTGGACGAGCCGCAGCAGACGGCACCGGCGGAGCCGCCGCCCGCCCCTTCCGCGCCCCCTGTCAGCCTCTCGAAAATCACCCTGACCAAGTCCGCTCCCTCCGTCTCCCTCGCCAAACAGGGCGGCAGCTCGGGCGCGATGCGGGTGAACCTCAACTGGCAGGTGCGCAAACAGTTCTCGGGGTGGGGCAGCAAGCGCGGCCGCGCGGTGGCCATGCACGCCGACCTGGACCTCGACCTGTGCGCCCTGTACGAACTCACGGACGGCCGCAAGGGAGTCGTACAGGCGCTGGGCAACGCCTACGGGGCCCTGCACCAGCCGCCGTACATCCACCTCGACGGCGACGACCGCACCGGTGCCGTCGCGAGCGGCGAGAACCTCACCGTCAACCTCGACCACAAGCGGGACTTCCGGCGCATCCTCGTCTTCGTGACCATCTACGAGGGCGCGCGTTCCTTCGCCGACCTGCACGCCACGGTCACCCTCCAGCCGCAGTACGGCGCCCCCGTCGACTTCTCCCTCGACGAGTGCACCGTGCCCTCGACGGTGTGCGCGCTGGCCCTGATCACCAATACCGGCGACGACCTGGTCGTCCGGCGCGAGGCCCGCTACCTGGTGCCCGAGCGCGGGGTGAGCCCGCAGCGGACGGTGGACCAGGTCTACGGCTGGGGCATGAACTGGACACCGGGCCGCAAGTGAGCCGTCAGCGCTCCTCGCCGACGACGGCGTCCGGGCGCGCGTAGGTGCGCCCCTTCCAGGCCGCGCCGCGCCCCCGGTAGTGCTGCACCGCCGAGTCGACCGTCATGAGGAGCTCGGTGAACGGCAGCAGGGGAGCGAGCCACAGCGGCTGCCGGTAGTAGCGGAGCATCGGGACGTAGGTCCCCGCCATGACCAGCCAGGCGAGGGCACCGGTCACCGTGGTCGCCGCGCTCCCCGTCGCCAGACCCGTCAGGACGGCGGCCGGCGGCACCAGATAGACCAGCGCGAGCCCGGCCACCGTTCCCAGCAGCACCAGCGGGTTGTGGCGGAGCTGGGCGTACGCGCTGCGCGACACCATCCGCCACAGGTCGTGCAGGCGGGGATAGGGACGCACACTGTCCACCCGCTCGGCGAGGCCCAGCCAGATGTGGCCGCCCCCGCCCTTGACCGCCCGCGCGAGAGCCACGTCGTCGATGACGGCGTGCCGGATGGCGTCCGGGATCCGGGCCCGCTCGGCGGTATCGGCGCGCAACAGGACGCAGCCGCCCGCCGCGGCCGCCGTACGCGCCCCCCTCCTGCCGATCCGGCGGAACGGATAGAGCTGCGCGAAGAAGTAGACGAACGCCGGCACCACGAGCCGCTCCCACAGGCTCTCCACCCGCAGCCGTGCCATCTGTGAGACGACGTCGAAGCCCCCGGCGTGCGCGGCGGC
>NZ_LJBR01000049.1 GCF_001282115.1 Streptomyces sp. NRRL B-24085 | reverse complement strand
CGCCTCGCCGACGGTGCGATACACCCGCAGGACGGTGTCCGCGCCGGCCATCTCGAGCGTCCGCTGCACCTTCTGCTGCACGCCGGCCAGCACCAGCACGGAACCGGCCTGACCTGCCCGGCGCCAAGCCCACAGCAGCACATTCAGCCCGGCCGAATCACAGAACGACACCGCGGACAGATCCAGCACCACACATCGCTGTCCTGCGGTGATCTCGCCGAGAAGACGCTCACGGAGGAACGCAGCGGTCTGCCAGTCCATCTCCCCGCCGACCTGCACAGTCAGCGACGTTCCAGATGCGTTCGCCTGAACTGAGGGCTCCGCGGTCATCACGCTCTCCCCACCGCCTCGTCGGGAGACGCCACTTGTGACAATGAGCCTACCGGCTCCCCCACACGGCGCCTTCACGCTGTCCACACACCCGAGAACAGTTCACGGAGGAAACCATTTCCGGTAATTTCCTGCGGCGGCTCCAGATGCGGAAGACCGGAGGACCCATGGAGCAGCAGCCCCACAGATGGGCCTTCACTAACCACGCGCGTGTGCTGCTGGCCATTGGCCCGCAAACCTGACCTCCGCCTGCGCGACATCGGGGTGGCCTGCGCCATCACCGAGCGCACCGTCCAGAGCACCGTCACCGACCTCGAACAGGCCGGCTATCTCAGCCGCGAACGCGACGGATGCCGCACCCGCTACAAGCTCCACCTCGACCACGCACTGCGCCATCCGGCAGAGGCCCGCCTGTCCGTCCGGGAATTGCTGGAACTCCTCGCCGAGCATTGAGAACCTGTGTCTGAGCCCCAACTCCACGACACAGGGCTCCGGCGTTAGCCGGCGCCCTGTGTCGTCGTGGGGTCAGTCGCAGCCGGGGCGGCAGCCGCACACGTCTGCTGCGGCAGACGTGGACGGCATCACGGCGGCGGGGATCGGGCAGCAGCCCTTGCCTTGCCAGGCGTCGCGACCTTCCTTGAGAGCGATGGCGGCGATGGCGAAGGCAGCTATCGGGTCGGCCCAGGACCAGCCGAGCGTGGCGTTGAGGAGCAGGCCGGCCAGGAGGACGGCGGAGAGGTAGGTGCAGAGCACAGTTTGCTTGGAGTCGGCAACTGCGGAGGCGGAGCCGAGCTCGCGTCCGGCCTTGCGTTGGGCAGCGGACAGGAATGGCATCACAGCGAGGGACAGGGCGGCGAGCACGATGCCGGGGATGGAGCGTTCGGCCTCGCCGGAGCTGGCCAGCGCGCGGACGGCGTCGATGGTGACGTAGGCGGCGAGCGCGAAGAACGAGATCGCGATGATGCGCAAGGTGGTCTTCTCGCGGGCTTCGCGGACTGCATGGTCGCGAGCGGAAAACTGCCAGGCGACCGCGGTGGCGGAGGAGACCTCGATGACGGAGTCCAGGCCGAAGCCGATCAGTGCGGTGGAGGATGCGAGGGTGCCGGCGGTGATGGCGACGATCGCCTCGATGACGTTGTAGGTGATGGTCGCCGCGACCAGCAGCCGTATCCGGTTCGTGAGTGCGTCCCGCCAGGCCGGGCCGGGGCCGAGGGACAGAGATTTCTTCGCGGTCATGGTCAGCAGCAGCCCTTCTCTGTGCTGTCCGGGCAGGTGCGGTCGGTCTCGACGGCGACCACAGCGGTGCGCAGGTCGTCGAGCGCGTGGCCGAGGCGTTCGTCGGCCAGCTCGTAGCGGGTGCGCCGGCCGTCCGGGACAGTGATGACCAGACCGCAGTCCCGCAGGCAGGCCAGGTGGTTCGACAACCGGGTGCGCGAGATGCCGAGCGCGTCGGCGAGGTCGGAAGGGTAGGCGGGGGCTTCGCGCAGGGCGAGCAGGAGCTGGCAGCGGATCGGGTCGGCGAGCGCGCGGCCGAACCGGGCCAGCACCTCGACATCAGAGGCAACAGTCAGCACCCCCAGACAGACACGATTCCCTGAATTCAGGAGAGCGTGGATCCATGCTGCTTGGGTGAGCTGGGGGCGGGGGAACGTCCCCGCTCTTGTTGTTCCGGGGTGAGACGCCGGGGCATCAAGGTGACCGCCGCCCAGGTGATGAGAGTTTCGCAGTGCTGGCCGAGGCGTTCATGGTCGCGGATGTGCCGCCGGGCGGGCGAGCTGACGCACGTGCGGCGACTCCTTGAGGACCTGCCCGCCCGACCCGGCGCGGACTGCGATCCGCGGGCCTGGGCCCGTGGAGTCCTCCTCAAGCCCGTGCCGCTGGCCCCGCGAGGACGCTGCACCGAGGCCCTCGCCCCGTTCGAGCAGGCGTACGCGTTCCATGTCCAGGTCGACGCGGGCGCCCGGTCCTTCCCCCCTCATGCAGCGGTGTCCTATGGTGCTCGCGCTGACGGAGGCTGACCGTCTCGGCGAGGCCGTCGCGCTCGGTGAGCGCACCTAACAGCGAGCTGACGACGACGGACCAGTACGTAAAGTTTTGGTGCGCCGCGTTCCTGGCCCGTGCTCTGAGGATCGCCGGCCGTCCGGCGACGGCCCGGGGCTGGTGGGCCGAGGCCGCGTCCCTGGCCCGTGCCGCGGCCCCGAGTCTCGTGCTGCCGGTGGCCCTGGACGGCCTGACCGCCTGCGCGGCCCTGCTCGGCGACCTAGCAGGAGCGCGGGCCGCCATGGCCGAGAGCCGGGAACTCGCGCGGCCGGACGGCGAGCAGCGGCTCGGGGAAGCGCGGCTGCACGTGGCCGGCGGCCGGGTGGACCTGGCGCGGACCGCGCTCGCGGAGGCGGCCCGCGACGCTGGGCATCTCACTTACAAGGGGCTGCTGCTCACCGACATCGCCCGATTGGGCGGCGCGAAGGCGGTGGCTGGCCGGCTGAGCGACATCGCCGGACAGTGCGACGGGGATCTGGCACCTGCGCGGGCCCGCCTCGCCGCGGCCCTCGCGGCTCAGAACTCCGAGGAGCTGGTGGCAGCGGGTGTCGCGCTGGAGGCGTCGGGATGCTCGCTGCCGGCCACGGAATCCACCGCGGCGGCCGCTGCCGCGTGGCGTCGGGCAGGTCATGCGCGCAAAGCCGCCAGGGCCCAGGAGCAGGCCGCCGCGCGCTGCGAGAACGCCCGGTCACCCCGGCTGGGAGGTGTCGTCGTCGCGCAGGGGCCGGTCGACGTCCCGGACATCTGGTCCGCCCTGTCGGAGCGCGAGCGGGTCGTGGCCCGGCTGGTCGCCCTGGGCTGGACGAACCGCGAGATCGCCGCGGAAGTGTATCTCAGCGTGAAGACGGTCGAGTATCACCTGAGCAACGTCTTCACCAAGTACGACATCGCGAACCGGCGTCGGCTGCGCGATCTCCTGCAGCACACGCTGCCGCTGATCTCGTCGTCTTGAGAGGAGGATGCCGCGGCGTGCGGGCCAGGCCCCTCGATGTCCGTGCCGTGGTCGTCCCGGTGCTGGTCACCGGCTCTCACCGCGTACGTCCGTGGAGTCGCCCGGCGGGAGATCGACCCGTGCCCACCGCCGGGCGAGGCAATCCCACGCGGAACGCGCAGCCAAGGTGAGCATTTCCGAGCCGCGGCCGCACGGGGAGGAAGGCGGCGGAGCACGGTTCCAGTTCCCGGTCGTGGCACGCGTGGTGCGGGAGGCGGACGTCATCGCGCTCCTATGATTGCGAGGGTGATGGCAAGAACCAGTGACATCGAGAAGGCGGCTGGTGTGCTGCGCGCCGGCGGCCTGGTGGCCCTCCCAACCGAAACCGTCTACGGACTGGGCGCCGACGCCGAAGACCCCGCTGCCGTCTCGCGCATCTTCCAGGTCAAGGGACGTCCACCCTCCCATCCGCTGATCGTCCACATCGGCGGCGCGCAGCATCTGGACGACTGGGTCCAGGACGTGCCCGCGACGGCGCGCCTGCTGGCCGAGCACTTCTGGCCGGGGCCGCTCACGCTGGTCCTGCGGCGTGGCCGGCGGGTGCCCCTGGAAGCCACGGGCGGCCTGGAGACG
The DNA here is from genome assembly GCF_001282115.1 of Streptomyces sp. NRRL B-24085. Lineage (GTDB taxonomy): Bacteria > Actinomycetota > Actinomycetes > Streptomycetales > Streptomycetaceae > Streptomyces. Next base: position 39,007 of record NZ_LJBR01000049.1, on the reverse strand, counting down.
GTGGCCGTGCGTGTGCCCGACCACCCCGTTGCCCTCGCACTGCTGTCGGCCTTCGGCGGCGGTGTCACGGCCCCGTCCGCCAACCGATTCGGCTCGGTGAGCCCCACCACGGCCCACCACGTCCGGGCGGAGCTCGGGGATGCCGTCGACTTCGTCCTGGACGGCGGTCCCTGCGGTGTCGGCGTCGAGTCGACCATCGTCGACGTCACAGGTGAGACCCCGGCCATCCTCCGGCCCGGCGGAGTGACCCGCGAGGACCTCGAAGCGGTGCTGGGGCGTCCGATCGAGGTCCCGTCCACGAGCCATGTCCGGGTGCCGGGTCAGCACCCGTCGCACTACGCGCCGTCTGCACGGGTCGTCCTGGTCGAGCCGGAGCAGGTCGTCGACGAGGCGCGGCTCGCACAGGAGCAGGGGCACCAGGTCGGCGTCCTCCTTCCCTCGTCCCTCGCCGACACCCCGGTGAAGGCGCACGCCGTGATGGAGGTCCCCACGTCCCTGGCCGGCTACGCGCGCGAGCTGTACGGGTTCCTGCGCGAACTCGACCAGCAGGGGTGCGACCTCATCGTCGCCTCCTTGCCGGTGGAGGAGGGACTGGGACTGGCGATCGCCAACCGGCTGCGCCGCGCCGCGGGGCCCCGGCCCACCGCATGACCAGCACCGACGCTGGGGCCCTCGCGGCACCGGACGCGATTGATCTGCTCCTCTGTGCACAATGCCCTCGTGCAGCTATTGCCCATTCCTTGCCCCGCCCACGTCATTCCGGACGCCACCGGCACCGACGCCTTCCACGATGTGTACCGGACGGCCATGGCGCAGCAGGCTGTGTTTGTCGCTATCGAATCCGAACAACGTCAGCGGTGGACCGTGAAGGTGGACACGCTCACTGCCGGCTCCGGCCACGCTGTCGACGATGCCGTGAACGATGCGGTCCGGGCCGCGATCACCCGCCTGGTCCAAAAACGTGAGGTCGACCTGGACGCCTACACGGGACCGATCTACTTCATGATGCACGGCGTGCGGAGGGAAGACCGGGCCCGCGAACTCGCGGCTGCACTCCACGCCGCCCTGTACGGCGACCTGGGACCCCTGACCCGCGCGGTGCCTCCCGCGTCCTGACCGCCGACCGCAGCAGGTCACGCTGAGGAGTCGCACCGCGGCAGTCAGGACACCGTGGGCACAGCCTCGTCGAGGCCGCGAGTGGCGACGAGTTGGGCACTGCCGTCGGCCAGGCGGTAGCGCAGGCCCACCACGGCGGTCTGGCCGGCGGCGACCTTGTCGGCGAGGACCCGGGAGCGGTCCAGCAGCAGGTCGGCGGTGTGCCGTATGTGCTCGGCGAGGATCTCCTCCGGCCCTACCCGTCCGGCGGCCCGAGCGGTCAGCACGCTGGGGGTCACCCGCTCGATGACGTCCCGGACGTACCCGGCCGGCGACATGCCGTCCTCCAGCGCAGCACAGGCTGCGCCGACCGCGCCGCACGAGTCGTGCCCGAGGATCACGACCAGCGGGCAGCCCAGCACCTCCACGCCGAACTCGATGCTGCCCAGCACCTCCGGGCCCATGACATGGCCCGCGGTGCGCACCACGAACAGATCTCCCAGACCCCGGTCGAAGATGATCTCAGCGGCCAGCCGGGAATCGGAACACCCGAACAGCACGGCGAAGGGCTGCTGGGACGGTGCGGTCTCGGAGCGGCGGGCGGCGTCCTGGTTCGGGTGCTCGGGGGTGCCGGCGACGAAGCGCTGGTTACCGGCCAGCAGCAGTTCGAAGGCGGCGCGGGGCGTCGGGGTCTGAATCTCGCTCATGTCGGCAGCCTACGAGTCGGCACCCGCCGTCGCACCGCCTGGTCTCCTTGGTCATCGCCGGGTCGGCCGATGCTGACAGCTTGGACATACCCAGGCGCCGGGCAAGGGCGGCCTCGATGCGGTTCCTCAGCGCACGACGCAGGTGCTCCGCCGCCTGCGGCCGGCCGACGCACACGTCGCCCGGCCATGATCGTCCGGAGCCTTCCGCTCGTCTTCCATACCTGCACAACGAGCAAGGCACGGCGCGCTATTCGGCCGAACGAGGGGCCGAGCCGCTACCCGGTCCCCTGACAACCGGGCGCAGAGAGTGGGTTGGCGGCACAAACAGTCCCGTGGCCTGCGACCGTGGCCACGGCCGCTACGTCTGTCCCATCGACAGGTTCGTGGTCACTCTCCGCCAGACCTGTGTGCAGCTCGACCACCCCCACGCGCCTGATCTTCCATCTCAGCGAATTCGGCCGCTGGAAGCGCATCGACAAGCCGGGCGAACTCGCCGCGGAAGGTCTAGAACGCGTGGCCGGACGCGACCTCGGAACGGCCTGCGTGGTGTCCGGCCACTACGACCCCGACCTTCATCTCGACCGTCGCCGGGGCGAAAGTGGCAGGCTGCCCTGCCTGGTCGACGGGGACTGTTGTCTCCTGCGGCCAGACCTTGATGTCGGCGGCTGGCCCCCCTAGAACACCGACAGTGCGCTCTGCCGTTGACAAGCACCGGGTTTTTCAGGCCCGGACGATGTCGAAGTATGCCTTGTACGAGGCCTCACCGTCGCTGATCAGCGGTGTGGCGATGTGGTAGCGGATGTCCCGTTCTCCCTTAAGGGGGGCGCCCGCCAGAGTGCACATCTGCTTGGCACTCATCTGCAGGGCTACCGTGCCGAGGACGTCGTCGCCGGTCCCCAGCAGCTTGTTGATCGCGTTGGCGAGCACGGGGACGAGCGCGGCGAGCGCGGGCTCCAGCACCGCCACCACGGGAGCGCCGATCCCGGTGGCGGCAAGGGCGCCTCCAGCCGCAGTCACCACGCCCGCGACCCCTTTGGTGACGAGGTCCTTGTACTCGTCGGGGTTGCCCTCGTCGTGCTCCATCCCGGTGACGGAGAGGGCTAGGCCCAAGGACGGCCCCGGTAGATGTCGGCGCCGGGGTGAGGGAAGGACCCGCCTGCGTCGACGTCGTCGTACACCTGGGTACGGAAGGTCGGTATCTGCGTGCTGGATCCCACACCGCCGACGATGAAGTAGGGCTCGTCGGAGCCAGACGCTTCGTCGGTCTCGCCGAAGCAGTTCATGCCGCGGTAGCGGACCGCCACGTCGCCGATGTCGATTGCGCCGGTGTCCGGCCACCAGTACATGCCGCCGTGCTCAAAGGTGGCCAGCCGGCCGCCTTCGGGAAGGTCCGCCTCACCGCTGGTGGGGTAGCCCAGCCACCCTTTCTCCCAGCCGAGTTGGCTCCACCTGCCGCGGATTGCGCCGTACACCTCGTGCGCGGCGGTCTGCGGGGTCCAGTAGATGGAGGACTCGGGGCGTCCGGGCAACTGCATCGCGCGGTAGTGGGTTGAAGCGGCCGCGGCCGTCCGGGCATCCGAGTTCGTCGGTGAGCAGGTAGCCCCAGTGTTCGCGGCCGATGGCCTTCCACTGTGCGCAGATGGCGCCCCAGGTGGCGAAAGCGCCGAGCTCCGGGTGCCACGAGATCACGCCGCCCGCGAATTCCTGCGCGCGACCGATCCCGTCGAACGTGGGCCGTTCGATGTCGAGTGCGTCGCCGACCACGGAGCCCGACCCGCCCAACGCGAGCCACTTGTCCCGGATGGCGCCGATTACTTCGGTCATGCCTTCCTCCTGAGGGGAATCGATTCGAAGGTCCGCATATTCGTGTGCGGTGTCACGGGCCTCGACGAGAGGCCTTGTCGTGTTCTCGGGGTGGTGTGGGGCGCGAAAGGTGTACGTGCCGTCCTGGCGTTGTGCGAGGTGCGCGTTGCCGCCCGAGGAGAACTCGATGGGTGCGAAGGTGAAGTCCAGTGGGGCCGGTGAGCGCCAACCGCCACAGCACCCGACTGACCCCCCTCCGGCCGAAGCGGCTCTTGCGGCCGGGACGGCGCAACGGCCGTCGGCTGTACGGGAGCCGGCGCCGCCGCTGGCCGTCCTCACCAGGCAGGCGGTGCGAACGACCGGGGGGCGAGCTGGGCCGACCAGGCGTCTGACGAGAGCACCACCGGCTGCAGCCCCTGACCCTCCACGGCAGCCGTGCGATGGGTCCCGGTGGTCCCTCTCATGCCGGCCTCCTTCCTGGCGTGCTCAGAAGGTGCCCTCGAACCACGTCTTGACGTGGTCGAACCAGTCGGGCGCCACGGCGCTGAGGATCATCAGGAAGATCCCCAGCGCGATGACGAGGAACACCACTGAGAACACCAGGCCGAGCAGCCGTCGAATCACGCCGACCGGACCGCGCGGGTGCGTTCCGCGGTACCGAAGCTGGTTGTGGTGGGCGGCGTTGCGCGCGAAGGTCGCGCTGTTGTGCCGCACCTGCTGCTGGTAGTTCTGCTGCGCCTGGCGTGAGCCTGGCGTGGTCATGGCGACTCCCTCTACAGTGCTGCGATCTTGCTGATGACCAGGGCGGCTGGGCTGATGTCTGCCCGGTCGTTCGCAGTCCAGCTTCGAGTGCGGGCGCAACGGTGTCGCGAGTAGTCGGCTACCTGTGTTCGTTCGCGCGGTGCTGCAGGGGCTCGATCAGTCGAGGCCGATCAGACCGGCGTACTCGGCGCGGTTGGTGGTGCCGAGCTTGGTCGATGCGCGGTAGAGGTGGCCCTCGACCGTGCGCACCGAGACCATCAGGCGCTCGGCGATCTCACGGTTGGACAGGCCGCGGGCGGCCAGAGTGACGATCTCGCGTTCCCGCTCGGTGAGCGGCAGCGGGCGCGCGGCCGCGGCCAGGGTCGGCGTGCGTGCCCCGTCGCACGCTTCGCTCAGCCTACGGGCCCGCTCAGCCGCGGCATACCCGGCACCGCGCTGACCGGCGCGGGTAAGAACCTCGGCGGCCTGGGCAGCGGCGTCGGCTGCGGCCAGCAGGTCGCCGAATCGCTCCAGCGCGACGGCGGCCTCGAGCAGTGCGTCGCCGTCGGCTGCGGCCAGCGCCGCGGCGTGTGCGGCGGCGGCCGGCGCGCGTGGACCGTCTACTTGGGGCACAAGGGCGGCGAGCCGATCGGCGACGGTGGGGTCGCCGAAGCGCACGGCCGTGTGCAGCGCGAGCACCTCGTGTGCGAGCTGACCAAGGCCGGCCGCGAAGGCTGCGGCGTCGTGGGTGAGGGTGATTGCCTGGCTGGTCGCGCCTTCGGCCGCGGCAACCCAGGCCCTGGCCAGGATCCGCTCCGGGTCGTTGAGGGTTACGGCGGGATGCCGGTGCTGCTCCAGGTCGGCCAACGCCAGCTTGGCCGCCTCGATGTCGCCGGCAACGGCAAGAGCGCGGGTGAGGGCGATGAGCGTGACGTAACGCCAGCCGCCGACGTCGCCGAACGGTTCGATGCCGGCCCGGCCTTCGCGAAGCCAGCGCACCGAGCTCGCCACCCGACCGCGGGCGAAGTCGGTCTCGCCCATCAGGTAGCAGCCGATCTGCGCACCGAGTGGGAGGTCCTTGATCTGCTCCCGGCACTCGGCCGCGACCTGGCCGGCGTCATCAAGGTAGCCGGCCAGTCGCAGGCCGGTCATTTGCGTCACCACGAGGGGAATCCGGAAGGCGGCCCTCTCCGTGGCGTGGTTGGCAGCTTCGGCCCCGCGGGCCATGTACGGGTTCATCTCATCGGCCCGGCCAGCGGTTGCCAGCGTGGCGACCAGCCCACAACACGCCATCAGCACGGCGTCGGGCCCCGGTTCAGCGGCGTCGAGCACCGTCCGGGCAGCCTGCTCGGCTTCCACCAGTTGCCCCAGCTGACCTTTGATCATCGCCCGCAGCGCGACGAGCGGTAGCCGGTCCTCGGCGGCGGCGACCCGCGCCGCCACCTCGTCGAGGAGGGCTTGCGCCTCCGCCGGGCGAGTGAGGATCCACGACAAGAACGTCGCCCGGTTCACGGTCGCCCGGACCAGCTCGCCGTCGGTCCCGGCGAGCCGGGCGAGAGCGGCCAACTCGCCATCTGCCTCGTCCGGCCTGCCCACGAACAAGGTCGCGTTCGCGACGATGGCCTGGGCACCGAAGCCGCCACCGGCCCGGACCGCGGCGACGGCCAGCCGCCGAGCGAGCGGCAAATCGCCCAGGTACGAGGAACTCTCGGCGGCAGCGGTCAGCAGATCCGGGTCGGGTTGCAGATCTGAGTCGAGCATGAGCACGGCCCGGCGCAGGGTGTCGTCGGCTCGCCGGGCGCCAGTGTCCGCCAAAGCCGTGGTGATCCGACTGCGTAGCCGACGCGCCCGCAGCCGTCCCATCTGGCCACGCCGTGCCTCGCCGTACAGCGGATGTGCTAGGCGGGCCTGAAGGCGTCGCCCATCCGCCTCGACCTGGATGAGGCCGCTGTCCTCGGCCTGCTCAACGGCGGCGGCATCGGTCAACTCGGCCAGCAGCCGCACTCCGAGCGGCTCGCCGAGCGCCAGCGTGTCCACGACGTCCCGCACCGGGTCGGACAGCGCCCCCATGCGGGCCGCGAGGAGCTCGGCCAACCCGGCGGTCACCGGCACGGGCTCGGCCAGTCGCCAGATCCCACGGTCAAGACGGAACGCGCCACGATCAACGGCGCCGTCGACCAGCTGCCGCAGGAACAGGACGTTGCCCCGGCTCATCGTCCATAACTGACCGGCTGCCGCGCTGTCGACTTGCCCGCCCAGCGCGGCCTCCAGCAGCGCGACGGTTTCCGCCTCGGACAGTGGCTGCACCTCCAGCCGGTCCAGCTGTCGGTCCTTCCACAGCGCGGTGATCGCATCCGGTGCCGGTTCCCCGCTCCGCACAGTGAGCAGCACCGTCGCGCCCCGGCGCAGCACCAGCAGGTGCACCAGTGCCGCGGACAGCTCGTCAAGCAGGTGCGCGTCATCGACCGCGACGATCACCCGGTCCTGTCCGGCACCGGCCAGCAGCACCTCGGCGGCCCGCGGGAGAATCTGCGCCTGCCCCTGCCCCTGCCCCAAATCCCCGAGCAGGCCGGCGAACGCGCCCAGCGGAAGCATTCGCGACGAGGCGGTGGCGACCGCCCCGCGAACGGTTGTCCCACGCCGCTCGACCCGCGCCAGCATCTCTCGGGCGAGTCGGGTCTTACCCACCCCCGGTGCGCCGGCGAGCACCACCCCGCGCGCGTCACTATCGGACCGCAGAGCCGCGGCCACGAACTTCAGCTCCTCCGACCGCCCGACCAGCGGCCACTCAAGTCCCATATCTGTAAGTATCGCGGTCAAGTTACACGTTCACACCTTTCGCTCCCCTCCGCCGCTGCCGCCTTCGCCTCGCCCACGGCCAGCATCGCGTCGACCGCCTCGGGCTCCACACCCACGCACTGGGCGATCAACGCCTCAGGCACGCCGACGTCCCGCAACCGCAACGCGAGTGAGTACACCCGCGGCAGTCCACGCAGCGCCTGCTCCCGAGAAGCATCCGAATCAGACATGCCCCCACCGTTAAGGCGTCCTCGCGTCCTGTCACGAGTAGCTAGCCACTCGTCCCACTGCTGTGGCCCATCCGGCCGTCGATGCGTGCGCGCACCGGAGTTCTACGGAGTACGAGCCGCTGGGAACTGCCAGCCGTCGGTGTCTTCGCCGATGTCCTCGACGATGACGTCGTCGATGAAGTGGTCCTCGAACTCGTCGTCGGTGAGTTCGCCGGCGTGCCAGAGGGCCTCGATCGCGTCCCAGTTGCCCCGGCTGCCGTCGATCCGCAGGGGCGCGGCGTCGACGGTGCCGCGGGTGCGTTCGTCGTCGCCGGTTTTTTGACGACGCCGCTGATCTCGTACTGGCCCCGCTTGTCGGCCGGTTCGTCCGTCATACGCGTCAGCAAGGGCCGAGTCGCCGCCGTCGACCGAAGCAAGCTGTATCTCCTCTCCCCCACTCTCAGCGCTCAGGCAACCCGTACAGCTGAGGCTCGACCCCGGAGCGGTGTACCGGCCCAAGAAGGACTCCGTGCTGGTAGCCCTCGCTAACGGCGTAAAGGAGATCAGCGTCGAGGAGCTCGCATCGCTCGACGACAAGACCGATGGCCTGGGAAGCGGCGCCTTCTACGCGGCCAACAGCCGCCCGGGAACATCGTCGCATCCAGTAGCGACGGAAGCACCGTCGCCGTTCCCACATCCAAGGGGGACATGCGGAGCTACCGAACCTCCAAACCAACAGGCGCCACCGACCGCAGGCTGTGGTCCGCCCTCGCCGTCTACCCACTCGACCACCGCGACCGGTTCACGGCCCCGACCACGGCGTTTTGGTGCTTGCGGTCGGGGGCGTTCCTTGCGAGTGTTCAGCGGATCGATTCAGCGGAATCAAAGCGTAACGGCGGTATCTGGTCCTTCCGGCCCGCGGGGAGGGGCCTCTTCCCGTGACTTTCGCGTGGGAAGAGGTGTCGGCACCCGAGAACGGCTTGCCCACGCTGGATGAACTGGTGGAATCCGCGCCGCCGAAGTACGGGCGGTGCAACCCTCGGTGCGCCGGTGAGGGCACCCGTCCAGGCAACGGTGGGGGCCACCAAGGGAGCAACCCGTCAGGAGTCGTCGGTCCGCTGGTCGAACCCCTATGTGCAGGAGGGAGCGGGCCGGGCCGCGCTCCTCGCACAGTTTCTGCAGCACCCACCCGAGGGCCGGCCCGCTAGCTCAAGCCCACTGCGTCTGCATCCCGAACCGCTGCACGTGCTCCGCGCCCAGGAACGAGGTGAGGCCTTGGATGAGTTCGCCGCGCAGGGTCAGCACCGTGATCGACCACGCGAGGTGCGGGGCTGACGGGCTCGCGCCCACGTAGAAGGCCACTGCCGGTTGGCCGTTCGCTGAAGTGAGGTGGTAGCGCCAGCTCGGGCAGCGGGTGAGCGGGACCGCAACGGCGAAGTCCATGACGGCATCCCGGCCTTGGTACCACTGGGCCAGCGGGGGCATCGACCAGGCGACGTCCTCGGTGAGCAGGGCGACCAAGGCGTCGGCGTCACCGCGTTCCAGGGCGGTGGCGAAGGCGGTGACGGTCTTGCGGACCTGGGCGTCGCCGAGCTTGCGCAGCGTCTGCTGCTGCGAGCAGGCCGGGACCCGCTCGGCGAGCAGTCGACGGGCGCGGGCCAGGGCGGAGTTCACCGAGGTGGTGGACGTGTTCATCATGGTGGCGATCTCGGCGGCGGAGTAGCCGAGCACGTCGAACAGCATCAGCGCGGCCCGCTGGTTGCCTGACAGGTGCTGCATGGCCGCGACGAAGGCGAGTTCGACTGCCTCGCGCTGCTCGTAGCGCGCAGCCGGTCCGGCCGGGCCGGCGGGCAGGCCCGCGTCGGGGTAGGGGCCCAGCCAGGCGATCTCGGTCCGCGGGGTGGCGTCGAGTACCGCGTGGTCGCTGGCCAGCCCGAGGTCGATGGGCATCGCCCGCCTGCTACGCCGGTTGACGGCGTCCAGGCAGGTGCGGGTGGCCACGGTGTACAGCCAGGCGCGCAGTGAACTGCGTCCCTCGAAGCGGTCCAGGCCGCGCCAGGCCCGCAGCAGCGCCTCCTGTAGTGCATCGTCCGCGTCGTGGGTGGATCCGAGCATCCGGTAGCAGTGCGCGTGCAGTTCCCGGCGCAGCGGCTCTACCAGGCGGGTGAATGCCTCGTTGTCACCCTCGCGCGCCCTGGCCAGGTCGTCCGTCGCGGATCCCGCCGAAATTTTCTCGCTCACGAGGACGATTTTGGCGCACTGCGGAAGTCACCTCTGTTCGAGAGATCGATTCGACACCCCGAGGAGACCCCGATGAGCAGTGCTGCATGGTTCGACATCTCCACTCCCGACGCGCCGCGCGCCCGCCGCTTCTACCAGGAGTTGTTCGGCTGGCCCATCCAAGTGCTGGACGACACCTACGCCCTGGTCGGCGACGAGGACGGCCGGCCGACCGGCGGCGTCGGGCAGGCGCGCCCGGACAGCCCGTACACCGGGCTTGTCGTGTACTTCCCGGTCGACGACGTCGATGCCGCGCTGGCCCGTGCCGAGCGACTCGGCGCCACCCGAGTCCTCGCCCCGACCGACACGCCCGCCAGCCGTATCGCCGTCTTCATCGATCTCGACGGCAACCACGTCGGCCTGATCCGCCGCTGAGCGGTCCCCTGCCCGCCCGACACCGCACAGGAGCATCACCTCATGACGACACCCGCCACCGGAATCTGGCCACTGATCCACCACGAGCGGACCGCCCTGGCCGACGACCTCGCGCAGCTGACCGACCATCAGTGGGCCACCCAGTCGCTGTGCGAGGGGCTCACCGTTCGTGAGGTGCTCGCACATCTGACATCGGCGGCCGGTCTCAACCCGGTGCGGTGGATGGCGGGCGTGATCCGCTGCCGCTTCGACTTCGACAAGCAGGTCGCCATGCGGTTGGCCGAACAGCTGGGCGCTACCCCGGCCGAGACGCTCGACCGCTTCCGCCGGGTGGCCACTCGCACGACGAAGCCGATCTTCTCGACCGTGGCCATGCTCGGCGAGACCATCGTGCATGGCGAGGACATCCGCAGGCCGCTCGGCATCGAACGCGACTACCCCGTCCGTACGTTGACCACCCTGGCCGACTACTATCAGCGCACCGATCTGCCCGTCTTCACCAGGACCCGCATCCGCGAACTGCGCCTGACCGCCACCGACAGCCCCTTCACCACCGGCCAGGGGCCACAGGTATCCGGCACGACCCTGGCCCTGATCATGGCGATGGCTGGTCGCGCGTCCTACCTCGATGCGCTCGATGGAGACGGCGTTGCCATCCTTCGCGAGCGCCAGGCACAACCGCGGGCATGACGCCCTGTATCAGTGCGGCTCAATGCCGCCACCCCAGCCGCGCAATACCCCCTGCGGCCGCGCACGAAATCACGACCAGCCGTTGCCGTCGTCCTGGCCGCGCAGGGCGAACGGTGGGCCGACGTACGCGGGCGGCGGGTGTCGATGGCGGCGTGACGGTGTCAGTGTCGGGCAGGGCCCGCGATCACTCGGTGTGGCGTAGTTCGACGCAGCATTCGCCGGGGCGGGGGGCCAGGACGGCCTGGACCGCCGGGGCACGAAGTCCGTGCAGGTAGCCGGTGAGGAAAGCGTGGTTCATGCCGCAGACCAGGTCGGGGGCTTGTGCGGCGAGGGGGTGGAAGGGGCAGTTGCGCAGTCGTAGCCGGTCGGGGGCCTCGCGTGTGGGCTCGAAGCCGTGCCGGTCGAGCATGCGCTCACACAGGGTCAGGCCGCGCTCGGCGCCGAGCCGGCCGGGGCGCAGTTGGCTACGTTCTTCCTCGCCGAGTTCTTCGCCCCGTTGTCCGGCGGTGCGCATCGCCGCTTGCGTGGCGGTCTCGTTGTCGCCTTCGGTCAGGACGGCCTGGACGAGCAGGCCGGCCAGGAGTTCGTGGCGGCGGTCGGGGATGCTGACGCGGATCGGGGTGTCGGTGAGTTCGTACACCTTGGGCTGCCGGCCGACTTTGCGGATGCCGGTGGGAGAGGCGTAGCGGGCGCGCAGCAGGCCGGCGTCGACGAGCTTGTCGAGGTGGAAGGCGGCGAGTTTGCGCGATATTCCCACGCTGGCGGCCGCCTCGTCGCGGGTGACGGGTCGGTGGGCGCGGCGGATGAACGTGAACATTCGCCGTCGGGTGCCCTCGCCGAGCGCGCTGACGGAGTCGATCGCGGCGTCGTCGGGGGAGATCGGCAGGGTCATGTCGGAGGTCACCCCTTCACGGTAACGCCAGCATGTGTGGCCGGGTGCTGGATCGTGTGCGCTTGGACTGGTGCACTTGACCGCCTTCTTGAATAAGACCAAGATTTGTTGGTGAAATAAGGAGGTGGCCGCGATGGTCCAGCCGCATCAGGCCAAGCAGCCGGTCAGTGCCGCGCTCGCCGGCCCGTACGGGCACCCGTTCCACCCGATCCTGGTCACCGTGCCGATCGGGGCCTGGGCGGGCAGCCTGGTCTTCGACATCGCCTCCCACCTCGCGGGGGACCCGGATTTCTTGTCCCGCGGGGCGATGTGGCTGATCGCCCTCGGAGTGATCGGCGCCCTGGGCGCGGCGATGGTGGGCTTCCTGGACCTTTTCGCCATCCCGACCGGTACCCGCGCGTTTCGGGTGGGATTGGTCCACATGACGCTGAACCTGGTAGTGACCTGCGCCTACCTCGGTAATTTCCTGTGGCGGCATGCAGGAGCCGGGCCCTCCGGGACCGTTGCGGCAGGGCCGCTGGCGCTGAACGCCGCTGCCTTCGCCATCCTCGGCGTCTCAGGATGGCTGGGCGGCAAACTCTCCTACCGCTATGGCGTCCGGGTCGCCGACGAGGCGACCCAGGCCGAGGGGTTCACCCCTGTCCACCCCAGCTCACACGAGCGCACCGGCTGACCAGCCTCTCTTCTTCCTGTCCGGCGCCGCCCGCGGCAGCTGCTTTTCCCGACGTTCTTTCCTGCATCTGGAGTTCTCATGGACATCGCCGCACTGATCACCTGGGTGATCACCGCTCTGGGCGGCTTCTACATGCTCGGCACCTGGCTCTCACGCGGCGGTGCCCGCGGCGGCAACAGCCACCTGCCGGTCCCGGTCATCTTCGGCCACTTCGCGCTCGCCGCGATCGGCCTGGTCGTCTGGATCGTCTACGTCGTCGCCGAGAAGGACGCACTGGCCTGGACCGCGTTCATCCTGTTGGTGCCCGTCGCGCTGCTCGGCTTCGTCATGCTGGCCCGCTGGATCCCCGTGTACCGCGCCCGCGCCGCCGCCCCGGCAGCAGCCGTAGCCGCCGGGCAGGACGTCCCTGCTGAGCGGCACTTCCCCCTCGCCGTGGTCCTTGCCCACGGGGTGTTGGCCGTGGTGACTGTAGTGCTGGTCCTGCTGTCCGCTCTCGGCGTCGGCGGGAGCTGACATGTCCCAGCACTCCGCGGCCCTGCCGCAGACATCAGATCCGATACCCCAGGCGGCTGCCCTGCGCGTGGTCTCCCCCATCGGGCAGGAGACCGATCTGGCAGCCGCCGAACAGGCCGCCGCGCAGTTCCTGCGGTCTCTCGGCATCAGCACCGACTCTGAAAGCCTGCGCGGCACCCCCGGCCGCATGGCCCGGGCCTACGCCGAACTGTTCTCACCCCGCCCTTTCGACCTGACGACCTTCCCCAACGACGAGGGATATGACGAACTGGTCCTGGCCCGCAGCATCCCGCTGCGGTCGGTGTGTGAGCACCATCTGCTGCCCTTCGTCGGCACCGCCCACATCGGCTACCTCCCCGGTCGGCAGATCCTGGGACTGTCCAAACTCGCCCGCATCCTGGAGCACTTCGCCTGCCGTCCCCAGGTCCAGGAGCGCCTGACCAAACAGGTCGCGGACTGGCTGCAGAACCATCTGGAGCCCAAGGGCGTCGGGGTGGTCATCCAGGCCGAACACACCTGCATGACCCTGCGCGGCGTGCAGGCCACCGGCACCACCACCATGACCTCCACCCTCCTGGGCCTGCTGCGCACCGACGCCCGCTCACGCAGCGAATTCCTCACCCTGACCGGCCTGCCCGGCTGACATCCCACTGCCCCGCGCCCGAAAGACCACTGGAAATCTGATCAACCCGGCCTGCAGCAAGTGCGCCTCCGCCCTGTCGCTGCTGGACGACGGGGGCGCCTCCTACACCGTGCGGCACTACCTGGAAGAACCGCCGACCGCCCAGAACTCGAGGAGGTACTGCTGCGCATCCAACTGGAGCCCTGGGACATCCCGCATCAGCGAACCCGAAATCGACTTGCAGTCAGTCAAAGCGGCATCGACCGTCGGGAAGGACACCCGCGGTTACGACCCAGGCGAAAAGGTCAACGGCCGCAAACGGCATCTCGTGGTCGACATCAAGGTTCTGCCTTGGATGGTGATGGTCAGCCCAGTCGGCCTCCGCGACTCCCAGGCGGCGTAGGAAGTTCTGTTCCGGCTCCGTCTGATGCATCCGGAGATGACCATCGTCTGGGCCGACCGGGTATACGCGGGCAGGCTTGTGACCTAGGTCAAACGCCATCTGTACCTCACGATCAAGACCATCGCCGGCCGAAGGAGTCTTCGGATCGTCATGCTGCGCCGCCGCCGGGTCGTCGAACGAACGGTCACTGGCCTGGATGATGAACGCCCGTCGGCGTGCCCGCGATTACGAATCGGCTGATCCAGCACTCCGAAACCCTAATCACCTCGGCGGCGATCACCCTGATGACCCGCCGACTGCCCCGCCCGCAAACCGAGCACCCCGCCGCTGCCTGGACCTGGCCGTCGAAAGCCGGATCAGGCCCCTTCTGCCATCAGAGCGTTCACCGCCTCGCCGACGGTGCGATACACCCGCAGGACGGTGTCCGCGCCGGTCATCTCGAGCGTCCGCTGCACCTTCTGCTGCACGCGGCCAGCACCAGCACGGAACCGGCCTGACCTGCCCGGCGTGCGGCGGGGTGATCATCGTGGACACCAGAACGTTGGATCCCGGCGCTCCGCGGATCTTCTGGTCGCCTTACCGGGCTCTGCCGAGAAGGCGGGTGGCGTAGCGGACGGCGGTGATGGCGTAGCGGTCGTCGGTTGCGCGGGTGGCGACGGCGATTTTCACGGGCGGTCCGTCGAGCGGGACGAACCGGACGTCCGGGTGGGGGTAGAAGCGGCTGGCGGCCTCGGCGTGCAGGGCAATGTGGCCGGTTGTCGCCACGGCTGCCGGTATGGCGGCGGGGTGGCGCAGGGCTCCATGGCTGTGGGACCCGTCGGCGGCGGGGCCGGACCATGCTTCGAGCGCGGGATGGGCGAGGGCGATGGGCAGCCACGGGCTGTCGCTGAGGTCGGCCTCGGTCAGACGGTCGGCGTCGGCGAGAGGGGAGCGGGCGGGGACGACCACGACACGGGGCACGGTCATGGCGTGCTCGAAGACGAGCCCGTCGACGGGACCGACGTACTGGATGATGCCCACGTCAACGCGGTGGCTGCGGATCGCTTCGTACTGATCGGCCAGGTCCAGTTCCGCGTAGGAGAAGGCGATTTCGGGATCGTGGCCGTGCACCGCCGCAGTCAGGTCCGTCCAGCGTTCGGCGAGTCCGAATCCCAGTACTCCCAGCGTGAGGAGCTTTTCATCGGTGGTGCGGCGGCGGTGTTCGGTGAGAGAGTCCACGGTGTCGAGCAGGGCCCGGGCTTCGGCGATCAGCCGCTCGCCCTCAGGGGTGAGAGTCACCCGGCGGCTGGTGCGTTCGAAGAGCTTGGTGCCCAGTTCCCGTTCCAGCCGCTGGATGTGGCGGCCGAAGGGCTGGGGGCTGATGTAGTGCCGCTGCGCGGCCCTGCCGAAGTGCAGTTCCTCAGCCAGTGTCACCGCGTAGCGGAGCGCCCGGATGTCCATGCCTGTGCCTCCGTGCCTCCCGCTCCGTACGGCCGCCCTGCCGGTGCTTCCGTCTACGTCAGAGAAGACCGAGCCGTCAACACCTCGGTCACGGCCGGTTCGCAACCGTTTCGGCTGATGATCCCCGGCTTCCTCCTCTGGTGAGGTGAGGCCACGGGAGGCACTGCCTCTGTGGCTCGGATGACGAAGGAGTCATCATCATGGCTCGGCATCGCGTTGTGCTGCGCGGCGGCACTGTCCTCACGATGGATCCGCAGCTGGGGAACCTGCCCCAAGGTGACGTGCTGATCGAGGACGGTGCGATCGCCGCGGTGGCACCGGACCTCTCCGTCCAGGAGGCGGAGACGGTGGACGTCACGGGACACATCGTGGCACCCGGCATGATCGACACCCACCGGCACACCTGGCAGACACAGCTGCGCGCCCTGTGCGCCGACTGGACCCTGGCGGACTACCTGTTCGGCATCCGGCTGGGCGTCTCACCGGCCTACCTCGCCGAAGACGTCCACCTGGGCAATCACCTCGGCGCCCTGGACGCCCTGAACTCCGGAGTCACCACGATCCTGGACTTCTCGCACTGCAACAACACGCCCGAGCACGCCGACGCCGCGATCACCGGGCTGCGGGACGCGGGAATCCGCGCGGTGTTCGGTTACGGCTTCTTCGATTCGAACCCGCTCCAGCCGCCGCACTTCACCGACCACGCCTCGCGGCTGGCGGACTTCCGGCGCGTCGCCGACACCCACTTCCCGAGTCGGGACGCACTCCTGACCCTCGGGGTGGCGCTCACCGAGTACGGCACGCGGCCGTTCGACACCACCCGCGCGGAGATCGCCGCCGCCCGCGAATGCGATGCGCTGATCGTCACGCACACCGGATGCGTGTGGTCACTGCCGAGCGGCGTGCGGGAATTCGCCGCGGCGGGCCTGCTCGGACCGGACCAGGTCCACGTGCACTGCAACACCCTCACCGACGAGGAGTGGCGCCTGCTGGCCGATCACGGCGCCAAGCTGTCGATCTCGGTGGAGACCGAACTCAACATGGGCATGGGCCGCCCCGCCTTCGCCGCGGCCCGCCGGCACGGCATCAAACCGACCCTGTCCTGCGACATCGTCTCCCTCAACACCGGCGACCTGTTCACCCAGACCCGCATGGGCCTGGCCTTCCAACGCTGGGCCGACACCGAGGACCTCAACCTCACCGGCGAAGACCCCACCACGGTGACCATCACCGCGCAGGAGGCGCTGGCCTGGACCACCGTCAACGCCGCCGAGGCGATCGGACTCGAGCACCGCGTCGGCAGCCTCACCCCCGGCAAACAGGCCGACATCATCGTGACCGGCGGGCCCGGCATGTCCCAGCACCCGCACCTCGACCCGGCCGGCACCCTCGTCTTCCAGACCACACCCGACAACGTCCGCCACGTCCTGGTCGCCGGCCGCTTCGCCAAGCGCGATGGCCACCTCACCGGAACCGACCTGCCGGCCCTGCTCGCACGGGCGGACGCCTCAGCCGAAACAGTCCTCCGCCGACTCGCCGACGCCGGGCGCCCCCTGCCCGGCACCCCGCCGGAGGGCTGGGGCCTCATCGCCCGCATGTCGTCGGAACTCCAGGCGACCCCGGAACACCAGCCCCCCGGAAAGTAGTCATGCGCTTCATCACCTACACCGAAACCGACGGCGACAGCGCCGGCGGCGAGCGCGTCGGCGTACTCGACGCCGACGACCTCGTCCACGCGCTGCCGCCCGGTATCCGTCTCATCGACCTGCTCGACGCCCCCCAGCGGTTGCACGACGCCGCGGACGACGCGCTGCGCGACCCTCGCGCCGTGCGCCCCTACGCCTCGCTCAGGATGCGGGCGCCGATTCCCCAGCCGCCGACCGTGCGGGACTTCATGACCTTCGAGAGCCATGTCGAGGGCGTGGCCAAACTGGGCGGACCAGAGGAAGGCCCGCCCGAGCAGTGGTACGACGCTCCAGCCTTCTACTTCACCAACCCCTACGCCATCCAGGGCCCGCAGGACGATGTGCGCATCCCGCCGGGCTGCACGCACTTCGACTTCGAACTGGAGGTCGCCGCCGTGATCGGCCGGGGCGGCAGGGACCTGAGCGTCGACGAGGCCGAGTCCCACATCGCCGGATACGTGCTGATGAACGACTGGTCCGCGCGCGACCTGCAGTTCACCGAGATGAAGGTCCGCCTCGGCCCCGCGAAGGGCAAAGACAGCGCCACCACGCTCGGCCCGCTGTTCGTCACCCCCGACGAACTGGAACCCCACCGGGCGGGCAACGCCTACGGCCTGCGGATGACGGCGGCCGTCAACGGCACCGTCGTCGGCGAGGACGTGTGGAGCAACATGGCCTTCAGCTACGCTCAGATGATCGCTTACGCCTCGCGGGGCACCGAGGTCCGCACCGGTGACATCCTCGGTTCCGGGACCTGCGGCGGCGGCTGCCTGGCCGAACTGTGGGGACGCTATGGGCTCGACGCCCACCCTCCCCTGGCCCCGGGAGACACCGTCACCCTGAGCGTCGAGCACCTGGGCACCCAGACCTGCCGCGTGACGGAGCGTGCCGAGCGCCCCGTCGGCGATCTGCGGGCCACCTCGCACCCGCACGCCCTCGCACCCCACCGAGGCCGCCGATGACCCCCGCCCAGAACCCGGCACCGGACGCGGCAGGCACCGCAGGTGCCGCCCACGCCGTGGCCCCCGGCGTGTACGCCTGGATACAGCACAACGGCTCCTGGTGGATCAACAATGCCGGGTTCGTCATCACCGATGACCACGCCGTCCTCATCGACACCTGCGCCACCGAGAACCGCACCCGGGACCTGCTGGACGCCGTCGGCCGGGCGGCACCGGGCACACCGATCCGCTACCTGGTCAACACCCACCTGCACGGCGACCACACCCACGGCAACAGCCTGCTGCCCCGCACCACGGTGGTCATCGCGCACGAAGCCACCCGCGAAGGCATCCTGACCGACACCGTCATCGACGGCTGCCCACCGATCTGGCAGCCCGTGCCCGACTGGGGCGCGGTCACCCGGCGCGCCCCGGACCTCACCATCCGCACAGCACTCACCCTGCACAGCGACAGCCATCAGATCGAACTGCTCCACCCCGGCCACCCCGCGCACACCAGCGGCGACCTGATCGCCTGGCTCCCCGAACAACGCGTGCTGTTCGCCGGAGACCTGCTCTTCCACCGCGTCACCCCGCTGGTGTTCATGGGCTCCCTCGACGGCGCCCTGCGCTCCCTGGACTGGATCGCCTCCTTCGCACCCGAACACGTGGTGCCGGGCCACGGCCCCGTCATCGACGCACATGCCCTGCCGACGGTGCTCGACCAGCACCGCGCGTACTACCGACTCGTACACACCACCGCCCAGGCCGGCCTGCGCGACGGCCTCACACCCCTGCAAACGGCGCGCACCTGCCGCCTAGGCCCCTTCGCCGACCTACCCGACGCGGAACGCATCGTCCTCAACCTGCACCGCGCCTACGCCGACACCACCGGCCACCCCTTCGACCTGCCCCGGGCATTCACCGACGCGATCACCTACAACTCGGGTCCCCTGCACACCCAGGTCTGACCGGCGTCGGCCCACCTCACGAAGCGCCCCAGCACCACCTGAAAGGGCAAGGCCATGTAATAGCGCCCTCGCTGGGCGAGAAGTGCCGGTGGACTGGGTCGAGGCGTCCGATAGGCAGTCGAATATGACTGGATCACCGACCATCCTGT
Organism: Streptomyces sp. NRRL B-24085; assembly: GCF_001282115.1. Lineage (GTDB taxonomy): Bacteria > Actinomycetota > Actinomycetes > Streptomycetales > Streptomycetaceae > Streptomyces. The sequence continues at coordinate 20,019 of NZ_LJBR01000049.1, read as the reverse complement.
TGAACGACGTCGACCCCTTCACCACGGAGGAGCTTGAGCCGAGCGTGTCCTGCCGCTGTACCGGCACGCGGCCAGCAGTCTGACGGCGCACCGACCGAGGCAGACCTGCCCCAAAGCCGACCGCCAACAAAACTAAGCGCATGGGCACTTTTCACCGCGCCGGTGGGGAATGCCCGCTGGGAGAAACGTTCAACACGCAGAACTTGACAGGGAAACGCAGGGCGTGGCGGGCACGGTAGGTCTCCGGCATGCCGGTGACGGCGACGCGTTCGGTGCCGAACCGTTCGATGATCCGGTCGTAGACCTCGAGTCGGCGGGGGCTCAACGTCGATGTCGATGTCCGGCAGGCTCGCGCGGCGCACTGACAGGAACCGCTCGAAGAGCAGGTGGAAGTCCAGCGGATTGGCCGTGGCGATAACGAGCGTGTGGTTGACCATGCTGCCGGCACCGGAGACTCGGGCAGCAACCCGGATCCCGAGCTCGCGGACGTCGGCGACGACCAGGGCGACGGTGAGGAAGTACGTGTCGTACTACAGCGTGCGAATGACTGCGAGCTCTTCTTCGAGGCGTTGGCGGGCGCGGGGGTCGCGGTCGAGGCCGCGGCGGATGAAGCCGGCCTCGGTGCGCTCGCGCAGCAGGCGGGCGGCGTGTGCGGGGCCTCCGGGGGCGCCGACGACGGCGGGTTCGGGGAAGCGAGGACGGCCCAGGCCGAGATCCTCGACGGGGTCGACGGTGCAGGCGTCGGCGTGGCGGTGGTTTCGGCCAGTAGGGGGGCCGCCCGGTCGTCGCCGTGGCTGGCGGCCGCGACGATCCGCCGGGCGATCTCGCCCATGGCGGCCGGGGGCTTCAGCCAGCGCTCGCCGGAGTCGAGGTGGCGTCGGTCGATGAGGCGCCGCAGGCGGGCGGCGTCCAGGTCGTCGGCGGGGCGGTGCTGGTCGGCGTCGGCGTAGCGGACAGCCTTGGTCAGCACGGCGGGGATGCCCACTTGGTCGGCGAGGGTGAGGGTGCGAGCGGCCAGGCGCAGTGAGCCGGGGCCGGTGCCGGCGAGGCCGAGCCAGCGGGTTGCCAGGCGCAGTTGGATGCCGGGCAGCTGCTGCCAGGGGGCGAGGAGGTGTTCGGTGAGGTCGGGTCGGCCAGCGGCCAGGACGTGGATGGGTTCGGAGGCGGGGCCGAGGAGCACGGTCAGCCACTCCCCTGCGTGCTGGTGCAGGTCGTCCCAGGCCAGTATGGGTGGGCCGTCGCCGTGGGTGTGGGCGGCGGAGGTCAGGCGGCACAGCCGTGCCCAGCCGGTGGCAAACTGGGCGAGGAGGACGACCCGGTGGGCGGCTCGTACACGTGTGCGCCGCCGCGGACCGAGGTGCGCAGGCGCTGGGTGGGGTCGAGGACGAGCGGGGCGACGGCGAGGTTGATGCCGAAGATCGGCGGTGCGTGGCTTGTCAGCCCGGGCCCAGGTGCCGCGGTGCGGCTTGGGGACGACCACCTAGGGCAGGCCTGCCTCTCGCAGTGCGAGGTACCAGTCGTCGCTGCCGAGTAGGCACAGCCACCACCCTGCAGGCAAAGCCCGCCCGAGCCGCGAGGGCAGCAGCGAGCTGCGGTTTCGTGTGGAAAACCGGATCGGGCCGACCGCGGGCGAAGTGGTGGGCTGGCGTGTAGGGGTGTGCGTGCAGCGGGTGGTACACACGGCCGTCGGTCCACACCGTGGTCACCGTGACGATGCCGCTGTCCGTCTTGCTCAGCCGGCCCAGCCACTGCCAGCGCACATGCGCGGTCGCCGTGCCGTCCTTGCGGTCCCCTGAGTCGTCGATCACGATGGCTCCACCGTCGTGCGGAGCCGTTGCACCACGCCTGCGGCCGGACACCGCCGCGGCACGCTGGGAGCTTTCTCGGTGCCGTGGTTGTGGGAATAGGGGCTACGGGTCGGGCACGGGAACGATGTTGCCCGCCGCGTTGCAGCGGACGTTCCAGGGTGTGTCGTAGCCCTCCTCGTAGACCCGTACGTCAATGTCGGGGGATTGTTTGCCGTCGGACGCCTGGGCGTTGGCCGCGGTGCAGATGACCTGGCTGAGCCCGAGGCCGCCACCGCGGGTCATGTTCGCCACGGGCACTGGGAGGCGCAGGTCCACGGCGCCGTCGGCGCCCTGCGCGGCCAATCCCCCGTCGAGTGGGGGTACCTCGGTGGTCAGGCCGCGGGCGCGTTCGGCGGCGTCGGGGCCCTTGAGGAGCAAGTCAAGTGCCTGTTGCGGGGTCGGCGGGACATCGACACCGCGGGTGACGGCCTGAAGGCCGTAGGGGCTGACGAAGTAGAGCTGGGCATAGTGGCGCGCGGACCCCGGTTCGCGAAGGCCGGACGCCGGGGCGCCGGCTCGGACAGGGCCGGTGGAACCGATGCCGCAGGCTGCCGACAGCACGCCCACCAGGGCTACGAGACAGGTGAGTCGGCGTTTCATGGCTGGTCCTCCTGTCGGGGCGTGCGCGGAAGCGTGATGGTGAACACCGCGCCGCCGTCGGGGAGGTTCGCGGCGGTGACGGTGCCGCGGTGCAGTCGTATGTTCTCCAACGCGATGGCGAGTCCAAGGCCGCTGCCCTCGGACCGGCCCCTGGCGGCGTCCGCCTTGTAGAAGCGGTCGAAGACATGCGACAGGACCTCGTCGGGGATGCCGGGGCCGTCGTCGGCGACCTCGATCACAAGGGACTCCCGCGTGGCAGTCGCCCGGACCGTGACGGGAGCGGCGCCGTGGCGCAGTGCGTTGCCGATCAGGTTGGCGAGGACTACGTCGATGCGCCGCGCGTCGACCCGGATGCGCGGGTCGTCCTCGGGAAGCTCGGTGATCACCTCGTCCGGCTCGCGCCAGCCGCGCAGGTGAAGCGTCTTGTGGACGACGGTGCGCAGACTCACGTCGTCCAGGTGCAATACCGCCGCACCCGCGTCGAAGCGGGAGATTTCCATGAGGTCCTCGACCATGCCGGCCAGCTTGCGGGTCTCGTCGCTGATGAGGAGGACCGCGTCGGCGGTGTCCGGAGGCAGGATGCCGGAACGGGCGTCCTCGTCGAGGGCATCGGTGACAGCGGCCATGGCAGCGAGCGGCGTCCGCAGCTCGTGCGAGACGTCCGCGGCGAATCGACGGGCATTGGTCTCCATCCGCCGCAGCTCGGCGCCGTCCCGCTCCAGTGCGGCCGCCATGGTGTTGAACGTGCCGGTCAGCGCGGCGAGTTCGTCCTTGCCGACGATGTCCAGGCGCGTGTCCAGGGCGCCCGAGGTGATCTTCTCGGCGGCCGTACGCAGCTGCCGGACGGGACGCAGCACCCGGTGCGCCGCGAACAAGGCGGGCACGGCGGCGAAGGCGAGCGTCGGGACGGCGCCCGCCCAGGCCGCGGTGATCATGGCGGAGACGTCGGCCTGTTCGCCGTCCAGTGACAGAACGGCGTAGGCGACCAGCCCCGATGGTTTCTGCGCTCCATCGCGTCCACCGGTGTAGCTGATCGGCATGCCGATGAGCAGCCGGGGCCCGTCGGCGTGCTCCTCACGCTCGTAGAAGGTGGCATCACCGTTCTCTGCCGCATCGCGCAGGGCGCTGCTGACGTGGCCCGCGGTGCCGATGAGTGACCCGCCATCGCGGGCGACGGCCGTGTGCCAACCGTGCGCGCCCGAGGCACTGTCCAGCTGGCGTGTGAAGATGCGCAGATCCGCGTCGGTGGGATCGACGGGAAGGTTGGGGGCGAGCGAGTCGACCTGGAGGCGCAGTTCGCGGACGGCGCTGTTCTGGGTGCGGTCCAGAATCGCGCTGCGGGCCTGCCGGAAGGTGAGCAGGGCGGTGATCAGCGCGCTGAGCGCGGCGACCAGGACGAAGGCGACGACCAGGCGTGGACGCAGTCCGCGGGGCAGGGTGGGTTTCATACGGGCAGCGGGCCGAAGCGGTAGCCGAAGCCACGCACCGTCTGGACGTATACCGGATGGCGCGGATCCTCTTCGATCTTGGAGCGCAGCCGCATCACACAGGCGTCGACCAAGCGGGCGTCCGCGTAGTAGCTGTGCTCCCAGATGTCCTCCAGCAGCTGCTGGCGGCTGAAAGTCCGCTCCGGGGCGGCGCTGAGGAAGAGCAGCAGCTTCAACTCGGAGGGAGCGAGCGGGAGTTCTTCTCCGTGCTTGCGGACGATCAGCGCGTCACGGTCGATCTCGAGATCACCCACCGCGGTCGAGCCGGCACCTGTGCCGATGTCGGCCTGGGCAGGGGCGACGCGGCGCAGCACCGCGCGCATCCGGGCCTCGATAACCGCGGCGCTGGCGGGCTTGACGACGTAGTCGTCGGCGCCCGTCTCGAGGCCGATCACGACGTCGATGTCGTCGCCGCGCGCGGAGAGAATCACGATGGGGACCCGGCTGGTCTCGCGGATGCGGCGGCATACCTCCAGACCACTCATGCCGGGCAGCATCAGATCGAGCAGCACCAGATCCGGCTTGATGGCAACCAGGGCGTCGAGACCGTCCTCGCCGGTGGCGACCGCCTCGGTCTCGTGCCCGTTGCGGGACAGGCCCAGGACGATACCGCGGCGCACAGCCGGATCGTCCTCGATCAACAGGACACGCTTCATGTACGGGTCCTTTCCACAGTGAGCGTGTTGTGCCGACCATTGTGTGGGTGGTCGGGGCAGGGATCGGGATCCGGGGGTCACTCCAACTGGTCGATGTCGACCGTGCCCACCCCCGACACCGGCTCGGGCACCGTCACCCACAGGATGGCTCCGGCCAGGGCCACCGCCACCATCGCGATCATCCCGCGCCTGCCGCGCGCCCACCCCAGCCGGAAGCGCACCGGATCCTCGACGAACCGCTTCGTCACCGCGGCGGCCACCAGCGAAACCCCGATCGCGACCACGGTTGCGCCCCAGTCCCCGAGCACCGACAGTCGTGGCAACAGCAGCAGGTACACCGGCCAGTGCCACAGATACAGGCTGTACGACAGCTTTCCCAGGCCCTGCGGCAGGCCACTGCCCGTGATCCGTGCCGCCCAGGTGCCTGGCACCTGGGCCATCAGGACGATCAGTACGGCCGAGGCGAGAGAGTGGAGGAAGAGCCCGCCTTGGAAGAGCAGGGGCGTCGTCTCGCCCTCGGTCACAGCCCACGCCACCGCCAGCGCGCATCCCAGGAGCAGACACACGACGTCGGCCGCACGGTGCGTCACGCGACGCACGAAGTTGCGCACCGACGCGGTGGCCGCAAGCGCCCCGAGCAGCAGGGCGGCGCCACGGGTATCGGTACCCTCGTAGGCGCGGGTGGTGTCGACCGCGGCCCCCAGCGAGACGGTGAGGGCAAGGGAGACCAGGGCGCCCACGCCGGCGAGAGAGGCTACGAGCCGCTCACCGCACCGCCCCCGGGCGGCCACCGCCACCACCAGCGGCCAAGCTAGGTAGAACTGCCACTCCACGCCGATGCTCCACAGGTGGGCGAAGACGCGGGTGTCGGAGGCGTGCCAGTAGCCCACCTGCTCTGCGATGTAGTGCCAGTTGACCGCCTGGACCCCGACCCATGGCAGGTCGTCGAGCGCAAAGCGCAACTGTGCCGTGCTTCCCCACGCCCACGTGGCCACTACGGTCATGACCACCACGCAGACGAGAGCGGGAAGCAAGCGACGGGCACGGCGGCCCCAGAACACGGCCAGGGCGATCCGGCCGCGCCCCGTCGCCTCGCCGACGAGCAGCCCAGTGATCAGGTAGCCGGAGAGCACGAAGAACAGGTCTACGCCGAGGAACCCGCCGGGCAGATGCCCGGCGTGAAAGAGCAGCACGGCCGCCACAGCGAACCCGCGCAGCCCGTCGAGAGCTGCTATGTGCGCATGGCCCACCCCTCTGCGGCGTGCTGCACGGCACCGGGTAGGCACCGCGCGGCCACGCGCGGTTGTGGGCGACGGAAGGCGCGAAAGCATGAAATCAACCGTTCCGTCAGGCGGCACAGCCGAGCTTGCTGTATCGCTCGTCGCCCGTCCAGGATTCCTGGGCCCATGAGTCCACGGACGCCGGCGTGAAGTTCTCCTGCTTGCCGAGCTTGTCGGTGAACCACTTGGCGAAGGCGGCCGCTCCCTGTTGGCAGTTGTGGATCCCGTCCGCGGCGCGCTGTGCCTTGGCCGCCGAGGCGTCGGTGCCCCACACCTGCGAGGCGTCCAAGAAGGCCGCCGTGCCACCACTCTTCCCGGCGACTTCAGCGGCTGCCTTGGGAGCGGTGCGCATCTGCGCCTCGTGTTGCCGGTAGAACCCGTCAATCTTGATGGGCGGCGGTGAAACGAACACCATCTTGGCACCGGCGTCCTTGGCCGTGTCGACGACCTTCTCGTAGGCGGCCCGCTGCTGGTCCTGGCTTCCCCAGTCGTACGTGGTGACCTGGTAGGCGATCACGGTAGGACCGAACGACTTGATGTCCTTGCCCAATTGCTTCCACGTGTCGTCAGAGATCATCTGCGTGATCTTCTCGCCGCTGTCCACGATCGTGCCCCCGCCATCCGAAGAGGAGTCATTGAACTCCGCCCCACTGGCTTTGAGAGCGGCGCCCAGGGCGGGGGCCTCGGCGCCCGCGATGGAGTCGCCCAGCCAAAGCACCTTCGTATCGGCGCTCGCCGTTGCGTTACCGTTCCCCTCGTCCCTGGTGCTGGTGCCCTTCTCGCCGCAGCTGGCCAAGGTCAGGCCGAGCACGGCGAGTGCGGTGACCGCGCTCGGGCCGTAGCGGGCCGGACGGCGGAGAGAACGGGGAGGGGACTTGTGGCTGTTGTTCATGCTCCCAGCACAGCAGCCCTCGAGCGCCCGATCGCCCGCCGTCATCGTTCGCTCATAGTCCGGACAAAGAGCGCTCATGAAGGCCGCCACCCAAAATGCGGTGCGCAGTTCGTCGACGACGACCGCGGTCTGGCCGACGACCACACGGTTTCGCCAACGTGTCGGTAAGCGGCGACGCCCACGCCGAACCTGCCTGCCAGCCTCCTTCAGCGTGGCGAGGAGCCGCCGTTCGGCCTGCCATCTGGCGCTGTTTCACGGAGTGCTTGGTGTCGCGGAGTTGGGGACAACACCAACCGCGTACGGCCCCGGGTGGTGACCCACGCGGCTGGGTATTACGCCGGTCAGAAGCCTGCTAGATGGTTCCGCATACTCAAACACCGTCCGCTTTCCGAACGTGATCGTTTGGTTCGGGCTGGGTGGGCATGAACTCCGGCTGACGATGGGAGAGATGCCGACGGTTCGTTCGCTCGCGTCGCTCGTGGAGGTGGCTGGTGCCGTCGGTGCTCCGCGCTGAAGGCCCGGGAGAAGAAGGCGCGGCAAGAGGTCGCACGGTTGCAGGAGGAGGCCGAGCGGGTGCAGGCCGCGCTCGGCGAGGCGGAACGCGCGCTTCAACGTCTGGTGGATGCCGTGCCACGGTGGCCGAGCTACTGGCCGAGCCGCCTGCGGCGGTGGCGGAACCGCTGCGGAGTGCGGTGGCAGGCTCGGTGGTGCCGCACCGGACCGAAGCATGTCGGCGTCAGTCCTGGCGCCGGACTACCAGCGGATCGTGTCGGTGCTGGAGTCGGAAGAGGGCCGGGAGGGCATGCGCTGCCAGCAGACGGCTGCGGCCCTGGGACTTCCGGCGGTGCGGGCGAAGGTCGAGGGGGCTGAGGTCGAAGGCGAAACGCCTGGTGGAACGAGGATAGGCCGTGCAGGTGCGGCCCGGGGTGTTCACCGGGTTCTCGGCGCCGTCCGGCTGAACGCAGCAGGGCGACGCCCGGCGAGGCGGCTGCTGGATGCCGACGCACGCGTTGAAGGCGATGCGGCAGATGCGGCAGGACGGCTCCATCGTGGTCCTGTCGTCGGGCAAGGTGACCACCAAGAGCCAGGTGAGCCTGCCTGCCGCCGCCTGATGTCCGGTTGTCAGGCCGGGGTGCGGTCCCGGGCCTTGGGGTACTCCCGCACCCGCAGCTCGGCGGGGAAGCGGTCGATGTCCTTGTGATGGGTCTTGTTCCAGCACGAGCCGAGTTGCTTGACGAACGGCGCCGTCCCCACCCGCCTGCACTGCTCGACGATCTCACCTTCCTCGGCCAGCACCGCGGCTCTCCTCCGCATGTCCACGCGGATCAACCCAATGAACCGGTCCCGCCACCCGACACAACCTTGTCGTGAACCCGCCAGCAGCGGCCAAGTTATCCCGCTCAAGGCCTGCTGAGCCATTCCGCAGTCGCCCAGAGCGAGGCCGACCCCGTCCCTTGTCGGTCCATGAGCTGACCGATGCGCGGCCCTTCACTGCTGCGTGTGGCAAAGGTGGTGAGCGCTGCTACGCGACCAGCGAGTTGTAGAGCTCGGTCACTTGGGACTGGAAGGCAGGCGCGCCGAGTTCCTGAGCCACGGGGATCACCCGTTCCCGAAGAAAACGGTCGTGATCTTCTGCGGATTCCCAGACATCTACGACCTGCCAGCCGCCTCCCTCGAGGGGCGCCGCATAGTGGGCGATCAACCCCCTTGGCAGGTTGTTGGGGTCAGGCATGGCCCGGTCGATGGTCGCCTGGTAGAGCTCCTGGGTCCAGTCAGGGCCGTGGTGATACGCGAGGACGGGCATGCACCAGCCCTCCCTTCATTGTGGTCGGTTTTTCCCACAACGCTAGGCACCAGGACTGAGGACCGCGACTGGTGATACTCCACCGGAACGCACGGCACGGGGCTACAGGGCGATGCTGACGGTGATGCGTTTGCCGACCGGTTCGCGGTGCGCCTCGAAACTGTGGGCGACGGCCATGACGATCTCCAGGCCATGCTGGCCGACCCGGCCGGGCTCCGCGGCCCTGGCCACTGGCAGGGACGGGTCGCTGTCCCACACGGTCACTTCCACCGTGGCACCGGCAACACGAAGTTCCAGCATGGCAGGCCCGGGGGCGTATTTGCGGGCGTTGGTCACCAGCTCGCTGACCACCAGCTGCGTCACGTCCATGGCCCGCGCGGAGACCTGCAGACCGTGGTCGGCCCGCACGCGGCTCAGAAAGTCGGCCACGAGGTCACGCGCCTGAGCGATGCAGGAGAAGTCCCCCTCAAGGGCTGCAGCCGTCTCCAGAACAGCTATGCCTCCCGTCGCATCCCCCTCACCGCCGGGCATCGCCTCACCTGATGCCATAGCCGAGCGGCGGGCAGGCAGAACGCCAGGCGGCCGACGCCTGGCCCTGACCGCCGACGACGCCCCGCGCTTCCGCCGGCGCAGGACGGCCGATCCGTGCGGCACGGCTCGACGCAAGGCGCTGTACGCTGCCGGCCAGGCACTCATCAGTGCTGTGAGCAGGGCAGCACCAGAAACGATCAACAATGGGACGTGGACCCAGGCCGGTGGATGCCAGATAGCGGCCGTAGTGACCAGTACAAAGAACAGCAACCACACCGCTGCCGCGGGCAGGCGCCGGTGCGGTCGTTGCTGTCTCATACGGTGCCCCCCGGGCCGCGATGATAGATGTCAGAGATTGCCATCCTCATCATCATCGAGCCGATAGGCGGCTTTTGCGGACTCCGTGTGAGCGGCTGGTGCAGCAACTGCTTATGTCGCCTCGGCACCCGGCCTGTGCCCGGCGCCCCATGCCTGCCGCCCAGACACGCTCGAGTTCTGCGCAACAGACCTTGTCCCGAACAGCCCCGCGAAGCTACATGGCTGCCGGGCCGCACAACCGCCTGAAGAGGGACGAGGAGGCGGCTGTGCGGCCCCCTTCCCGGAATTTTGGCCGAATCCACGTTCCCGGTCGGTGGTCGAGTACACAGGTCGCCGTTGCGGGTTGCGACCCTTTGCCCCTTTTCCGTACCAGGTCCGCCGCAGCGGGTTGCGCCACCGCCTCCTGGTCGTCGCCGGCCGCCCACGCAGCAAGCGACGTCAACCAGCCGCTCATCACCCGAACGGTCTACACATTCTCGCCTCGAACGCGCAGCCTTCCCCCATTCAGCCCAGGCTTGGCTTACTGCCGACGTGTCTTTCCCGGGACCACCACTGCATCGGGAGGCGTCATGGTCGTGATAGCTCTGCTCCTGCCGGTGATGGTCCTGCTCATGCTGTTCGGCCTGGACGCCCTCGAGAGCTTCTTGTTTCCTCCGTCACCAGTTCCACCTCCGCCGGAAACTCACCTGAGTCCCATGACGCCCCGCCCCCGACAGCAGAGTCGGCCGGAGCCGTCCTCGGGGACACTGAGAGCAAGTCAGTCCGGCCGACTCGCAGCACGACACACCAGACAGGTCCAGCGCGATGATGCTTCCTTCTCCGGCCGCCCGGTGAGGAATCAGCTTCCGGGGGAGGCCCTCGTCTGGGATGCGGGCTGCTGTGGAGCCTCCAGATCATGGTTGAGCCGATGCCGCAGCAGTAGGAGGGCAGTGGTGTCGGCGACAGGGGCCAAGCGGGGGAGCAGCACCCCGATGCGGGCGTCATGGCTGGGCCGGGCAGCGGAGGGCTTGGATCACCTCACAGGTTGCGGCTGGAACTGGGTGACTGTCCATGAGCGGGCTTCCAGACCTCCGCGCGCAGGATCCCACGGTCATCACCCGCCTGACGCTCCGTGGCGCTGAGCCGGTGGGTGACCCGGGCGTCGGCCAGGAGGACGGCCTTATCGACGCTGCCGCACGAGGACCGTGTCCACCGGTCGGTGCACCGCGCACGTGGTCATCCCCCACGATCCCGTCTGGTACGTCATAGGTCCGCCCGCACCTCGTACGGCAGGTCCGGGCTGGGCACATCGGGTTGAGGGAGTCAGGGAAGATGCCCGGCCACTCCCCCGACCAGCCGCTGTGGACGTACCGCCCGTCTGGCTCACGGCTGGAGCACCAGACAGCCGGCCTCAGGGCGGCAACCGCGACCCGGCCGCCGGCCGGGCGGGGGCACAGGAAGTCATGCGCCGTTGGTCACCGCGCCGAGGGTTCGCCACGCGTCTCGGATCACGTGCTCCACAGCACGGTGCCGCCCTGCACGATGACCACCTTGCCGTCCTTGCGCAGGACGAGTTGCGCGCCCGGGTGCCCGAAGGTGTTCGTGGCCCATACGGGCTGATTGTCGCCGTTGTAGACACAGAGGTTGCCGTCCGTCTGGAAGCGGGCCGTGTAGCCCTCGCCGAAGCTCATGGCGGCCCAGGTCGGCTTGCCGTTCTCGTTGTAGACGACCAGGTTGCCGTCCGCCTGCATGGTCATCCGGATGCGGTTGGTCTTCCAGGACTCTCCGGTGGAGAGCACGTTCGTGGCCGAGACGACGGTCTGCGTCCACTGCGGTGCGCTGGGCTTCCTCGTTGCCTTCTTGGTCGGGGTGACCGGCTTCGGCTCCTTGGTTGTGGGGGCGGCCTGAGCGGTCTTCGTGATGACCACGGGTGCGGGTTCCTCGCGCTCGGTCTCCTTCTTGGAGGGGCTCGGCTCGGCGGTCTTCTTCGATGCCTTGGGGCTCGGCGACGGGGAGGGTTTCACGGGCGCGGGCGCCGCCACCACGGTCTGGCCCGTTTCCTGCTTGTCGTCCTCGTCCCGGTCGGCCAGGAGCGGCGGGACGGTCATGACCGCGGTCACTGCGGCGGCGCTCACGGCGGCCGTCCACGCGGTGGCGGCCCAGACGCGGGGGCCGGGGGTCAGCCCCCGGGGCGCGCGGGCCGGACGGCGCCGGAAGGTGTCCGCGAAACTCCTGCCCGGCTCGGGCTCGGAGGGGGACCGTGCGGACTTGGACAGGTGCGGGCTGGGCTCAGACATGGGATCGGGCTCCGGAAGGTGGGTCACGGCAAATCCTGTTCGTCCAGCTGCATCAGCTGGGCCGGGTCGGGCGCGATGAGCTCGGACATCCGCAAGGCCTGCCGTTCGGTCATGTGCTGGAAGAGCTGGCGGGCGGTGCGGCCGTTGCCGAACTGGGCGTTGCGGGGGATGCGTTCGACGTACTCGGCCAGCGCCTTGCGGGCCGCGGTGGTCAGTTCGTAGCGGTGCCGCTGGGCGTGGTGCTCGACGATGCTGACGAGTTCGGGCGTGCTGTAGTCGGCGAAGGTCAGACTGCGGGTGAAACGGGAGGACAGACCCGGGTTCGAGCCGACGAAGCGGTTCATGTCGTCGGGGTATCCGGCGGCGATGACGACGACTTCGTCGCGGTGGTCCTCCATGAGCTTGACGAGGGTGGCGATGGCCTCGGTACCGAAGTCGTTGGCGGCTCCGGCGGGGACGAGTGCGTAGGCCTCGTCGATGAAGAGCACACCGCCGCGGGCGCGCAGGAAGGCCTCGGTGGTCTTGGGGCCGGTGTGACCGACGTACTCGCCGACGAGGGCGCTGCGGTCCACCTCGACCAGGTGCCCCCGGGAGAGCAGGCCGAGGGCCTTGAGGAGGCGGCCGTAGAGGCGGGCGACGGTCGTCTTTCCGGTGCCGGGGTTGCCGGCGAATACCAGGTGGCGGCTGAGCGGCGGGGCGGGCAGGCCGGCCTGTTCGCGCAGCCGTACGGTCTGCATGAGCTTGACCATGCCGCCGACGTCCCGCTTGACGCCGTCGAGCCCGACCAGCTCGCCCAGTTCGGCGAGAAGGTCTTCCAGCGTCTCCGGCTCCGGCTCCGGTTCGCCCTGCTCGTACAGCTCCGCGCCGACCGGGGTGGGCGCGGAGTTCGGACGGCCGGGTCGGGGCGGCGGGTCCGACGGGGGCGACGGGCCGTGGCGGTGGTGTGCCCGGACGGTCCGTCAGCGTCGGGAGTACGGCCGTGCGGACGCGGATCGCCGCGCAGTCCTCGAAGACCGGTTCCGCGCCCTCGGCGAGGCCCACGTCCTGGCCGCAGTCGAAGACACGGCAGCCCCGGAAGCGCACCTGGGCGCCGGTGCCGATGTGCAGGGCGGGGAAGGCGGAGCCGGTCAGGTCGCAGTGGTCGAAGGTGCCGTGGGCCGAGTCGCCGACCAGGATGCCGTTCTTGCCGCTCCGGTCGATGCGTACGCCGTCCACCTGCGCCGCGGCGCCCCGGCCCAGTACCAGGCTGCTGCCGGCGACTTGCGCGATTGCGCCGCCGGTCATCGTGAGCCGACCGCCCGCGTCGACGGCGACCCCGGCGGCGCCCGCCGCGGCGATCCGGGTGCCCTGGAGGACGGCGGCGGAGCCGGTGCCGATCTCGACACCGCTGCGGTGCTGGCCTAGGGCCGTGCAGTCGCGCAGTTCGCTGGGCCGGTCGGCCGTGGACCGCAGGCGCACGCCGGTCTCACCGCCGGTGACGCGCACTGCGTCCAGAACGACCCTCGCCTCGTCCTCGACGTGCACTCCGCAGGTCCGGAAGCCCTCCAGGGTGCTGTGCGCCATCTCGACCTGGGCGCCGTCGACCGTGGCGAGCGCGTGGTCGCCGCCGCCCCGCACCCGGCTGCCGTTGATCACGGCGACCGCGTGCTCGCCGAAGTGCAGTGCGGTGCCGCCCGCGTGGTCGACCACCGTCTCCTCCAGCAGCACAGTCGTACCGCCCACCGCCAGTACCCCGTGCCCGCCGGGTGTCGCGATCCGGCAGCCGCGGGCCGTGAGCCGGGCCGTGTCGGCGGCCTCCAGCCCGTTGCCGCCGGGCTCGGTGACCCGGCAGTCGGTGAGCTCCGCCCGGGCGGAGTGGGAGACCCGAACCCCGGACCGTACGGCCGCGTCGATCCGGCAGCCGGTCAGCACGGCCGCGGCGTCGTCCTGCACGAGCACGCCGTTGCGGCCGGCGCCGGTCAGGACGCAGTCCCCCGCCAGCAGACGGGCCTCGCCCCGCACCCGCAGCGCGGACCCGGAGACGCCTCGCACCCGCAGCCGCTCGGCGAGCAGCACGGCGGTGCCGGAGAGCACCACGCCGATGCCGTCGACCTCCTCGATCAGTGTGTCCTCGGCTCGCGCGCGGGCGTCGCCCGTCAGGTGCAGGGCGGTGTTGCGGGCGCCGCTCAGTGCGGTGCGGCGCAGCAGCAGGACGCCGCCGCCGTCGACCGGGTCGGCCAGCTCGGCCGCGAGGTCGGCGGCGGGGCCGAGTGCCGCGTTGGCCGCGGTGGAGGAGCCGGCGGGCGAGCCGAGCACCTCGATGCGGCCGCCGCCGAGCTCGCACTCCTGAAGGGTCAGCGCGGCCGCGTCCTCGACCCGCACGAGGGGTTCCGCGGGGTCGGTGCCCCGCAGCACCAGGCCGGTGAGCACGCAGTCCGGGGCGGTGACGGTGACGGCGGGTCCCGCGGGCGGGCACACGACGACGGAGCCGACGCCGCCCTCGGGTTCCAGGACGACCCGTCGGGTGAGCCGGAGTGTCTCCGGGTACTCGCCGGGCTCGACACCGACGACCGCGCCCGCGGGGGCGGCGGCCAGTGCGGCCGCGATGGTCCGGTGGGCTCCCCTGCCCCTGGCGGCCACCCGTATCACCGTCATGCGGTGGTGCCTCCGTTCGAGCCGTCGGCCGGGTGGGTGTAGTAGCCGGGGCCGATCGACACGGTGAGCTCCTTCATGAGGAACAGCTGGTAGAAGGTCTTGTCGATCAGCTTGCCGGTGGCGCCGATCGCGATGGTGTCCAGGAAGCCGCCGCGGTGGAACCAGCGCCCGCCCAGGTTGTTGGTGAGCAGCGTCCGGCCGAGACCGGTGCTGATGCCGCCGATCGCACCGCCCGCCATGCCGATCGCACCCGCCAACAGGGCGTCCGTGCCCGAGAGTTTGACGGTGTTGCCGTCCTTGTCCTTCACGCCGAAGACCGCCGCCGTGGCCGCCCCGCCGACGAAACCGGCCACCATGCCACTGGCGAGGCCCACACCGAAGTCGTAGCTGCCCGTCCGCCAGCGGAGCACCTTCTCGTTGCCGGCCCACTCGTCGCCCCAGTTCTTGTCGTTGGGGCGGCGGTTGTACGGATTGCCCTCGTCGACCTGGCCGAGCCCGGTCCGCCACGGGCCACCGCGCCAGGCGGCGAGGTGCCCGGCGGAGAAGGTGCCCTTGACGCCCGCGCTGACGGTCGCGCCGAATGCGGCCTTGGCCACGTCCGTCACACCGAACGGCGTGCCGGTGGCGGCCGCGACGATGCCGTAGACCGCCAGGTTCATGGTGAAGTCGAGGATCCACTCCTGGACGAACTCGACGAGGAGCTGCCGCCCGGCCCGGTAGGCGAACGGGGTGACGGTGGACGCGCCGTCGATGCTCGCGCCCCACTGCCAGATGTTGGCTTCCTTCCAGGTCCGGCTGAAGCCGCGGAACTCGGCCAGGGCTCCGGTGAAGTTGGTTTCCCGGCCGACGAGGGAGACCCGGCCGAAGGTGTCGGTGTGCCAGACGAGTCCCGCGACGGTCCGCTGGTCGATCATGGTGACCCCGTCGGTGCCGTAGCGGCGCCACTGCTTGTGCCAGTCCTCGCTCTCCAGGTAGGTGCCGTCCCGGAGTTCGACCTTGCGGCCGATCTCGACGCCGTTCTCGTACTCCTTCCACACGTGCGGATCGATCGTGCCGAGGCCCGCCGGGTCCGCGGTGTACTCGCGCACCCGGTGGGGGGCGTCGGTGAACCAGGAGGTGCCCGCGGGCTTGGCCGGGATCTCCTGGACGACCTGGTTCGTACTGGGGACCTGGTCCTGCCAGCGGGCGCCGGGGCGCCAGTCGGGGAGCTGGGTGCCGTCGGCGTCGAACCACCGGCGGACGCGGTCGCCCGGGCCGGTGCCGAAGGTTTTGACCGTGCCGTCGGCGCCGGCCTTGTTCCAGTGCCAGGTCCGGCCGCCGGCCGGGTCGGGAACGGACCAGGAGTCGATCGTGGTGCCCTTGGCGAGGAGCCGGTGGTCGCGGACGAGTTGTCCGTTGCGGTCGAAGTCCTGGAAGGTCTCCCGGTCCCAGCCCCAGGGTGTGACGTCGCCGCGGTTGTGGTTGAGCTTGCGGACGCCGCTGTTGCCCAGGCTGTCCGTCCAGCGCACATCGCCGTCGAGCATGCCGGTCGAGGTGACCTGGATGTGGTTTCCGGTGCCGGCGGGGTCGGGCCAGGTGTCCTGGCGGGCGACGACGAGGCCGTGGTGGTCGTAGCGGGTCCAGTCGCCGTTGTTCAGGTGGGCCGGAGGTGCCTGGCCGGGGGCCGGGCGGTACTCGACGACCGTGCCGTCGTCGAGGCCGGACCGGACGACGTTCCACTGGCGCCCCGGGATGTTCGGCGTGTACCAGTCGCCGCCGGCGGGGCCGACGGCGACCCGGTCCTGCCAGATCACCCGGCGGCCGTCGATCGTCGGCGAGGTGAAGTCCGCGCTGTTGTAGGTCCGGTGGCCTTGCGGTTTGCCGGCGCCCTGTGACCAGGGCAGGTAACCGTCATGGCGCATCACGCCGGAGGGCAGCTTCACGTCGCCGACGGAGAGGGTGTCGCCGTTCAGCAGCTTGCGGCTCTCGCGGACGACGACGCCGGTGCGCAGGACGTCGGTCGTGGTGTCGGCGCTGACGAACCGCATCCCGTGGACGGGGGCGCCGCCGCCCGCCGGGGTCTGCGTGAAGTGGTGCACCTGGAGGTTGTTGTCCCGCTTCAGCCAGGGCACCTGGTCGAGGTTCATGGCCCGGTACTCGCCGCTCGTCAGCCACTGCCAGGAGACCGGGGGCCGCTGTTCGGCGAAGCGCCGGGTCTCCAGGAAGTCACCGTTCTTCAGCGTCACGCCGGCGCCGTTCTCCTTGCCGTGCGCGGACCAGGACGTGTACTCCGCCTTCGGCACGCCGTCCGCGCCGATCTTCGTCTGGTGGAAGCGGCGCACGTCGTGCGGGGACCAGGTGAAGCGGCCCCACTTCTCGTGGACGACGACGCCCTCGCCGGTCCTGGGATGGAGCATGGTGTCGGTGAAGCCCCGGCCGGGACCCCAGTCGCGGGTGCCGGCGGCGATCGGCCGGTGGTCGCCGTCGTAGCGGGTCCAGGTCGTCTTCGCGAAGGACTGGGTGAGCGGCTTGTTGTCCAGTTGAGCCAGGACGTGTCCGCCGTCGGGGGTGGCCTGGAAGTGCCGGACTCGGGTGTCGATCCCCATGGTCGTCGTCACGTCGAACCAGCTGCGGCCGCTCTCGCCCCAGTGCCGGGTGCCGTGGCGGACGACGGCGCCGTTCGCGTCGTACTCGGTCCAGCCGCCGCGCTGGTTGAACCGGCCGAAGTCACCCACCCCGGCCGACGAGTGGTAGGCGTCGAGGACGTGGCCGTCCGGCAGCGCCCTGCGCTCGAAGACGGTGCCACCGGAGTGGCTGACGAGGTGGACCCGGCCCTGGCCCAGGCCCTTGGTGTCCAGCGTGCCGCCGTCGTACCAGCCCCGGGCGCCGGTGACCGGCCGCGGGGTGCCGGCCGCGTCCAGGCGCACGCGCTCCCAGGTCGGCTTGGTGACGCCGTCGGTGGGGTGGGTGACCTTGAGGTACTCGTTCGGCTTGAGAGCGCCCTTGGTGACGACGTCGATCCGCTGCTCGGTGATCCTGCCGAGGTTGTCGTACAGCTTGTACTCGCCCGCCCGGACGCCCGGGAAGCCGTCGACGCGGTAGCCGCCGCCCGGCCGGGGGGTGACGGTGTGTCCGCCGGGCGGGACCGGGCGCAGCTCACCGTCGAGGAGCGTGTGGGTGTCGGTGCGGATGAAGCGGGTGCCGACCGAGTCGGTGAGCTGAAGAGTGTCGAACTGGTGGGCGCCCTGGCCGTCGTGGACGCGGAACACGCCGGTCCCGGCCGTGTCCACGGCCGCGAGGTCGACCCGGCCGCCCGCGTCGACGAGGAGGATCTCGCCGTCCTGGGTGATCCGGAAGCCCGCTCCGCCTGGCCGGGCGGCGACCCGTACGTCGTCCAGCCGGGCCAGGTTGGCGTCGAGCAGGTTGACGGCGCCGGCCGGGTGGAACTCCAGGAAGCGGCCGATGGGGGCGCCGCCGCCGTCGACCACGCTCCGGGTGACGGTGAACGTGCCGCCGGGTCCCGCGGTGACGGAGGCGTGCGGTACGGGGGCGCCGTTCATGTCCTTCAGCACCGGGACCGGGTTGGCGCCGGTCGCCGGAGTGTGGACGAGGCCGCTCCCCTGGGCCGGGGTGAGGGTGGCGATGTCGTCGGTGTGCACGCCCTGGGCGTCGACGGCGATGTGGGTGTCGCCGTGCTGGATCCGGAAGCCGCCGCCCTGCTGCGGGGCGACGACGGCACCGTCCAGGCGGGGCGGGGTGCCGCCGAGGCCGATCCGGATCTCGCTGCCGGCGAGGGGGCCGCCCTGGAGGGTGAGCAGGTCGTGGGTGTGGGTGCCGTCGAGGCCGTACACCGTGGTCCGGTGGTTCGGGGCCGGTACATGGAAGTCGTTGCCGACCTGCGCGATCGCTCCCTGGTCGACACCCGCCAGATCGGTGCGTGCCAAAGCGCCGCCCGGCGTGACCGGTACGAGGGCCACGTGGCCGGTGCCCTGGAGCGGGACCACGGTGTGGGTCCGGATTCCGGAGCCGTCGACGACGTGGCCGGGGGTGCCGCCCAGGTCGACGTGGAGGCGGCTGCCGGCGAGTGGACCGCCCTGGACGGTGAGCAGGTCGTGGGTGTGGTTGCCGTTGGCCGCGTCGAAGACGGTGGTGCGGTTGCCGGGGGCGGGGACGTGGAACTCTCCCCCGACCGATGTGATCGCACCTTGGTTCACTCCGGCCGCGTCCACCCGCACCGGGAGCCCGTGACCGGCCGGAATGTGCACGAAGTCGTTCGTGCCCCGGAGAGTGAGCACGTCATGCGTCCGGACGCCGTCGAGGCCGACCACGAGGTGCCGGTTGCCGTCCTCGATGCGGAACGCGGTCGGCGGCTGCGGGGTGGGCGGTACCGCCGGGTGCTGGGGGGTGACGGTGGCGCCGGCGATCCGGTGTCCGGCGGCGTCGACCAGGTGTTGGCCGCGGAGGTAGCCACCGCCCTCGATCCTGATCGCCTCGTGGGAGAAGGCGCCGTCAGCGGTGTGGACGGCAACGACTCCGGCCGGAGTCTGCGGTGTGCGGACGTGGAACACGCCCTGCACCGGGGTGACCGCGGCGCCGGGATGCGGGACGGCGAGCGCGTCGGTGAGCTGCGGGCGGCCGCCACCGGTGAGCACGTACAGGTTGTTGCCGGCGGCGCCGCCGGTCAGTTGGGTGCCGGTGCGACCCGGGAGGCCGGTCGCCGGGTCGTACAGCTGGAAGCCGCCGGGGGTCGGGAGGTTGAGCTCGCCGCCCGAGTAAAGCGCCTGGCCGGGTGGAAGCGGGGGCCCGGACACCTGCCGTACGGCGTTGGCGTTGATCAGGTCGACGGCGATCCGTGTGCCCTGGTGGGGGCCGCCCGCGAGGGTGATGAGGCGTTCGTCGCGGACCGGGGTGAGGTTGCCCCTGGCGCCCGGGGCGAGGTCGATTTGGCGGATCTCGACGGCGCTCACGGTGTGGTCGACGCGGACGAGGTCGGTGTTGTCCGGGCCCGCTCCGGGCAGGTGCTGCACGGTGATCGGCGGCGCGCCCGCCGCATGGACGGGGGTGGCGTCGGTGATCCGACCGGGGGCGGCGCCGAACTGGACCTGGAGCTGGGCGTTGGTGACACCGGGGACGTTCACGGTGGTGGGGGCGTTGAGCGGACCCTGGACCGGCTGGTTGACTGGCGGCGAGGCGACCAGGCCGGCCTGACCTTGGGCGGGGGGCGGCATCGCCCCGAGGACGTGGGAGTTGGCCAGGGTGCCCGGCGGGAAGTGCTGCATGCCGCCGGCCGGCGCCCAGTTGTCCGCCGCGCTCAGGTGGTACGTCCACTGGTCGGTACCGCCGTTGTTCGGCAGGGCGCGCTGGACGACGAGGACGTCCTGGCTGTTCTGGACGGCGTGCCAGGCGGTGACGCCCTGCACACCGCCCGTGTCGACGTGGACGTTCGTGCCGTGGGGGCCCGTGCCCGGGGTGACACGGACGCTGACGCCCGGCAGCGAGGAGTCGATGTTCGTGAACGTGTGCAGGAAGTTGAACTGCTGACCGGTCATCATCCGGATCTCGATGGTCCGGGAGGCCAGCACCGACAGGTCCACCCGGCCGAGCTTCGGCAGGTCCACGGCGTAGGAGCCGGGCGTCGGCGCGCTGAGGCCGCCGGTGTTGGCGGGGGTCGGTGCCGGGGTCGGTGCGACATGGGTGACGCCGGCGGTGGGGGTG
>NZ_LJBR01000489.1 GCF_001282115.1 Streptomyces sp. NRRL B-24085 | reverse complement strand
CCCCACCCCCGTCCTCGCGTACGCGATAAGGCACCTCGGCGCGGTGGCCGGCGTGGAGGTCACGGCCAGCCACAACCCGCCCCGCGACAACGGCTACAAGGTGTACCTCGGCGACGGCTCCCAGATCGTCCCGCCCGCCGACGCCGAGATCGCAGCCGAGATCGACGCGGTCGCGAGCCTCCACGACGTCCCCCGCCCCGACACCGGCTGGGAGACCCTCGACGACAGCGTCCTGGACGCCTACCTCGCCCGCACGGACGCCGTACTGGCCGCCGACTCCCCCCGCACCGCCCGCACGGTGTACACGGCGATGCACGGCGTCGGCAAGGACACCCTCCTCGCCGCGTTCGAACGGGCCGGCTTCCCCACGCCGGACCTGGTCGCGGAACAGGCCGACCCGGACCCCGACTTCCCGACCGTCGCCTTCCCCAACCCGGAGGAGCCCGGCGCGATGGACCTGGCCTTCGCGAAGGCCGAGGAGACGGACCCGGACCTGATCATCGCGAACGACCCGGACGCGGACCGCTGCGCGGTGGCCGTGAAGGACAACGGCTCCTGGCGCATGCTCCGGGGCGACGAGGTCGGCGCGCTGCTCGCCGCCCACCTGGTGGCCCGCGGAGCGCGCGGCACCTTCGCCGAGTCGATCGTCTCGTCCTCCCTGCTCGGCAGGATCGCCGAGAAGGCGGGCCTCCCCTACGAGGAGACCCTCACCGGCTTCAAGTGGATCGCCCGCGTGGAGGGCCTGCGCTACGGCTACGAGGAGGCCCTCGGCTACTGCGTGGACCCCGAGGGCGTACGGGACAAGGACGGCATCACCGCGGCCCTCCTCGTCACGGAGCTGGCCTCAGGACTGAAGGAACAGAACCGCACCCTCACCGACCTCCTGGACGACCTCGCGGTGACCCACGGCCTGCACGCCACGGACCAGCTCTCGGTGCGCGTGGAGGACCTGTCGGTCATCGCCCGGGCGATGAAGCAGCTCCGCGAACACCCGCCGACCGAGCTCGCGGGCCTCGCGATCACCAGGGCCGAGGACCTCACGCAGGGCACGGACAAGCTCCCGCCCACCGACGGTCTGCGGTACACGCTGGACGGCGCCCGGGTCATCGTCCGCCCGAGCGGCACCGAGCCCAAGCTGAAGTGCTACCTGGAGGTGGTCGTCCCGGTCGCCACCCACGCCGACCTCCCGGCGGCCCGCGCCAGGGCAACCGACCTGCTGACCGCGATCAAGCACGACCTGTCGGCCGCGGCCGGCATCTGAGCAGGAGCGGCCGCCGAGCGACCCCGTCGCCGGCGGCCGCCACCTGAACGAACCGCCCGCTCACCGCGACCTGCCCAGAGAATCCCTGCCGCCCCCACCCGCACGCCCAGAGCCCGGCCGCTACCCCGTACCACGACGCGCCCGCACAGAACCCGCACCCCCGAAACCCAGCTACGCAC
>NZ_LJBR01000488.1 GCF_001282115.1 Streptomyces sp. NRRL B-24085 | reverse complement strand
CGCAGTCGTAGCTCTCAGGTATTACGGGTATCACCGGGGGGCCGCACGAGGCCCCAGCACGCATCCCAAGACGCACTCCAAGACGCATCCCGACCTGCGCCCCCAGCCCCTCCGGGACCCGCCTCACCACGCCAACTGCGCGATCTCCTCCGCCACCACCGCGCACGCGTCCGCCGCCGGGTCGATCAGCGGGAAGTGGCCGACGTCCTCCAGCAGGGTCAGGCCCACCACCTCGCCCGCCTTGGCCGCCGCGTCCGCGTAGGCCTCGGCGACCGCCTGCGGTACGACCGTGTCGGTGCGGCCCTGGACGAGGGTGGTCGCGATGCCCGTCGGCAGCAGCAGCGCGGGGTCGGCGTAGGGCACGCGCGCGGCGAACCCCTCGTCGCCGCCCAGGAGTTGGCGGCACGCGCCGCCGCACACGTCCAGCTTGTCGGCGACCGTGAAGTCGGCGATGGGGGCGAGGGCGACGACCCCGCGCAGGGGCGCCGGACGGTCGATGCGCCACGCGGCGTCGGCCGGCAGCAGGTGCCGGGCCGCGGCCCACAGCGCGAGGTGGCCGCCGGCGGAGTGACCGGTGACCACCATGCGGCGCGGGTCGGCCTGCGGGAGGTGCTCCCGTACGAGCCCGGGCAGCGCGTCCATCGCGGCGGCCACGTCGTCGAAGGTCCCGGGCCAACGCCCGGCCACCGACCCGACGTCCACAGCGCCAAGACCCCCCGCACCGACGTCACCGGTATCGACGCCACCAGCACCGACGCCATCCACAGCGCCCCCACCACCGGCGCTCTCCCCCGGAAGGGAGACCCCACCCCGCCGGTACTCCACGTTGGCCACGGCGAATCCGCGCCGGGCCAGGAAGTCCGCGAACGGTGTCACATGCCGCCGGTCGTAGGGCGCCCGCCATGCCCCGCCGTGCAGGACGACGACCAGCGGCGCGAGGCCGCCCCCGGGGGACACCGCCACGCGCGGGGCGTAGAAGTCGATGACCTGGTCGGGGTCGTCGCCGTACGCCGCGGTGGCGTCGGGGTCGACCGCCGGGTGCGAGAAGGCCGACTCCTCCTCGGCCGCGACACGGGCTTCTGCGGCGGCACGGGCTGCGGCGTCGTCCGGCATGCTCCAACCTCTCAGCGACGAAAAGGATCTGACGGACCGTGAATTCATCCTGGAAGGGAATCCGGCCGTTGGCCGGGACGGTATCAGGCCCATGACGTGCACGGACCGGGGGATGTCACGCTCGGTGAGGGTTAAACGGTTCTGCCGTTTCGTTACGCTGGCGACGGTCCGCCCCACGGATCAGGAGCACACCGCCGAAGCGCACCGCCGAAGCGCACCGCCGAAACACACCGAGGAGGCCGACATGTCCGCCGAACCCGGCACCGTCCGTCCCGGCGGCCGTACCGCGCGGGTCCGTGCGGCCGTGCTGCGGGCGGCCGGGGACGTGCTCGCCGAGCAGGGCTTCGACCGCCTGGACCTCGCCGAGGTCGCCCGGCGCGCGGAGGTCGGCAAGACGACCGTGTACCGGCGGTGGGGGACGGTCACCGCGCTGGTCGCCGACCTGCTCGCCGACATGGCCGAGCAGTCGCTGCCCCGGACCCGCACCGGCTCGGTCCGCGACGACCTGCGGGCCAACGCCCTGCTGGTCCAGCGCACGCTCGCCGACCCCCGGCAGGGCGCCCTGTTCCGGGCGGTCATCGCCGCGGCGACCTGCGATCCGCGTACCGCCGAGGCGCTGCGGCACTTCTACGCGGTACGGGTCGCCGAGTGGGCCCCCTGTGTCACCGAGGGCGTCACGCGCGGGGAGCTCCCCGCCCGCACCGACCCGGCGACCGTCGTACGGGCGGTCTCCGCACCCCTCTACTACGGCCTCCTCACCACCGGCACGGCCCCCGATCCGGCCGCCGCCGAACGCGCCGCGGACGCGGCGGTCGCGGCGGCACGGGCGGGCGTGTACGCCGTACAGGACTGAGGGCGCCGAAGCCGGCCAGCCGCACCGACAGGGGGCCGAAGTCGGTCAGCCGCACCGACAGGCCGCCGAAGCCGGTCAGCCGAGCGTCTCCCCCAGCACCCGCGCCGCCCGCTCCACGTCCGCGAAGCCGACGTACAACGGCGTGAAGCCGAACCGCAGCACGTCCGGGTGCCGGAAGTCGCCCACCACACCCCGTTCGATGAGCCGCTTCATCACCTCGCCCGCGTCCTCGCAGCGCAGCGCGACCTGGCTGCCGCGCTCGGCGTGCGCCAGGGGGGTCACGCACTCGACGCGGCCCTCCTCGACGTACGACGAGACGCACTCCAGGAAGAAGTCCGTGAGGGCGAGGGACTTGGCGCGCACCGCCTCGACCGACACCCCGTCCCAGACCTCCAGGGCCGCCTCCAGGGCGAGCATGGAGAGGATGTCGGGGGTGCCGACGCGGCCCCGCAGCGCGCCCGGCGCCGGTTCGTACGACGGCCGCATCCCGAAGGGCTCCGCATGGGAGTTCCACCCGGGCAGCGGGGAGTCGAAGCGGTCCTGGTGCTCGCGCCGGACGTAGAGGTACGCCGGTGAACCGGGGCCGCCGTTCAGGTACTTGTAGGTGCAGCCGACCGCGAGGTCGACGCCGTGCGCGTCGAGACCGACCGGCAGGGCGCCCGCGCTGTGGCACAGGTCCCACACCGCGACCGCGCCCGCCGCGTGCACGGCGGCCGTGAGTCCGGGCAGGTCGTGCAGGCGTCCGGTGCGGTAGTCGACGTGGTTGAGCAGCGCGGCCGCCGTACGGCCGCTCAGCGCGCCCGGCACCTCCGCCGGGGTCACCGCCCGCAGGGTGCAGCCCGTCATCCGGGCCGCGGACTCGGCGATGTACCCGTCCGTGGGGAAGGTGGTCGCGTCGACGACCACCTCGTCCCGTCCGGCCTCGGGGCCGCCCGCGAGCCGCACCGCGCCCACAAGTGCCTTGAAGACGTTGACACTTGTCGAGTCACCGACCACGATCTGCCCGGCCGCCGCCCCGACCAGCGGGGCGATCCGGTCGCCGATCCGCTCGGGCGCGCTCCACCAGCCGCTCTCGTCCCAGGACCGGATCCGCAGGGACCCCCACTGGCGGCGCACGACGTCCTCGACGCGCCCCGGGACGGCGGCCGGGAGGGCGCCCAGCGAGTTGCCGTCCAGGTAGACGGCGTCGTCGAGGACGAACCGCGAGCGCAGGCCCGCGAGTTCGTCACCGGCGTCCAGTTCCTGTGCCTTGAAGTGGAGTTCAGACATGGGACCGGGCCGTCCACAGTTCCGGGAACACGTTCTTCTGCGCGCGCTTCTCCAGCCAGGCCACCCCGGCGGAGCCGCCCGTGCCGGCCTTGGCGCCCATCGCCCGGCGGGTGGCAACGAGGTGGTCGTTGCGCCATCGCCACACCAGCTCGGCGACATCGGTCAACGCCTCGCCCAGGCGGGCCAGTTCGTCGTGCTCGGGGCCGGAGTAGAGGGCCGTCCAGGCGGCCTCGACCTCCTCCGAGGGCTCGTAGCGGCGCGAGACGTCCCGCTCCAGGACGGCGGCCGGGATGGCGTGCCCGCGCCGGGCGAGCAGCCGCAGCACCTCGTCGTACAGGCTCGGCTCGTGCAGGGCCTTCTCCAGCTCGGCGTGGACGCGGGGCGCGCCCCGGTGCGGGACGAGCATGGACGCCGACTTGTCGCCGAGCAGGAACTCCATGCGGCGGTACATCGCCGACTGGAAGCCGGAGCCCTCGCCGAGCGCCGAGCGGTAGGAGTTGAACTGCGCGGGCGTGAGCTGGCCGAGCGGCTTCCAGGAGGCGTTCAGGGCCTCCAGCTCACGGACGGATCGTTTCAGCGCGGCGACGGCCGTGGGCACGTCGTCGGAGCGCAGGGCGGCCGCCGCGGTCTCCCACTCGTGCACGATGACGGTGAACCACAGCTCCATGACCTGGGTCGTGACCAGGAAGACCATCTCTCCGGGATCGTCGGAGAGGGTGTGCTGGAGGTGGGTGAGCACGTCCGCCTTGACGTAGTCCTCGTACGGCGTCGTGCCTTGGAAGTCGAGATGCGGGGTCTCGGGCTCCTGCGTTTCCTGAGCCTCATGGGACGACATCGCTGTCTCCTGTTATTACTCCGGGTAGCGGTCCGCCCTGCCGTTACCGACACGGGGCCCCGGTCCCCGCCGGGCATCTTCTTCCATCGTCCGCGGAAATGGCAAGGCCCGCCCGGTCACGCGGGCGGGCCCGGAGAACGGTGCCGGATCAGCCCAGCGTCTCGGCCGCCGTGAGCGAGGAGTCCTTCAGGAACTGCGAGCAGCGCTCGTACTCCTCCTGCTCGCCGATGGCACCGGCGGCACGGGCGAGGGCGTGCAGCGCGCGCAGGAAGCCGCGGTTCGGCTCGTGCTCCCACGGGACCGGGCCGTGGCCCTTCCAGCCGTTGCGGCGCAGCGCGTCCAGGCCGCGGTGGTAGCCGGTACGGGCATAGGCGTACGACTCCACGACGCTGCCCCGCTCGAACGCCTCGTCGGCGAGCTGGGCCCAGGCCAGCGAGGAGGTGGGGTACTTCGCGGCGACATCCGCGGGGGCGGTCCCCTGAGCGAGCAGTTCACGGGGCTCGGGGTCATCGGGGAGGTGGGTGGGGG
>NZ_LJBR01000487.1 GCF_001282115.1 Streptomyces sp. NRRL B-24085 | reverse complement strand
ACGTTGAAGCGGAACTCCACGACGTCTCCGTCCTGCATGACGTAGTCCTTGCCCTCCATCCGCGCCTTGCCCTTCGCGCGGGCCTCGGCCACCGAGCCGGTCTCCACCAGGTCGTCGAAGGAGATGACCTCCGCCTTGATGAAGCCCTTCTGGAAGTCGGTGTGGATCACGCCGGCCGCCTCGGGGGCCGTGGCGCCCTTCTTGATGGTCCAGGCGCGGGACTCCTTGGGGCCGGCCGTGAGGTAGGTCTGGAGGCCGAGGGTGTTGAAGCCGACGCGGGCGAGCGTCGCCAGGCCGGGCTCCTCGGCGCCGACCGACTCCAGGAGCTCCATCGCGTCCTCCTCGTCGAGCTCGGCGAGGTCCGCCTCCAGCTTGGCGTTGAGGAAGATCGCCTCGGCGGGGGCGACCAGGGCGCGCTGCTCGTCCTTGAAGGACTCGTCGACCAGCTCGTCCTCGTCGACGTTGAAGACGTACAGGAAGGGCTTGGTGGTCAGCAGGTGCAGGTCGTGCAGGAGCTCCTCGTTGCCGGAGCCCTGGACGATGCCCGCGGAGAAGAGCGTGTCGCCCTTCTCCAGGATCTCCTTGGCCTCCTCGACGGCCTTGACCTTCGGCGCGATGTCCTTCTTGATCCGCGACTCCTTCTGGAGGCGGGGCAGGACCTTCTCAATGGTCTGGAGGTCGGCGAGGATCAGCTCGGTGTTGATCGTCTCGATGTCGTCCTTGGGCGAGACCTTGCCGTCGACGTGGACGACGTTCTCGTCCTTGAAGGCGCGGATGACCTGGCAGATCGCGTCCGACTCACGGATGTTCGCGAGGAACTTGTTGCCCAGGCCCTCGCCCTCGCTCGCGCCGCGCACGATGCCCGCGATGTCCACGAAGTCGACGGTCGCCGGGAGGATCCGCTGCGAGGAGAAGATCTCGGCCAGTTTCGTCAGACGCGGGTCCGGGACGCCGACCACGCCGACGTTCGGCTCGATCGTGGCGAACGGGTAGTTGGCCGCCAGCACGTCGTTCTTGGTCAGGGCGTTGAACAGGGTCGACTTGCCGACATTCGGCAGACCGACGATTCCGATCGTGAGCGACACGTTGCGACTTCCCGTACGTGAGAGGAGACGTGAGGAGACTGGCGGCCAGGGGGCCGATCCACCAGTCTACGGCGTGTCGCGGCACGCCCCGGCGGCCCTGTCGAACGCATGGCCAAGGTCTTTCCCACGGCGTGTCCGAGGAGCCGTTCGGCACATAAACAGACCTAGGTTGGTCCAGTGGAGCAACACAGGACCCGCCCCCCGCACGACGGAACGCGACGCCCGGACCGAGGAGCACCCCTGCCCGCGCAGGCCCGCGGCGAGCGACGGCCACCGGTGGCCCGCCGCCCGCCGCCCCCCGCGGTACGGACACTGCGACGGCTGCCCAACCCCCGGCTCACCGGGCTCGGCGGGGGACTGTTCTGCGGCGGCCTGATGTTCCTGCTGGGCTGTCTCGTCTCCGTGCTGTTCGGCTCGGCGCTGACGCTGTACGGCGTGCTGTTCATGCCGGTCAGCGTGGTGACCTCGGTGTGGATGCGCCGGGGGGACCTGCTGACCGCCCCGATCGTCGTGCCGATCGCCTTCGCCGTCGGTCTCGTCCCGGTCGCCGACAGCGGCGGCGGCACCTCGGGGCGGCTGATGGGCCTGTTCACCGCACTGGCCACGCAGGCGGGCTGGCTCTACGCCGGCACGCTGGCCGCCGGCCTCGTGGCGCTGGTCCGCAGGGTCCGCCTGGTACGGGACCGCTCGCGCCGGCCCTGACGCGGGCCGTCGGCGAGGGTGACGGCGCCCGGGTCGTGCGACTCGGGCCGCCCGCCGATGCCGGGCCGAAGGCCCCCTACTCCTGCACCGCCCGCATCGCCGCCCCCACGATCCCCGCGTTGTTCTGCAACTGCGCCGGGACGATCTCGGCCTTGATGCCCTCGATGTGGGGCAGGAACTTCTGCGACTTGCGGCTGACGCCGCCGCCGATGATGAACAGCTCGGGCGAGAAGAGCATCTCGACGTGGGCGAGGTACTTCTGGACGCGGTGGGCCCAGTGCTCCCAGGTGAGCTCCTCGTCCTCCCTGGCCTTGCTGGACGCCTTCTTCTCGGCGTCGTGGCCGTGCAGCTCCAGGTGGCCCAGCTCGGTGTTGGGGACGAGGACGCCGTCGACGAAGACCGCGCTGCCGATGCCGGTGCCCAGGGTGAGCAGGATGACGGTGCCCTTGCGGTCCTTGCCCGCGCCGAAGCTCATCTCGGCGACGCCCGCCGCGTCCGCGTCGTTGACCACGGTCACCGGCAGCCCGCCGAGCCGTTCGCTGAACAACGTGCGCGCGTCGGTGTCGATCCAGCTCTTGTCGACGTTGGCGGCCGTGCGGATGTGGGAACCGCCGGTGACCACGCCCGGGAAGGTCAGCCCGACCGGGCCGCTCCAGCCGAAGTGGTCCACGACCTGCTTCACCCCGTCGGCCACGCTGTCGGGCGTGGCCGGGTGCGGGGTGAGCACTTTGTGACGCTCCTGCGCCAGGTCGCCCTTGTCCAGGTCCACAGGGGCGCCCTTGATCCCGGATCCGCCGATGTCCAAGCCGAAGATCTGCATGGCCCTACGTTACGACGGACGACGGACAGTCACGCCTGCGAGGTCCCCTTGCGCTCCGCGACCAGCGCCGCGGCCTCCTCGCGCAGGTCGCGCCGCAGCTCCTTCGGGAGGGAGAAGGTGATGGACTCCTCGGCCGCCTTCACGAGTTCCACGTCGCCGTAGCCGCGCTGCGCCAGCCACTCCAGGACCTCCTCGACCAGCACCTCCGGCACCGAGGCGCCCGAGGTCACGCCGACCGTGGTCACGCCCTCCAGCCAGGCCTCGTCGATCTCGCTGGCGAAGTCCACGAGGTAGGCCTCGCGGGAGCCGGCCAGCTTGGCGACCTCGACGAGGCGCTTGGAGTTGGAGGAGTTGCGGGAGCCGACCACGATGACCAGCTCGGCCTCCGCGCCCATCTGCTTCACGGCGAGCTGGCGGTTCTGCGTGGCGTAGCAGATGTCGTCGCTGGGCGGCGAGATGAGCTGCGGGAACTTCTCCTTGAGGGCGTCGACGGTCTCCATGGTCTCGTCGACGGAGAGGGTGGTCTGGGAGAGCCAGACGACCTTCGACTCGTCGCGGACCTCGACCTTGGCGACGTCCGCGGGGCCGTCGACGAGGGTGATGTGGTCGGGGGCCTCGCCGGAGGTGCCGATGACCTCCTCGTGGCCCTCGTGACCGATCAGGAGGATGTCGTAGTCCTCGTTGGCGAAGCGGACGGCTTCCTTGTGGACCTTGGTGACCAGCGGGCAGGTCGCGTCGATGGTGGCGAGCCTGCCGCGCGCGGCCTCCTCGTGGACGACGGGGGCGACGCCGTGCGCGGAGAACATGACGATGTTGCCCGGCGGGACCTCCTCCGTCCGTTCGACGAAGATCGCGCCCTTCTTCTCCAGGGTCTGTACGACGTACTTGTTGTGGACGATCTCGTGCCGGACGTACACCGGAGCGCCGTACTGCTCCAGGGCTTTCTCGACGGCGATCACGGCGCGGTCCACACCCGCGCAGTAACCACGGGGGGCGGCGAGCAGGACACGGCGGCCAGGCGAAGCGGTCATGCGTCCCATCGTAAGGCCGCGTTCGGCCGGTCGAAGATCGCGTGCCCGTGACGTTCCCGGGGAGACCGACCGGGATGTGTGAGGGGCGGGTCGGCCGAGGCGCAGGCGCAGGCACGATGTCCGGAACCGGCACGGGGCACCTTCGCGGCGTCGGTTTGACCGGCGCAGGCGGCGGGCGTGGTGGAGCCGGTGGTTGTCGGGTGGTGACGGTCCGTTGTCGTACGCGGCCGTTACGCTCGCGGCATGGCTGTGAACTCGACCCCCGAAACGCCTCTGCCCGTCGGCGAGGTGTCGCGCCTCATCGGCGGCTGGATCGACCGGCTCGGCGCCGTGTGGGTCGAGGGGCAGATCACCCAGCTCTCCCGGCGTCCGGGCGCGGGGGTCGTGTTCCTCACGCTGCGCGATCCGTCGTACGACATCTCGGTGAGCGTGACCTGCTTCCGTCAGGTCTTCGACGACGTCGCCGATGTCGTCGGCGAGGGCGCCCGGGTGGTCGTACTGGCGAAGCCGGAGTGGTACGCGCCGCGGGGCCAGCTCTCGCTGCGGGCCGCCGAGATAAGGCCGGTCGGGGTCGGTGAGCTGCTGGCCCGGCTGGAGGCGCTGAAGAAGTCCCTCGCGGCGGAGGGGCTGTTCGCGCCGGAGCGCAAGAAGCCGCTGCCGTTCCTGCCGCAGCTCATCGGGCTGGTCTGCGGCCGTGCCTCGGCCGCCGAGCGGGACGTCCTGGAGAACGCCCGGCACCGCTGGCCCGCCGTCCGCTTCGAGGTGCGCAACGTCCCGGTGCAGGGGGTGCACGCCGTCCCGCAGGTGGTGCAGGCGGTCAAGGAGCTCGACGCACAGGACGACGTGGACGTGATCGTCGTGGCGCGCGGCGGGGGCAGTGTGGAGGACCTGCTGCCGTTCTCCGACGAGCAGTTGGTGCGGGCGGTCGCGTCCTGCCGTACGCCGGTGGTGTCGGCTATCGGCCACGAACCGGACACCCCGCTGCTGGACTACGTCGCCGACCTGCGGGCCTCCACGCCCACGGACGCGGCCAAGAAGGTCGTCCCGGACGTGGGCGAGGAGTACGAACGGGTGCGGGCGCTGCGGGACCGCGCGCGGCGGTGTGTCGAGTCCTTCCTCCAGCGGGAGGAGCGGGGCCTCGCGCACGCTCTCGCGCGGCCGTCGATAGAGGATCCGCACCAGATGATCGACGAACGCGCCGACCACGTGGCCTCCCTGACCGACCGCGCCCGCCGCACCCTGGGCCATCTGCTGGACCGCGCCGACTCCGAGCTGACGCACACCCGCGCGCGCGTGGTGGCCCTCTCCCCCGCCGCGACCCTCCAGCGCGGGTACGCCGTCCTCCAGAAGTCCGACGGGCACGTGGTGCGGGCGCCGGACGAGGTGGGGGCGGAGGAGACCCTGCGGGCGCGGGTCGCCGAGGGTGAGTTCACTGTCCGAGTCGATGCGTAGGGTGGGCGGATGACCAGCAAGGTGGCGGAAGAGGCGCTCGGGTACGAGCAGGCGCGGGACGAGCTGATCGAGGTCGTACGACGGCTGGAGGCGGGCGGCACGACACTCGAGGAGTCCCTCGCGCTCTGGGAGCGGGGCGAGGAGCTGGCCAAGGTGTGCCGGCGGTGGCTGGACGGGGCGCGGGCGCGGCTGGACGCGGCCCTGGCGGAGGAGTCGGAGGACGGCGAGGGCGACTCCGAGTAGGGGCGCCGCCGAGCAGAGGGGTCCGGTGATCTGTGAAGCGGATCACCACACCCGCTCTTTAGTTGAATGTTGAACTTCGCAGGCGTACGGTCGGAGACGTCAACCGGTCCACGGTCCGTTTACGGGACCGACGTACACCCCGAGAAGGTTCCACCATGTCTCTCGTTCTTGACCCCGCCGCCCAGGACCTGCTGTTCCGCGAGGCCCGCACCGCGAACACCTTCACCGACGAGCCGGTGACCGACGAGCAGGTCCAGGCGATCTACGACCTGGTCAAGTACGGCCCCACCTCCATGAACCAGTCGCCGCTGCGCGTCACCCTGGTCCGCTCCCCCGAGGCCCGCGAGCGCCTCGTGCAGCACATGGCCGAGGGCAACCGGAACAAGACCGCCGCCGCCCCGCTGGTCGCGATCCTCTCCGCGGACAACGAGTTCCACGAGGAGCTGCCGCAGCTCTTCCCGCACTTCCCGCAGGCCAAGGACCTCTTCTTCGGCGAGCGCGCGGCGCGCGAGGGCAGCGCCAACCTGAACGCCGCCCTCCAGGCCGCGTACTTCATCATCGGCATCCGTGCCGCGGGGCTCGCCGCCGGCCCGATGACCGGCCTGGACTTCGAGGGCGTCCGCAAGGAGTTCCTGGACGACGACCACACCCCGCTGATGGTCGTCAACATCGGCAAGCCGGGCGAGGACGCCTGGTACCCGCGCTCCCCGCGCCTGGCGTACGAGGACGTCGTCACCACCGTCTGAGGCGGCCGACCGCACGGGAGGGGCCCGGCCGCCTGGCGGCCGGGCCCCTCCCGTCGTCGCCTCACGCCATCTTGAGGGACTTCGCCATC
This sequence comes from Streptomyces sp. NRRL B-24085, assembly GCF_001282115.1. Taxonomy (GTDB): domain Bacteria; phylum Actinomycetota; class Actinomycetes; order Streptomycetales; family Streptomycetaceae; genus Streptomyces. The sequence goes on along the minus strand of NZ_LJBR01000487.1, from coordinate 4,941 downwards.
TCGGTGAGCTGGGCCAGCGAGCCCGTGCCCGCGACCACCGTCGTCGCCCCGTCGCCCTGGTGCACGAGGGCGTCGTACCGGCCGCCCGTGTACCGCGTCCAGGTGCGGCCCGCGATCTCCCGGGTCTGCTTCGTCGCCTCGCCGCCCTGGCTCGCCTCGTCGATGAACTCGGACGGCTTCTGAGTCGACTGCTCGATCTGCACGTACTGACCGCCGGGGGCGTTGAAGCCCAGGTGCCAGGCGTCGAACCGGTCGCCCCGGAAGCGCACCGAGGTGGCCTTCCAGTCGGCCGGCAGCCCCTCGGGCGCGGCCACCGGGTAGGAGGCCGCACGGCGGGCCGTGAGCAGCTCGACGCGGTAGTCGACCTTCTTGATGTCGGGAGCGGAGTCGTCGTGCGGGATGAACACGTAGATGACCGCCGCCGCGATCCCGATGAGGCCCAGGGACAGAATCATGTCCCGGACCGTCTTCTGCTTGCCGTTCGAACCTGCCACGCCCCCTATCGTCGCAGGTGCCAGGTCCGCTCATCCGTGGGGTCCCCTGCTCATTTTGTCGGACTGACGATAGAGTCGACGGTCGAACCCTCATCCGGCCGTCGTCGTATCAGAAAGGTGCGCTCCGATGACCGAGCATCATCATCTGCCGTCCGAACTCGAGGTCCCCTCCGAGGCCCCCGACCGCAACCTCGCCCTGGAGCTCGTCCGGGTGACCGAAGCCGCCGCGATGGCCGCGGGCCGCTGGGTCGGGCGGGGCGAGAAGAACGGCGCCGACGGCGCCGCGGTGCGCGCCATGCGGTCCCTGGTCTCCACCGTGTCGATGAACGGCGTGGTCGTCATCGGCGAGGGCGAGAAGGACGAGGCCCCGATGCTCTTCAACGGGGAGCGCGTGGGCGACGGGACCGGCCCCGAGTGCGACATCGCCGTCGACCCGATCGACGGGACCACGCTGACGGCCAAGGGCATGCCGAACGCGATCGCGGTGCTGGCCGCCGCGGACCGGGGCTCGATGTTCGACCCGTCCGCCGTGTTCTACATGGACAAGCTGGTCACGGGACCGGAGGCCGCGGACTTCGTCGACATCAACGCGCCGGTGTCCGTGAACATCCGGCGGGTCGCCAAGGCCAAGCGCTCCACCCCGGAGGACGTGACCGTCGTCATCCTCGACCGGCCCCGGCACGAAGGGATCATCAAGGAGATCCGGGAGGCGGGGGCGCGGATCAAGCTGATCTCCGACGGTGACGTGGCCGGCTCGATCTACGCGCTGCGCGAGGGCACCGGCGTCGACATGCTGCTGGGCATCGGCGGTACGCCCGAGGGGATCATCTCGGCCTGTGCCGTGAAGTGCCTCGGGGGCACCATCCAGGGCAAGCTGTGGCCCAAGGACGACGAGGAGCGGGCGCGGGCGGTCGACGCCGGGCACGACCTGGACCGGGTGCTGACGACCGACGACCTGGTGTCCGGGGAGAACGTCTTCTTCGTGGCCACGGGCATCACCGACGGCGAGCTGCTGCGGGGCGTGCGGTACCGGTCGGAGACCGCTACCACCGACTCGATCGTGATGCGGTCGAAGTCGGGGACGGTCCGGCGGATCGACTCGGAGCACCGGCTGAGCAAGCTGCGGGCCTACAGCGCGATTGATTTCGACCGGGCCAAGTAGCTCCGCCGTTCTGGAGCACGGGCGGGTGCGGGTGCGTGGGGGCTGGTCACGCAGTTCCCCGCGCCCCTAGGGAGTCACCTCACCCTTCGAGAGAAAGCACAGCCAAAAGGACGTCCCCGGTGCGGTGGGGGCGCCCTTTTCGCGTTCTGCGGTCCCTCAGCCCGCCTGGGCTATGCGGGACGCCCGCGCCGTCTTCGCGAGCTCCAGGTCGCGGCGCCTGCGCCGGGCCAGGACCACGCGGCGCTCCGCCGCGGTGAGGCCGCCCCACACACCGTAGGGCTCGGGCTGGAGCAGGGCGTGCTCGCGGCACTCGACCATGACCGGACAGCGGGCACAGACGCGCTTCGCGGCCTCCTCGCGGGAGAGCCTGGCAGCGGTGGGTTCCTTGGACGGAGCGAAGAACAGGCCGGCCTCGTCGCGCCGGCACACCGCCTCGGTGTGCCATGGAGCGTCTTGGTCCCTGTCCCGCACTGGCACCCGCTGGGCCGGAACGGCAGCTACCTGCAGGGACGAATCCGGCGGTTGCAGCACGGTCTACTCCTGACGACGGCTTCGCGAGCGAGCGACGATGCAGCAAGCCCTACCCGCTGTGCGCGCGCCTATGCACTGAGTCCCCAACCGCTGGTTTCCGGGCGTTCGTGTGCTCTTCCGGGGCCCGGACGGGCTCGGATTCCGCCGTTTCGGACCCTCCCGGATTCACAACCGTCAACGATCCAGGTGTCTGCGCAAACTTTTGTCGACCTTGCGATCGACCGCGCGCTGAACGCGGTCGAGAATGTCCGCGACGAGCTTGCCCCGCCTGGGCCTCGCGTCGACGCTGCCGAGGACCGCCCAGCCGTCGACGTAGACCACGGGTGCGTCCACGTCCGGCGAGTCGAGCGTGTCCACCTGGAAGTCGCCGAGGACACCGACGCCGGTGCCGCGCAGCGAGACGTTCTCCGGGACGCGCACCTCGACGCTGCCGAACACCGAGAACGCCTTGATGACGACCTGGCGGTACTCGAAGATCGCCTCGCTGAGGTCTATCTCGACGCTGCCGAAGACCGCGTAGGCGTGGATGCGGCGGCCCGCGCGCCAGCGGCCCTTGCGGACGGCGGCGCTGAAGACCGCCACCACGTTGTCGTCCGGGTCCGGGGGGATCGCGTCGGTCGGGCGGTTGGGAGCCGGGGTCCAGGCGGGGGCGGCACGGCGCTCGTGGGCCGCCGGCAGGTCCCGTATGAAGACCTCCAGCTCGCCGACCGTCTTGGCGCTCAGCACCCCCTCGACCCGCTCGGCGTGCTCGTCCGCGGTGAGGCGGCCCTCGGCGAGCGCCTCGCGCAGGATGTCGGCGATACGGTCGCGGTCGGCGTCCGAGGCACGCAGGTCGGCCACCACGGGGGCGGGGCCCGCGTGCTTCTTGAGGTCCGGCTTCTGAAGGTCCACGGCAGCAGCGTACCCAAACGCGATAGATCGCGACTAGGGCTGTGGACAACTCTTGGCCCGCCGACTGAGCCCTACCTCACAGGCTTCCGTCCTTGGACAGGTTCTAGGCTGGTGAGGCCCGCCAACGGAGGCGGGTGGTCGACCCGCAGAGTGAGGAATGGGCTGAGATGCCTGAGTTCGCGTACACCGATCTGCTCCCCATGGGAGAGGACACCACCCCCTACCGGCTGGTGACCTCCGAGGGTGTCTCCACCTTCGAGGCCGACGGGCGGACCTTCCTCAAGGTGGAGCCGGAGGCGCTGCGCAAGCTCGCCGAAGAGGCCATCCACGACATCCAGCACTACCTGCGGCCCGCGCACCTCGCCCAGCTGCGGCGGATCATCGACGACCCGGAGGCGTCCAGCAACGACAAGTTCGTGGCGCTGGACCTGCTGAAGAACGCGAACATCGCGGCGGCGGGCGTGCTGCCGATGTGCCAGGACACCGGCACGGCGATCGTCATGGGCAAGCGCGGGCAGAACGTGCTGACGTCGGGCGGCGACGAAGAAGCCCTCTCGCGCGGCATCTACGACGCGTACCTGAACCTCAACCTGCGCTACTCGCAGATGGCCCCGCTGACCATGTGGGACGAGAAGAACACCGGCTCGAACCTGCCCGCGCAGATCGAGCTGTACGCCACCGACGGCGGCGCGTACAAGTTCCTGTTCATGGCGAAGGGCGGCGGCTCGGCCAACAAGTCCTTCCTGTACCAGGAGACGAAGGCCGTCCTGAACGAGGCCTCCATGATGAAGTTCCTGGAGGAGAAGATCCGTTCGCTCGGTACGGCCGCCTGTCCGCCGTACCACCTGGCGATCGTGGTCGGCGGTACGTCCGCCGAGTACGCGCTGAAGACCGCGAAGTACGCCTCCGCGCACTACCTGGACGAGATTCCCGCCGAGGGCTCGGAGCTCGGGCACGGCTTCCGGGACAAGGAGCTGGAGGAGAAGGTCTTCGAGCTGACGCAGAAGATCGGGATCGGGGCGCAGTTCGGCGGCAAGTACTTCTGCCACGACGTGCGCGTGGTGCGGCTGCCGCGGCACGGTGCCTCGTGCCCCGTCGCGATCGCCGTCTCCTGCTCCGCCGACCGCCAGGCCGTCGCGAAGATCACCGCCGAGGGTGTGTTCCTGGAACAGTTGGAGACGGACCCGGCGCGGTTCCTGCCGGAGACGACGGACGAGCACCTCGACGCCGACGGTGACGTCGTCAAGATCGACCTCAACCAGCCGATGGACGACATCCTCGCGGAGCTCACCAAGTACCCGGTGAAGACGCGGCTCTCGCTGACCGGGCCGCTCGTGGTCGCGCGCGACATCGCGCACGCCAAGATCAAGGAGCGGCTGGACGCGGGCGAGGAGATGCCGCAGTACCTGAAGGACCACCCGGTGTACTACGCCGGCCCGGCCAAGACCCCCGAGGGATACGCCTCCGGCTCCTTCGGTCCGACGACGGCCGGCCGCATGGACTCCTACGTCGAGCAGTTCCAGGCGGCGGGCGGCTCCAAGGTGATGCTGGCCAAGGGCAACCGCAGCAAGCAGGTCACCGACGCGTGCGGTACGCACGGCGGCTTCTACCTCGGCTCCATCGGCGGCCCCGCCGCGCGGCTCGCCCAGGACTGCATCAAGAAGGTCGAGGTCGTCGAGTACGAGGAGCTCGGCATGGAGGCGGTCTGGAAGATCGAGGTCGAGGACTTCCCGGCGTTCATCGTGGTCGACGACAAGGGCAACGACTTCTTCCAGGACCCGGCCCCGGCTCCGACGTTCACGTCGATTCCGGTCCGGGGGCCGGGGCCTGGAAGAAGTCGTTGCCCTTGTCGTCGACCACGAT
>NZ_LJBR01000486.1 GCF_001282115.1 Streptomyces sp. NRRL B-24085 | reverse complement strand
GCGCGGGGCGGGACGGGTGGGGGCCGCGGGCCGGTCGTCGACGCTGGACGGTGGCTTGGACGGTGGAGAGGCCGACTTGACGGATGTGCTCATGCTCGGTCCTCTCAGACGGAGACATGGAACCGAAACTTTCGAGCTCTTACCGGTAACTTCGCGGCAACTTAGAGGGCGGGAGAAAGCGCTGTCAATGGGGCGGGCGGGAGATGGGCGGGACAGGAGTTGGGTAGGACAGGGAGGCCAAATCCCCGCGTCCTCCGCAAGTTTCACTACTTGGACCGACTCATGCGAGGTGTCCTGTGCCTGCGTTCGATCTGCCCGCCGCGGAGCTGGAGCACTACCGTCCCGATGTCCAGGAACCCCCGGATTTCGACGAGTTCTGGCGTGACACCCTGAAGGAGGCTGCGCAGACTGAGGTGTTGGTGTCGGTGCGCCCCGCTGAGAACGGTCTGCGGCTGACCCGGACCTGGGACATCACCTTCCGGGGGTTCGCCGGAGATCCGGTGCGCGCCTGGTACAGCAGACCGGCCGGGGTGCCCGAGCCGCTGCCCGCGGTCGTCGAGTACGCCGGCTACGGCCGCGGGCGCGGCCTCCCTCACGAGCGTCTGACCTGGGTGAACGCGGGATACGCACACCTGCTGATGGACAACCGCGGCCAGGGCGACCAGTACGGCAGCGGCGGCGCGACCCCCGACCCGCACGCCTCGGCGCCGGGCGGCCCGGGTCCCGCCGCACGGGGGCTGCCCGATCCGCGCGCCTACCACTACCGGCGGCTGATCACGGACGCGGTGCGTGCCGTGGCGGCGGTGCGGGCCCTGCCGGACGTGGACGGGGGACGTGTCGCGGCCGTCGGCAACAGCCAGGGCGGCGGGCTGGCGCTGGCGGTCGCGGGACTGGTGCCCGATCTGGCGGCGGTCCTGGTCACCGCGCCCTTCCTGTGCGGGATCCGGCGCGCCCTGGACCTGACCGACGCGAGTCCGTACGGCGAGATCGGCGCGTACCTCTCCGTGCACCGGGGCGCGGAGGAGGCCGCGTACCGCACGCTGTCGTACGTGGATGGCGTCTCCTTCGCGCGGCGCGCCGCAGCCCCGGCCCATTTCGGGACGGGGCTGCGTGACACGGTGTGCCCGCCGAGCGGTGCGTACGCGGCCTTCAACCGCTACGGCGAGCTGACCGGCGTGGACCCCCGCAAGGAGATCCACGCCTATCCCTACAACGGCCACGAGGGCGGTGACGCGGTGCACGTGCGCCGCCAACTCGACTGGCTGGCCGGAGTTCTGCCGGTCAGTCGGTGGCCAGGGTGAACACGTGCAGGTCCGTGTTCCGCGGCAGCGTCACGCTCGCGATCCTCTTGCCCTCCGGTGCCGTGAAGGGCTTCGTGGCGAAGACATACGTGGCCACCGGGTCCCGGTCCGCGCCCGCCACGTTGCGGTAGGCGGCGCGGGCGACGACCTCGTTGCCGTACTGGACGGTGCCGCCGCCTCCGCCGACGGTCCAGTCGGTGAAGGCGAGTTCGGCCGTGCCGGTGCTGCCGTCGGTGTAGGTGACGTCGGCCTGGCTCTGCTGGTTGCCGTTGACCGCACTGCCGACGAACGACAACCGGCTGACGGGCGTGTCCAGTTGGAGGGTCTGGCCGGATGCCGTGGCGTTGTCGGGGCGGCCGTTCGGCGGGTTCGGCCAGGTGAAGGCCAGGCCGCCCACCGTGCCCTGCTTGCCGGCGGTGAGGCCGGCCGCCTCCAGCGCCTGGCGGGAGTAGCTCCAGCCGCCGCCGTCGTAGTCGGCCTCGTCGTGGTCGCCGGAGTCGTCCGAGATCCCGGTGTTGTCGTACGCCGCGAGCAGGGTGCCGGGCGCGGCCACCGTGAGGGACACCGGCTGCTCGTACGCGGTGCCCTCCGAGGTGACGGCGACCGTGACGTCGTAGAACCCCTGCGCGGTGCCTTCGGTGGTGCTCAGAGTGATCTCCTGCGAGCCGTCGGCCACGGTGCCCTCGGCGGGGCTCGCGGTGACGCCTTCCGGGGTCTCGACGCGGAAGCGGACCTCGGGGCCCGTGCCGTCGCCGCTCAGGGACAGCGCCCGGACCCCGACCTTGGTGCTGCCGCCCGGGGCGAGCTTGGCCGTGGTCGGGCCGACGCCGATCTGGTACGGCTGCTCGCCCTCGCGGAAGGACGGCGGGGCCGCGTCCGCTCCCCAGGCCGGGGCGGGCTCGGTGGAGAGGGTGTAGTCGAGCCGGCCGCCGTCCCGCACGAAGGACGCGGGCAGCCAAGGCGCCTGGCTGCTACGGCCGTTCACCCTCAGGGAGTGGACGTACGGGGCGTCGGCGGCCGCTCCCTCCGCACGGACGGAGATGTCGTTGCCGGTGGGCCGGTCGATCTCGATGCGCGGGAACAGCGGTGAGGCCAGGACGAGTTCCGACCGGGACGGCACCTGCGGGTACATGCCGAGGGCGGAGAAGACGTACCAGGCGGACATCGCACCGAGGTCGTCGTTGCCGGGGATGCCGCCCGGCCGGGTCGACCAGAGCTGCCGCATGGCGGCCCTGACGGTCTCCTGCGTCTTGTACGGGGCACCCGCGTAGGCGTACAGGTAGGGGACGTTGACGGAGGGCTCGTTGTCCAGCTCGGACTTGTCGCCGCCGTTGCCGGTGAAGGCCCAGTCGCCCTTGTCGTCGTGGAAGAAGGCGTCGAGGCGGTCGAGGGCCTTGGCGCGGCCGCCCATCGCGGCGAACAGACCCGCCGGGTCGTGCTGCACCATCCAGGTGTACTGGGCCGCGGTGCCCTCGACGAAGCCGTTCCCGGTGCCCGGGGTGAATCCGGTGACCCAGCTGCCGTCCGCCTTGCGGTTGGCGATGTACCCGCCGCCCGGGTCCGCGGCGATGTTGAAGTTGTTCTGCCACCACTGGGATCTCTTGGTGAAGGCCGCAGCGGTGTCCTTCTCCCCCGCCGCGCGGGCCAGTTGGGAGAGGGCGAAGTCGGCGCCGGACATCTCCAGGGTCTCGGCGGCGCCGCCCCAGGCGTTGGAGACGGACGGCATGTAGTGCAGCTTCAGGTACTTGTCGAGGGAGGGCCGCTGGCCGACGGACAGTACCGGCTTCCCGGCCGACGACAGGTCCTGCTCGGTGGGGACCGTGGCCGCCCGCACGAGGGAGTCCAGGGCGCCGCGCAGGTCGAAGCCGGTGCCGCCGAAGGCGCGGATGCCGGCCAGCGCGATGGGTGAGGGGTCGCCGTTCATGACGTGGGTGCCGCTCGCGCCGTGCAGCCAGCGGTCCCAGACGCCGCCGTTCTGGCGGGCCAGTTCGTACAGGGACTGCGCCACGTCGGAACCGGTGCGCGCGTCGAGCAGGGTCAGCAGCTGCACCTGGCCGCGGTAGACGTCCCAGCCGGAGAAGGTGCCGTACTGCGCCCGGTGGCCGCGGGCCACGGTGTGCACCTTGTCGTCGCTGCCCCGGTACCGGCCGTCGGCGTCGCTGATGACGTTGGGGTGGAGGAGGGCGTGGTAGAGCGCGGTGTAGAAGGTCGTGCGCTCGTCCTCGGTACCGCCGCCGACGCGGATCGCCCGCAGCCGCTCGCGCCAGGCGCGGCGGGCCGCGTCGCGCACCGCGTCGAAGGAGCGCCCGCGCGGGTTCTCCGCGGCGAGGTTGGCCTCGGCCCCCGCCCGGCTGACGTACGAGATCCCGATCCGGACGCCGACCTGCTCGGTGCCGGGCGCGAACTGGACGTATCCGCCCGCCCCCTTGCCGGCGACGGGCCGCCCGCCCTGGGAGAACCCGCCCGTGCCGCCGGAGGCCCTGACGGACCCGGGGGTGAGCCTGTCGTCCTGCCAGGTGCCGGTGGCCGCGAAGGGGCGGTCGAAGTGGGCCGTGAAGTGCAGGGTGTAGTAGGCGCGTTGGCCTTCCGGGTCCAGGTAGCCGCAGAAGTTGCCGGAGGTGACCGAGCCGGAGACCGTCCGGGTCGCCGGGTCGATCTCCACCGTCGAATCCGCCGATCCCACCTCGGAGTTGGCGGTGCGGAACAGCAGGGAGGCGGGCTTGTCGGCCGGGTAGGTGAAGCGGGCCGAGCCGGTGCGGGCGGTGGCGGCGAGGTCGGCGGTGACGCCGGAGGCCAGACCCACCTTGTAGTGGCCGGGTTCCGCGGTCTCGTCGGCGTGGCTGAAGTCGGACGCGTACACGGCGTCCTTGGTGTCGCTCGCCGGGGACGAGGTCACCTCTCCCGCGAGCGGGAAGAGCGGGATGTCGCCGCTGCCGCCGGCGCAGCCCGTGCCGGACATGTGGGTGAGGCTGAAGCCGCGGATGCGGGTGGCGCCGTACAGGTAACCGCCGGGGGCGGCGGTGCGGGTGGCGTCGCCCCGGGTGTTCTCGGGACTGAAGGAGAACATGCCGAACGGGGTGACGGCGCCGGGGAAGACGTTGCCGCCGTTCTCCGTGCCGATGAGCGGGTTCACGTAGGCGGTCGGGTCGTCGACGAGACCGGGTGGCGAAGCGGCGGGTGCCGCGAGGGCGGGAGTGGCGCCGGTGGCCGCGAGAACGGCCGCCAGCAGCAGGGACACAGGACGGAAACGCATGACGCGGCCCCTCCTCCTTCGGACGGGTCGCGCACCACAGGTCGCACAAGCCGCAGGGACAGTAGCGTGCGCCACGCGTATCACGGAAGGGTGCGTACGGCGGGAGGGACGCGCGCGGCCGTCGCCCGGGCGGTCCAGCTATTTCCCCCAACCTATTTGACATCGTTGTCCGTTGGCGGGGTAGAGTCATGTACAGACCACGTAGACAACGTTGTCGCGCGTCGCGTCGTTCACAAGCCATGCACCATCCGCGTCGGCCACCACCCCCCTGCGCCGACACGGCTCGCGGACCCGGTGGCGCACAGCCCCACCGGGTCCGCCCTGAGCGGAAGGTCCGGTCGTGTTCTGACGGTCACTCAACCGACGCGGCAGGGAAAGGTCGTGGCCGTGTCGCCTCCGGAGCCGGTGACGACGTATCCGAACGTCGCGCTCTGCCCCGGACTCAGTGAGCCGTTCCAGTTGGCGTTGTGGACCATCACGCCTTGGCCGGTGTAGGTGGCGTTGCCGTTCCAGAGGCTGTCGACCTTCTGGCCGGCCGGGAGGGTCCAGTCGACCATCCAGCCCAGCATCGGGACGTCGCCGGAGTTGGTGACGGTCACCTCGGCCTGGTAGCCGCCGCTCCACGTGCCCGTGGTCTTGCGGGTGGCGGTGCAGGTGCCCGGCACGGGTTCGGTCGGGTTGCCCGGCTCGTGGATGCCGGTGACCTCGCCGTTGCCGCCGTCGAAGACGACGTCGGAGCAGGAGTAGAAGGTCTCCGCGCTGTCCGAGCGCTGCCAGACCATGTAGACGATGTGGCGGCCGGACTTGTTCGCCGGAAGCTGCCCGGTCCAGGAGTAGTTGGCCTCGACCGTGCCCGGGCTGCCGTTCAGCGGCGGTTGGTCGACGCTGAGGAACGGCTGGGCCTCCATGTCGTCCCAGGTGAGGGTCTTCTTCGGGTCGAAGCCGTCCTTGGTGACGTAGACGTAGAACCAACCCGGGTGCGCGGCCCAGGCGTTGTAGGAGAAGTCGACCGTCCTGCCCGCGGTGAGGTGGGTCAGCGGCCAGTCGTCGCGGGGGGCGTTGAAGCCGGTGAAGTTGGTGTTGCCGCCGCTGCAGAGCTGGCCGTCCGGCACGAAGCCGCGGGTGCGGCCGGCGCCGTCCGAGCGGAGCACGGAGAACCAGTTGTAGAACGGGGTGGTGCCGCTGACCGCCTGCGCGTTCTTGCAGGCCGGGTTGACCGGCTTGATCTCGCCGGTGTCGGTCAGGGCGTCCTGCCAGCACAGGAAGGTACGGCTGGCGGGCTTCATCGGGGTGCCGTGAGCCTCGGCCTTGCCACCGGTCGTGAGGACCAGGCTGAGGGCGGGGACGGTGGCCAGCAGGGAGACGAGGACCAGGAAGAGGACTCTGGGGCGTGTCACCCTCGATAATTTTGTCAGGATCATGACAGTACAGTCCGCTCCTTGAGGTACGGGCCGTGCGGGGTAGGTGGTTGCCGTGGGATGTTGCCGTGGGATGGGAGCGGCGCGCGGGCGGGTTCCGGTCCGTCCGCGTGGGAGCGCTCCCACCCCACGTGTTGCGGAAGGTAGCGCGAAGTGGGGCGGGTGTAAACAG
>NZ_LJBR01000485.1 GCF_001282115.1 Streptomyces sp. NRRL B-24085 | reverse complement strand
CAGGACCTCCAGGTAGAGGAACATGAAGAACGCCGCCTTGCCGGCCAGTTGGACCGCCGAACCGGTCCCGCCGGAGCGTTCGGCCTCCTTCTCGCGTTCCTCCTCGTCCTCCAGCCGGTCCTCGAAGTAGCCGGAGAGGCCGCCGACCACCAGGTAGGTGATCAGACCCGCGATGCCCGAGATCAGCACGGTCTGCGCCTTGTCGGCGTGCGCGCCGCCGTGCTGGTGGGCGTGGGTTTCGCGGTGATCGCGACGATGACGACGGGGAAGACCAGCCGCATGCCGAACACGGCGATCAGGACACCGACCGTGAGGAAGATCTTCTGCCAGAAGGCGTTCATCTTCTTCAGGACTCCGGCGTTGACCACCGCGTTGTCGAACGACAGGGAGATCTCCAGCACGGCCAGGATCGCCACGATGCCGAACGCGGCCCAGCCGTCGTACAGCACTCCCGCGGCCAGGCCGAGCGCGGTGACGGCGAACGCCCAGCGGAAGGTCTTCAGAATCACTGGCACCAAGTCCTGTTGTCGGGTGGTCGCGGAGGGAGGGCGCAAACGGCCCGGGGGGGGGCACGGGCGTTGTCTATCACGGACGTGGGCCGCCGGGGCGGCGCTGGGTGCCGGCGCCCGGCGCGGCCGGCTCCCCTGTTCACGTTCTGGTGGGGGCCCGTACCGCGAGCAGGGCGACGTCGTCGTCGTTGTGGGCGTGCCGCACCCGGCGCAGCACCTGGTCGGTGAAGGAGGCCAGCGGACGGTGGGCCAGCGCGGCGGCGTGCCGGCGCAGATGCTGCAACCCCTCGTCGAGGGAACGGCCGACCGCCTCGATCAGGCCGTCGGTGTACAGCAGCAGCGTGGAGCCGGGCGGCAGCAGGGTGGTCGCGTCGGTGCGCGCTGTGGTCACTCCGGTGCCCAGGAGGATGCCGTGGCCGTCGGTGAGGTAGTGGGCCAGACCGTCGTGGGTGATCAGCAGGGGCGGCGGGTGGCCGGCGTTGGTCCAGCTCAGCTCCCAGTGGCCGTCGTCCCGCTCATCGACCCTGGCGAAGATCATGGTGGCCATGGTGACGTCGGTGATGTGCATGACCGCCTCGTCGAGCCGGGTGACGATCCGGCTCGGCGGTTCCTTGTGGGACCAGGCGTAGGCGCGGAGCATGTTGCGCAGTTGCGCCATGCCGGCCGCGGCCTCCAGGTCGTGGCCCACGACGTCCCCGACCGCCAGCGCGGTGGCGCCGTCGGAGAGGGTGAAGGCGTCGTACCAGTCGCCGCCGACCTGTGAGGCGTCCGGGGCGGGCAGATAGCGGGCGGTCATCTGCAGCCCGGGCACCCGGGGCATCTGGGGCAGCAGGTGGTTCTGCATGGTCTCGGCGACCTTGCGCTGCCGCTGGTAGAGACGCGCGTTGTCCAGGGCGAGGCCGGCCCGGCGGGCGATGTCCTCGATCAGCGGGAGGTCGGCGGGGGTGAAGTCCACCGGGTCCTTGGCCCGGCCCAGGGTCAGCGCGCCCAGGACGGCACGGGTGCTGCGTATGGGGGCGATGGCGGCGGAGCGGATGCCGGTGGTCTCGAACAGGCGGCGCTGTTCGACCGCGATCCCGGAGTCCGGCTCCCGCTGGTAGGTCTGCGGGCCGGCCAGGGTGGAGGCGACCCCGCGCAGCGCCCTGGACAGGGGCATCGGCGATTCCTCCGGCACCGGCGGCATCGGCCCCTGGAGGTCCTCGTGGCGCACCAGGCTCTCGCCCTCGGCGTGGACGACCGCGGTACGCCACACCTCGTCGCGCTCGGTGATCAGGTCGACGACGGCCCAGTCCGCCAGCCGGGGGACGACCAGGGCCACGAGCCGCCGCAGCGTCTCCTCGACGTCGAGCGTGGACGTGAGGCGGGTGGTGGTCTCGGCCAGCAGGGCGAGCCGCTCCAGCTCCGGCATCGGCTGGGCGGCGGGCTGCGGCCGGCTGTCGGCCTCCGGCGGGCGCCGGTCGTGCACGAGCACGAGCGTGCCGGCCTCCCGGCCGTCCAGGTCGTACGGCGTGACGAGCCACGAGACGGGCAGCAGGGAACCGTCGCCGCACTCGAAGTGGTCCTCGTCGCCCTGGGCGGTGCGCCCCGCGTGGAACGCCTGCCGCATGCTGCACCGGCTCCGGGGCAGGAGGTGGCCGTGGGCGTCGCGGTGCAGCAGGTCGTGCGCGTCCCGGCCGAGGAACTCCGCGGCGGGCCGGGCCAGCAGCTGTTCGGCGTGGGTGTTCACGGCGATGACATGGCCTTCCTCGTCCACGACGTAGGCCGCGGTCCCTATGGCCTCCAGCGCCCGGGTGCGCTCGGCAGCGGATGCTGCCGGTGGTCGTCTCCCGACGGTCCCCGTGTCCTCCACCCCTGCCATGTCGCCCTCTCCTCGCTGGTCGGACGCCGCGCCTTGCCGGTCCGCGGCATGTTCATCCGGCCGTCCTGCTCCTTCCCCTGTGCCCCGGTGCCCATGTATCCAGCCTCGCCTGTGATCGGGCACGCGCAACCGGGTCGGCGGGGACGGCGGTGCGCAGCCTTCTCCGGGCGGGCCCCGGACCCGCGGAAGGGGGCCTCGTCCGTGCGGGGATCCATGCCCGGGGAGGCAGGGCGTCAAGGCGCCGTCCAGCGCGCCCCCTGACGCTTCCGTGCGCTGGGTGCGCATGGCCGAATTCCCGCCGCTGTCACGGGACTTGGCCGTCGGCTGGGTATCGGTTGAAGTGACGGATGCGTCCGGGCGGCATGAGGGGGCTGGGGCTGTGGCACGCCTGTCGTGGACGTCCGGCCCCTCCCCGTCGCGCCGACCGCGGAACCGGCACGTCGTGCGCGCGCTGCGGGCGCAGGGGCGCTACGGTCCCAGGTTCCGTGACGTGCTGCCCGCCTTCGCCGGTGTCGTGGCGGCCGTGTGCGCGGTGGCGGCCCTGCTCGCCGCGGGATACCGCGCCGCCGGGATCGTCGTCCCCGTCGCGGGCGTCGCCCTCCTGGCCCTCGTCGTCACGGCAGCGGTACGGCACGGGCGTCCTGACGCGCGCCGCCGCCTGGGCTACTACACCCCGGACGAGCTGCTCGAACTGGACACCCAGGAACTCGCGCTGGCGGTGGCGCGGATGCTGCGCCGGGACGGGTGGCGGGTGCGGCTGGTGCCGGCGCCGGACCGGCCGCGCCTGTGCGCCCGGGACGCGGCCGGACACCGGATCGACG
>NZ_LJBR01000484.1 GCF_001282115.1 Streptomyces sp. NRRL B-24085 | reverse complement strand
TCGCCCGCCTCCACCTCGCCTCACCGCCGCGGCACCTTCACCGGTGAGGCCAGGTGGAGGCGGGCGAAGGCCAGGGCCTCGGCGAGGTCGGCCTCGCGTTCGGCGCCGGACATCGCGCGGCGGGTGTTGACCTCGATGACGACATGGCCGTCGAAGCCGGTCAGCGCGAGGCGCTCCAGGAGCTCGGCGCAGGGCTGGACGCCGCGCCCCGGCACGAGGTGCTCGTCCTTCGCGGAGCCCTTGCCGTCGGCGAGGTGGACGTGGCCGAGCCGGTCTCCCATCCGGTCGACCATCTGCATCGCGTCGGTCCGGGAGGTCGCGGCGTGGCTGAGGTCGATCGTGAAGTGCCGGTAGTCGTCCTTGGTGACGTCCCAGTCGGGGGCGTAGGCGAGCATCTCGCGGTCGCGGTAGCGCCAGGGGTACATGTTCTCGACGGCGAACCGTACGTCCGTCTCGTTCGCCATGCGCCAGATGCCGCTCACGAAGTCACGGGCGTACTGGCGCTGCCAGCGGAACGGCGGGTGCACGACGACCGTGCTCGCGCCCAGCTTCTCGGCGGCCGCCCGGGCCCGCTGGAGCTTGACCCAGGGGTCCGTGGACCACACCCGCTGCGTGATGAGCAGGCAGGGGGCGTGCACGGCGAGTATGGGGATGCCGTGATAGTCGGAGAGGCGGCGCAGGGCCTCGATGTCCTGGCTGACCGGGTCGGTCCACACCATGACCTCGACGCCGTCGTACCCGAGACGCGCGGCGATCTCGAAGGCCGTCGCCGTCGACTCCGGGTAGACGGAGGCCGTCGAGAGGGCGACCTTCGCATCCGGGATCCGTACGACTGGTTCTGCCACGGTCGTCAGCCTACGGCGTCCGCCGGGGTGGGACGGAACGCCCGCCAGCCGTTGTGGCGCTTGCCACTGGGCGGGTGCGGGTGCACCGCGGTCGCACGCACGTCTCCCCGCGCCCCTAGATCCCCTGCGCGGAACCCATGTGGTCGAGTCTGCGCAGGATCACGCCTTCCCGCAGCGCCCACGGACAGATCTCGACCGTTTCCACGCCGAACAGATCCATCGCGCCCTCGGCGACCAGGGCGCCCGCCAGGAGCTGGTTCGCCCTGCCCTCCGAGACGCCCGGGAGTTCCGCCCGCTGCTCCGTCGTCATCCCGGCCAGCCTCGGGACCCATGCCTCCAGGGACTCGCGCTTGAGCTCGCGCTGGACGTAGAGGCCCTCGGCGGAGCGGGCCGCGCCGGCCAGGCGGGCGAGCTGCTTGAAGGTCTTGGAGGTGGCGACCACGTGGTCGGGGGCGCCGAAGCGGGCGAACTCGCCGACCGTACGGGCGATCTGGGCGCGCACGTGCCGTCGCAGGGACCGGACGTCGTCCGGGGCCGGGGGGTCGCCGGGGAGCCAGCCGGCCGTGAGGCGGCCCGCGCCCAGCGGCAGGGAGACCGCCGCGTCCGGTTCCTCGTCGATGCCGTAGGCGATCTCCAGGGAGCCGCCGCCGATGTCGAGGACCAGGAGCTTGCCCGCCGACCAGCCGAACCAGCGGCGGGCGGCGAGGAAGGTGAGACGGGCCTCCTCGGCGCCGGTGAGGACCTGGAGCTCGACGCCGGTCTCGGCCCGCACGCGCGCGAGGACGTCGTCGGCGTTGCCGGCCTCGCGGACGGCGGAGGTCGCGAACGGCAGCAGGTTCTCGACGCCCTTGTCCTCGGCGGCCTGGAGCGCGTCCTTGACGACCGAGACCAGTTTCTCGACGCCCTCGGGACCGATCGCCCCGGCCTCGTCGAGGAGTTGGGCAAGGCGCAGTTCCGCCTTGTGCGAGTGCGCGGGCAGGGGGCGTGCGCCGGGGTGCGCGTCCACCACCAGCAGGTGCACCGTGTTCGATCCCACGTCGAGGACACCGAGTCTCATGTAGGGAACGCTACTGCCAGCAGGGCGTTCGACTGTCTCCGGAGGGGCCTCGGGCGACTTACCCTGGACGCGTGCCAAAGACGAAAAAGGTGAAGGACGACAAAACGGCCGTTTCTGCCGACGGTCCTTCGCGGGTGAAGCCGCCGAAGCAGTCGCGGAAGGCCATGAAGGCTCTGAAGGCGGACGAGAAGGGCCTCGACTTCGCGCGCGCGTGGGTGGAGTTCCCGGATCCGGCGGACGACGAGCAGGTCTTCCGCTGCGATCTGACATGGCTGACCTCTCGGTGGAACTGCATCTTCGGCAGCGGCTGCCAGGGCATCCGGGCGGGCCGGGCGGACGACGGGTGCTGCACCCTGGGCGCCCACTTCTCCGACGAGGAGGACGAGCAGCGGGTCGCGGAGCACGTGGCGCGGCTCACGCCGGACATCTGGCAGCACCACGCCGAGGGCACCCGGGGCGGCTGGGTCTCGGAGGACGAGGACGGCGACCGGCAGACCCGCCCCTTCGAGGGCTCCTGCATCTTCCAGAACCGGCCCGGCTTCCCGGGCGGCCAGGGCTGCTCGCTGCACATCCTGGCACTGCGGGAGGGCCGCGAGCCGCTGGAGACCAAGCCGGACGTCTGCTGGCAGCTCCCGGTGCGGCGGACGTACGAGTGGATCGACCGGCCCGACGACACCCGCGTCCTCCAGGTGTCCATCGGGGAGTACGACCGGCGCGGCTGGGGCCCGGGCGGCCACGACCTGCACTGGTGGTGCACGTCGGCGACCTCGGCACACGGCGCCGGCGACCCGGTCTACGTCTCCTACCGCCCCGAGCTGATCGAACTGATGGGCAAGGCGGGCTACGACCGCCTGGTCGAGCTGTGCGAGCAACGCCTGGCCTCCCAACTGCCCCTGGTGGCCCCGCATCCGGCGGACCCGACCGGCTGAGCGGTGGGGACGGGGGTGCCGGGGGCTCGCCCGCGGTGGCGGCCTCTCCGGACACCCCGGACGGCTCCCCCGGCACCCCTGACGGCTCCCCCGGCACTCGTCACGACGCCGACGGACTCGGTTCGTCACCGTCCGTCGGTGAGGCCGTCGGGCTCGCCGGGCCGGACGGGGTGGGGTCCGTC
>NZ_LJBR01000483.1 GCF_001282115.1 Streptomyces sp. NRRL B-24085 | reverse complement strand
GGCGACGGGTCGGGCGCCGGGCCCCGGCCCCGCGCCCGACCCGTCGCCGTCCCCGGTCCCGCCGGGACCCGAGCCGGTTCCGGCCCCGGAGCCGGGGCCGCCGCTCAGCTGACGGCGGGAGACAGACGGCGGGAGACAGACGGGAGGAGGGCCGCCGTTCGGCGGCCCTCCTCCCTGTCAGGGCGACGCTCAGCCGGTGACCTCGGACCGGTCCCCGCCCCACAGCGTGTGGAACGAGCCCTCGCGGTCGGTGCGCCGGTAGGTGTGGGCGCCGAAGAAGTCCCGCTGCCCCTGCGTCAGCGCCGCGGGCAGCCGCTCGGCGCGCAGCGCGTCGTAGTAGGCCAGCGCCGCCGAGAACCCGGGCACCGGAACCCCCTGCCGCGTCGCCGCGATGATCACGTCACGCCAGTCGTCCTGCGCGTCGGCGATCTCCTGCGCGAAGGTGTCGTCGGAGAGCAGGCTGGGCAGGTCCGCGCGGGTGTCGTAGGCGGACCGGATGCGGTCCAGGAAGGCCGCGCGGATGATGCAGCCACCGCGCCAGATCGCCGATACGGCGCCCAGGTCGATGTCCCAGTCGTACTCCTCGCGGGCGGCCGCGATCTCGTGGAAGCCCTGCGTGTACGACACGATCTTCGAGGCGTACAGCGCCTGCTCCACACGGTCCGCGAAGGCACCCGCCTCGGACTCCGACAGCGGCGTCGCCTTGGGCCCGGCGAGCCCTCGGGACGCCTCCCGCAGTTCGGCGTGGCCGGACAGGGAGCGGGCGAAGACTGCCTCCGCGATGCCCGAGACCGGGACACCGAGGTCGAGGGCGATCTGCACGGTCCAGCGGCCGGTGCCCTTCTGCTCCGCCTGGTCCACCACCACGTCCACGAACGGCTTGCCCGTCTCCGCGTCCACGTGGGAGAGCACCTCGGCGGTGATCTCGATCAGGTACGAGTCCAGGCGGCCCGTGTTCCAGGTGCGGAAGATGTCGGCGATCTGGGCGGGGGAGTACCCGGCCACATCGCGCAGCAACTGGTACGCCTCACCGATGAGCTGCATGTCGGCGTACTCGATGCCGTTGTGGACCATCTTCACGAAGTGCCCGGCCCCGTCGGGACCCACGTGGGTCACGCACGGAGCGCCGTCCTTCGCCTTGGCGGAGATCTTCTCCAGCATCGGGCCGAGCGAGTCGTACGACTCCTTCGGGCCGCCCGGCATGATGCTCGGGCCGTTCAGCGCGCCCTCCTCGCCGCCGGAGACGCCCATGCCGACGAAGTGGATGCCCTGCTCGCGCAGTTCGCGCTCCCGGCGCCGGGTGTCCGCGAAGTGCGCGTTGCCACCGTCGATGATCATGTCGCCGGGCTCCAGCAGCGGCGCGAACTCCTGGATCACCGCGTCGGTCGGCTCACCGGCCTTGACCATGATGACCAGCCGGCGCGGCCGCTCCAGGGCCGCCACGAACTCCTTGGCGGTCTCGGCCGCGATGAAGTCGCCCTCGCTCCCGAACTCCTCGACCAGGGCGTGCGTGCGCGACGCGGTCCGGTTGTGCAGGGCGACCGTATAGCCGTTGCGGGCGAAGTTACGGGCGAGGTTGCGGCCCATGACCGCGAGGCCCGTGACACCGATCTGCGCTGTGTTGCTCATACCGCCTGCTCCCAAAAGATCCTGTGGATCGCGTAGGTCGTCTATCGCTGCCGGTCGTGCTTGTCAGTATCGTCCACCGGTCATCCTGGCCCGTCGGGGGACTGTCCGCACACCAGGGATACGGTTCGGGCGCCTCGTTGCGTTCAGCCGGACACGCCGGTCCCGCGCGCGCCCCACGCGGCCGGATGCCGTCTTGTCATGGCCTGTTCGCGGCGCTTACTTTTGCCCCTCCTGGCGCATGACGCTTGTCTAGGGGGAGGCCTCCATGGCCGTACGCGGCCGGCACCGCCGGTATCAGCCGAACAGGATCAACCGGGCCTCGCTCACCGTCACCGCGGGCGGTGTCGGCATCGCGGTCCCGCTCATCGGCACCGGCACCGCGCACGCCGCCGACGTGGACACCTGGAACAAGGTCGCCGCGTGCGAGTCCAGCAGCAACTGGAGCATCAACACCGGCAACGGCTACTACGGCGGGCTCCAGTTCACCCAGTCCACCTGGGAGGCGTACGGCGGTGCCCGGTACGCGGCGCGTGCGGATCTGGCCACCAGGGACCAGCAGATCGCGGTGGCGGAGAAGGTGCTGGACGGACAGGGGCCGGGCGCCTGGCCGACGTGCTCCGTGCGGGCCGGGCTGACGCGCGGGGGCTCCGCCCCGGACGTCCAGCCGCTCACGAAGCGGACGGCCTCCGTGCGGGACGTCCAGCCGCAGACCACCCCGCAGTCACGGGCCGGGTCCGCCGAGATGTACACCGTGGTCCGGGGCGACTCGCTCTCCGGGATCGCCGACGCGCACAAGGTGCGGGGCGGCTGGCGGGGGCTGTACTCCGCCAACCGCGGGACCGTCGGGGCCGATCCCGACCTGATCCTGCCGGGCCAGCGGCTGAAGCTGCGGGCCGGCGCCGCCACGCCCACCACCACCGAGCACACCTCGACCTCGACGCGGAAGACCTCCTCCGACACCGGGAAGAAGACCGGGAAGGCCGCGGACACCGGCCTGGTCGCCCCCGTGAACGCCTCCCTCGGCACCCCGTACCACAAGCAGGGCTCGTCCTGGTCGAAGGGCTACCACACCGGTGTCGACTTCGCGGTGCCCACCGGGACCTCCGTGAAGGCGGTCGCGGCCGGGAAGGTCGTCACCTCCGGGTGGGGCGGCTCCTTCGGCTACCAGGTGGTCATCCGGCACGCCGACGGCCGCTACACGCAGTACGCCCACCTGTCCGCGATCTCCGTGAAGGCCGGACAGAGCGTGGGCGCCGGCCAGCGCATCGGCCGGTCGGGCTCCACGGGCAACAGCACGGGCCCGCATCTGCACTTCGAGGTGCGGACAGGGCCCGGCTTCGGCAGCGACATCGACCCGGTGGCGTACCTCCGGGCCGGCGGCATCAGGATTTGACCCGGGTCCGGTGCCGGTCCAGTACCGGCATCGGGATGTACGCCGCGCCGTAGAACGGGCCGTAGTACGCCGGGGGTTGGCCCCCCGGGTCCGCGAGCTCCTCGGACGGGCCGTCCCTCCGCGCCGTCCCGGGCGCCGGCACGAGCAGTTCCTCGCGCAGGGCGGCGACCTGCTCGACCAGCACACCCTCGCGCACCAGAGCGTCGGCCGGTTCCTCGGCGGGCGCCGGGACGAACACGTCGACGTCGTCGGTGCCCGCGGTCTTGACGGGCTCGCCGTGGGTGCGCTGGATGCGCTCCGTCGTCAGCAGGATCAGGCCGCCCGCCGCCACCACACCGCAGCTCAGGGCGAGCGCGGTGCCCGTGGTGCCGTAGCGGAAGGTCTCCCCGAACATCGTGATGCCGACCACGGCCGCCACCACCGGGTTCACCACCGTCAGCGTCGCCAGCGGAGCCGCGAGACCGGCGCCGCGGTAGGAGGCCTGCGACAGCATCAGTCCGGCCGTGGCCAGGACACCGATCACGGCCAGCGAGGGCAGGTCCGCCGCCGAGACGCCACCGCTCCAGTCGACGGCGACCGTCTTGGTGAACACCGAGGACATGCCGAACGCTATGCCGGACGCGGTCGCGAGCAGCACGCTGCGCACCACCGGGTGCCGGTGCGCGGCCCGGCCCGCGATCATCAGCGCGACCACCGCGGCGGCCGTCACCAGCGCGGCGAACACCCGCTGGGTCGTGCCGAGCGAGTGCGCGTCGGAGGCGCCCACCAGGGAGAGCAGACCGGCTAGACCCACCGTCGCCATGATCGCGCCCCGCCAGGCGGTCGCCCCGGCCCTGCGGCCGACGAACAGCGCGGCCATCGGCAGGGCGAACACGATCGTCAGGGCGCCCAGCGGCTGGACCAGGCTGAGCGGACCGTAGGCGAGCGCCACCACGTGCAGGAGCCCGCCGAGGCCGTTCAGCGCGACCGCCGCCCACCAGCTCGGCCGGCGCAGCGGCGCGAACTGCTCGTCCGGGTGCGACACCGCGACCTGCTCCTGCACGATCGCTCCGCCCGCGTAGGCGACGGCGGAGACGAGGGAGAGGAGCACGGACACCGCGAGGGCACTCATGAGCAGCTCCTCTGCGTGAGGCGGGGGCGTGGTGCCCGGCGCGACGAAGGGTCGTCTTCCATGACCAACACGATGCCCGGAAAACTTCTTCCCGTCGTCGTCCCTGAGCAGGCAATGGGTCCTACTGCCGATGGAGTACAGAACGGTCCGTGTCCTCCCCAGGGCGGGTGACACGGGGTGGAGGCCCCCTGGTGGGCACCCCTAGGGGTCTTGGTACTACTGCTGGTCGTGGACCTCGACCCGGATCTGGTGGCGCTGCGACCGCTCGGCGCCTTCTTCGTACTGCGCACGATCGGCGGCAGTCCCGCGGCACCGCGACCGGCACTGCCGACCCTCGCCCAAGTCTACGAGAACCGAGGATCGGATGTTTACGGAAATGCACTGACTTTCCGGGTCCGGAAGGTGGCCGACGCCCTGCGCGCTCCCGAGCCCCGCATCGCCGCCTCCATCGCCCACCTGGGTCTCGCGGCCCGGCTGTGGTCGGTGGCGCTCGGCTGCGCCGTCCGGTACGGGCACCTCCCCGACCTGGCCCCGCACCGGCTGCTCTGGGACCCCGACGCGAGCGCCCCCGACGATCTCCTGCTGGACACGGTGGCACCGCTTCCGGCCGACGCCGGGACGATCGCCCGGGTCGTGCTGCACGGCCATCTCGAACCCCTGACGGCGACGCTGCACACGGACCACCGGCTGGCCACCGGACTGCTGTGGGGCAACGCCGCCTCGGCGCTCACGGGAGCCGTCCGCCAACTGGGCCACCCCGGCGCCCGCGCCCTCGCGGCCGACCTCCTCACCCACCCCCTGCTCGCGGGGACGCTCGACAGCGCCACCCTCCGCCGCCGGAGCTGCTGTCTGTACTACCGGTTGCCGGGAGGTGGCGTGTGCGGTGACTGTTGTTTCACACGAGCCCCGCGCTCTTCCCCGCGCGGCGCATCTGGGTGACCATGAAAGCCGACCAGCCGCGAAGACAGGGGGTTCCGGGTGCGAGTGGGCCTGCTGACCCGGGAGTACCCGCCGGACGTGTACGGCGGCGCAGGTGTCCATGTCGAGTTCCTCGCCCGGGAGTTGAGATCCCTCGTCGACCTGGACGTGCACTGCTGGGGCGAGGGCCGCACGGAGGGCGTGGTCCGGCACCGGCCGTGGTCCGCGCTGGACACCGCCAACGACGCGCTGCGCACCTTCTCCGTGGACCTCTCCATGGCCGCGGGCCTCGAAGGCCGTGAGCTGGTCCACTCCCACACCTGGTACGCCAACCTCGCCGGCCACCTCGGCAAGCTCCTGCACGGCATCCCGCACGTGATGACCGCCCACTCCCTGGAGCCCCTGCGCCCCTGGAAGGCCGAGCAGCTCGGCGGTGGATACGCGCTGTCGAGCTGGGCCGAACGCACCGCGATCGAGTCCGCCGACGCGGTGATCGCCGTCTCGGGAGCCATGCGCGAGGACATCCTCGGCTGCTATCCGGGGCTGGATCCGGCCAGGGTCCACATCGTGCACAACGGCATCGACACCACCCTCTACCGGCCCGACCACGGCACCGAGGTGCTGGACCGGATCGGCCTGGACCGGGACCGCCCGTTCGTGCTGTTCGTCGGCCGCATCACCCGCCAGAAGGGCGTGCCGCACCTGCTGCGCGCGGTGCGGGACATCGACCCGGCGGCGCAGGTCGTGCTGTGCGCGGGCGCCCCGGACACTCCCGAGATCGACCGGGAGTTCCGCGAGCTCTTCGAGGAGCTCAGCCGGGTCCGCGAGGGCGTGCACTGGATCCCGCAGATGCTGCCGCGCCCCGAGGTGATCCAGCTCCTCACCCATGCCGCGGTCTTCGTGTGTCCCTCGGTGTACGAACCCCTCGGCATCGTCAACCTGGAGGCGATGGCCTGCGGGACCCCCGTGGTGGCCTCGCGGGTCGGCGGTATCCCCGAGGTCGTGGACGACGGCAGGACCGGACTGCTCGTGACCGTGGACGACGGGTTCGAAACGGCCCTCGCGGGGGCACTCGACTCCGTGATCGGCGATCCGGCCACGGCACGGCGGATGGGCGAGGCGGGCCGGGAGCGCGCGGTGGGCGAGTTCGGCTGGGACGCGGTCGCGCGGCGCACGGTCCGGCTCTACGAGGAGATCGTCAAACAGGCGTAGCTGGCCCCCGGCAAGGGCAGGCATCGGTCACAGACCAGGTGAGGGGAGCGGCCATGCGTCGTGGCGGACCTTCGGTGCTCGGCATCGTACTCGCGGGCGGAGAAGGCAAACGCCTGATGCCCCTGACCACGGACCGCGCCAAACCGGCGGTCACCTTCGGAGGCACCTACCGGCTGGTCGACTTCGTCCTGTCCAACCTCGTCAACGCCGACATCCTGCGCATCTGCGTGCTCACGCAGTACAAGTCGCACTCGCTGGACCGGCACATCACGACCACCTGGCGGATGTCGAGCCTGCTCGGCAACTACATCACGCCGGTGCCCGCCCAGCAGCGCCTGGGACCGCGCTGGTACCTGGGCAGCGCGGACGCGATCCTGCAGTCCCTGAACCTGATCTACGACGAGCGCCCCGAGTACGTCGCGGTGTTCGGCGCCGACCACGTGTACCGCATGGACCCTCGGCAGATGCTCGCGCAGCACATCGAGTCCGGTGCGGGCGTCACGGTGGCCGGCATCCGCGTGCCGCGCTCCGAGTCCCCGTCGTTCGGGGTGATCTCCCCGGCCTCGGACGGGCTCACGGTGGAGCGCTTCCTGGAGAAGCCCGCCGACCCGCCCGGCCTCGCGGACGACCCGGAGTGCGTGTTCGCCTCGATGGGCAACTACATCTTCACCACCAAGGCCCTCATCGAGGCGCTCCAGCGGGACTCCGAGGACGAGCACTCCGTCCACGACATGGGCGGCTCGATCCTCCCGCAGCTCACCGACCGCGGGGAGGCCCAGCTCTACGACTTCAGCGCCAACCACGTGCCCGGAGAGACCACCCGGGACCGCGGCTACTGGCGGGACGTCGGCACCCTGGACGCCTACTACGACGCCCACATGGACCTGATCGCCGAGCGCCCCGCCTTCAACCTCTACAACCGGCAGTGGCCCATCTACACCCACTCCGGCCAGCTCTCCCCGGCCCGCTTCAACGCCGGCGGCATCGCCAGCGAGTCCATCATCAGCGCGGGCTGCCTCATCCGCGGCCAGGTCACGCGGTCCGTGCTCTCACCCGGTGTCCTGGTCGACCCGGGGGCCGTTGTCCAGGGCTCGGTCCTGCACGACAACGTGAAAATAGGCCGGGGCGCGGTGGTCCGCGGGGCCGTCCTCGACAAGAACGTCGAGGTGCCGCCGGGCGCCACGATCGGCGTGAACCCGGAGCGGGACGCGGAGCTGTACACGGTGTCCAAGGGCGGGGTGATCGCGCTCGGGAAGGGGCAGCTCGTGTCCTAGACCCCGGCCGGGTCAGCCCCCCTCACGCCCCCGCACGGACAGGCCCGCGGGGGCGTGGATCGCGTCGCCCTCGTGGCACACCTGGTCGTCCCGGACAGACTTGTCATGTCCCTGGACGGGAAGCCGAATCCGTGTTGTCATGCCAACTCCTGCCCATGACAACGTTGTTATGGAGGCTTCCATGCACAGCAGGCACCTCACCCGCCTCAGAGGCCGGCTGGCGTTACTGTTCGCCGCGCTCCTCGGGATCGCCGGCCTGACCGCGGCGCCCGCCCTGGCCGACGACCCCGTCGAGGCCCACGGCCTCAAGGGCGAGTACTGGACCCAGTCCGCCCCCGGCGCCTTCGACTTCCACGAGCTGAAGGCCACCACCTTCGAACCGAACCTCGACTTCGACAACCTCGAACCCCGGCTCGCCGCCGCGACCGGCCGCGCGGACGACGTCAGCGCCCGCTGGACCGGCAGGCTCGTCCCGACGGCGTCCGGGCCCCACACCTTCTCCGTCATCGGCGACAACGGCTTCCGTCTGTGGCTCGGCGGACAGCTCCTCATCGACCACTGGGTCGACGACTGGGACCGCGAACAGACCGCGCAGCCGGTCGAGTTGACGGCCGGACAGTCCTACGACATCAAGGTCGAGTACTTCGAGCACTACGGCGGCTCCAACCTCCACCTGCGCTGGATCCAGCCCGGCGGCAGCAAGCAGGCGGTCCCGCAGTCCGCGTTCCGGCTCCCCGAGGGCTACGACTACGACGGACCGGTCGCGACCACCGTCCTCGGCACCGGCCGCACCCTGAAGCTCGACTTCGCCCAACCGCTTGCCGCGCCTCCGGCCGGCCTCACCGACCACCTCCAGGCGGTGATCGGCGGCGCCAAGTGGCCCCTGGGCACGGCGAAACGGGACCCGCGGGATCCCCGAACGCTTCTGGTCGACCTCGCCGAACCCGTCGTGGGCAACAGGACCGGCACCGCACGCGGCACCGCCGACCTCCGCTACGACGGCCGGGGCGGGCTCACCGGCGCCGACGGCAACGTTGTCAAGGCGTTCTGGAGCAGCGGCCCCAACCGCTCGACGTACGAGCTGCGCACGAAGTGGGCCGACGAGGTGGGCCCCGGCAACGCCCACCCCGAGTAC